>CAXTBU010000054.1:0-7464 GCA_964242885.1 uncultured Actinomycetales bacterium
ACCTTGTCGGTGTTGTAGCCGTACTGCGCCGGGTAGACGTAGAGCGGCAGGGTGACCGCGTTGTCCGAGACGATCCGCTGGGCCTTCGCGTAGAGCGCCCGCCGCTTCACCGGGTCGGTCGTCTCCAGCGCCTGCTCCAGGGCGGCGTCCAGCTCCGGGTTCTTGATCCCGCTGCCGTTGGAGTGCCACGACTTCCCGTCCTTGACCGCGAACTCGCCGGCGTAGACGTAGCGCAGCGCGTCGGCGGTGTTGGTGACCCAGTAACTGAAGCTGAGGTCGTAGTCCCAGGCGATCGACCGGGCGGTGGACGCCCCGCTGTCGACGTTCTCCAGCACCACCTCGAGGCCCACCTGCTTCTCCGTCGCCTGGATCTGCTCGAACAGCGACTTGTCGGCCGGCTGCACGCCCGGGTACACGGGGAAGACCGCACGCAGCCGCACCCCGTTCTTCGTCCGGTACCCGGCGGAGTCCCGCTGCGTCCATCCGGCCTGGTCCAGCAGGGCGTTGGCCTTCGCCGGGTCGTAGGGGTACGCGTCCTCGGTGGACTCGTCGTAGTAGATCGTCGTCGGGCTCAGTGAGCCGCCGTAGGGCTGGTAGGCGTCGAAGAACACGCTCTTCAGCCCCGAGCGCACGTCGGCCGCGTGCCGGAAGGCCTTGCGCACCCGCAGGTCGTCGAAGGGTGCGCGGGTGGTGTTGAGGCTCAGGCCGGTGGGGACGCCGGGACGCTGACCGTCCAGCACCTTCAGGTTCGACGACTTCTCCGCGACGGCGAAGCTCTCCGGCGGCACCGTCTCGATGACGTGCACCTCGCCGGACTGCAGCGCACCGAACCGGGTGGCCGGCTCGGAGATGAACCGCCACTCGATCCTCTCCGCGTACGCCTTGCCCTGGTGGGCCGCAGCGGCCGGCGCCCAGTCGTAGTCCTCGTTGCGGGTCAGGGTCACCTTGTCCTGGTGGTCCCACCCGGTGACCACGAACGGCCCGGTCCCCACGGGTGACTGGCCGTTGACCTCGATGCCGCGGGCGATGGCCTTCGGTGACTGGATGCCCAGGAACGACTGGGCGAGCACCTCGAGGAACGCCGCGTTGGGCTTGGCGAGCGTGACGACAGCGGTGTGCGGGTCGACGATCTTCGTGGACCGGTAGTCGGCGACGTAGACGCTGTCGACGGTGGACTGTGTCGCCGGGTCCAGCCAGTACTCGAAGTTCGCCCGGACAGCGGCCGCGTCGAAGGGGGTGCCGTCGGTGAACCGCACGTCGGTCCGCAGTCGGAACGTGTACGTCAACCCGTCGGGGGAGATCGTCCACGACTTCACCAGCCAGGGCTTGATGCTGCCGTCGAGGTCCTGGTGCACCAGCGAGTCCAGGAACGCGCGGGCGATCAGCGACTGCGGCTGGTCACCGCCCACCGCCGGGTCCAGCGACACCGGCTCGCGGTCGGTGGCGAACACCAGCGTCCCGCCGTAACCGGGCCTGCCGGTCTGGCTGCTGCCGGCGGCCTGCGCGCCGCCGCACCCGGCGACTGCGGCGACGCCCGCCAGCCCGGCGGTGAGGAAGAGGAACTGGCGGCGGTTCGGAACGGTCATGCGGAGCTCCCGACAGGGGTGGATGCGAGGTCCAGGGACGTCTGGTCGGAGAACGCGCCGTGGTAGCGGCGCGCGGGGTGGTCCTCGGGTGCGGTCGCCTGGCCGGCCCCGAACAGCCGTTCCCGGAACGTGCCGGGCTCGTAGGCGGTCCGGTACCGGCCGCGGGCCTGCAGCACCGGCACGACGAGGTCGACGAAGTCGGTGAAGGTGCCCGGGGACAGGAACTGCACCAGGTTGAACCCGTCGATCCCCGTGCTGTCGACGATCTCCTCGAGGCGGTCCGCGACCCGCTCCGGGGTCCCGGCCACGAAGAACGGGCTGTTGTCGGGCCGGGCGAAGTACTCCACGAGCTCGCCGACCTTCTTGCGGTCGGGACCGTCGGCCCACATCTTCTCGAACGACCGCGAGTGGTTCCCGCCGTGGTACTCCAGGTAGGCGTCGGTGTCGTGGCCGGACAGGTCGATGCCGCTGCCGCCGCCGAAGTGGGCGAGGTGGCCTTCCACGCTGCGCAGCCGGGTGACCGTGTCCACCTTCGCGGCGACCTCCGCCTCGGTCCGCGCGGTGACCACGTCGATGCCGATGAAGATCTTGACGTGGTCGGGGTCGCGGCCCTGCGCCTGCGCGCGGGCCCGGATGTCGGACACGTCCGCGGCCACCTGGGTGGTGTTCCGCGAGGCCAGGAAGATGCCCTCGGCGTGCTTGGCCGCGAAGTCCTTGCCCTGGTCGGAGGTCCCCGCCTGGTAGATGACCGGTGTGCGCTGCGGAGACGGCTCGGACAGGTGCGGGCCGTCCACGCTGAAGAAGCGGCCGCGGTGGCCGATCTCGTGGACGCCGCGCGGGTCGGTGTAGACCCGCGCCTCCCGGTCGCGCACGACCGCGTCGTCGTCCCAGCTCCCCTCCCACAGCTTGTAGACGACGTCCAGGAACTCGTCCGCGATCGCGTACCGGTCGTCGTGCCCGACCTGCTCGCTGAGCCCGAAGTTCAGCGCGGCGTCGGGCAGGTACCCGGTCACCACGTTCCAGGCCACCCGCCCGCGGGTCAGGTGGTCCAGCGTCGACATGCGTCGGGCGTGGGCGAACGGCGGCTCGTAGGTGGTGGAGAAGGTGACCGCGAAGCCCAGGTGACGGGTGACCGCGGCCATCGCCGGGACCAGCAGCAGCGGGTCGTTGTTCGGGATCTGCAGCCCGTTGCGGATCGCCGGCTCGCGGCTGCCCTTGTACACGTCGTAGGTGCCGACGACGTCGGCCAGGAACACGGCGTCGAACAGTCCCCGCTCGAGCAGCCGTGCCGTGTCCGTCCAGTAGTCGATGTCGGTGTACTCGTGGCGGCGGTTGTCCGGGTGGACCCAGAGGCCGTGGTTGATGTGGCTGGGCGTGTTCATCTCGAAGCCGTTGAGGTGGATCTGCTTGCTCATGCGGGGTGCTCCTGGGAGGCGTGGCGGTGGTGCGGGGAGGGTTGGGCGGTGCGGCGCGGACAGGTCAGCCGCTGTGGTCCAACCGGGGCACCGCCGCGAGCAGCTGTCGGGTGTACTCGTGGCGCGGCGCGGTGAAGACCTGGTCGGCCGGTCCGTGCTCGACGACCCGGCCGTCGCGCAGCACCAGCACGTCGTCGCTGATGTGGTGCACGACGCCGAGGTCGTGGCTGATGAACACGTAGCTGACGCCGAGGTCGCGCTGCAGGTCCGCGAGCAGGTCCAGCACCTGCGCCTGGATCGACACGTCGAGCGCCGACACCGGCTCGTCGCACAGCACGACCCGCGGTTCCGGTGCCAGGGCGCGGGCGATGGCCACCCGCTGGCGCTGCCCGCCGGACAGCTGCAGCGGCCGGCGGTCCAGGTGCTCGGCCTCCAGCCCGACCTGGTCCAGCAGCTCCGCCGTCCGGGCGTCGACTGCCCGGCGGTCGGTCACCCCGATCGAGGCGAGCGCATCGGAGAGCACTGCTCGCACGGTGTGCCGGGGGTCGAAGGAGCTCAGCGGGTCCTGGTAGACCACGCCGATGTCGGGTCGGCGCGCCCGCCGGCTCCGCTCCGGCACCCCGCTCCACGGCTCGCCGGCCAGGCTCACCGACCCGCCGTCCGGGTCGACGAACCCGAGGACGGCGCGTGCGGTCGTGGTCTTGCCCGACCCCGATTCGCCGACAACCCCCAGCGTCCGGCCCGGGAGCAGCTGGAAGGAGACGTCGTCCACCACCGTGCGCCAGCTGCCGTCCGGGCTGCGGTAGTGCTTGCGCAGCCCGTCGACCGCCACGACGGGCACCGCGGGGTCGGTGTCGGCCTGTGGCCGGAGGCGGGCGGACGCCGCGTGCCGGCGCGGGGTTCCCGGCGACAGCCGGGTGCCCCGCCGGTGCGCCGACGGGACAGCGTCCAGCAGGCGCTGGGTGTACGGGTCCTGGGGGTTGCCGAGGACCTCGCCGGTGGGACCCTGCTCGACGATCCGCCCCTGGTACATCACGGCGATGTCGTCGGCGAGACGGCTGACCACCGACAGGTCGTGGCTGATCACGAGCAGCGCGTCGCCGCGCTCGGCGAAACCGCGCAGCAGCGTCAGGATCTGGGCCTGGACGGAGGCGTCGAGTGCGGTCGTCGGCTCGTCTGCGACGACCAGGCCGGGGTCGAGCGCGATGGCCGATGCGATCAGCGCCCGCTGGCGCAGCCCGCCGGACAGCTCGCCGGGACGCTGCCGAGCGCGCAGCTCCGGCTCGGGCACCCCGGCGTCGGCGAGCGCCTCGAGGACCCGGGCGCGCCGGGCCGTCCGGTCCCCGAACCGGTGCAGCCGCAGCGTCTCCTCGATCTCCGCGCCCACCGGACGCAGCGGGTCCAGCGACACCAGGGCGTCCTGCAGCACGAAGCCGATGTCGGCGCCGCGAACCGCCCGCCACTGGCGGTCGCGCAGGCCCAGCAGGTCCCGTCCCCGGTACCGCAGCGCCCGCGCCGACACCCGGGCGCCGTCGCCGGCCAGGCCGACCAGGGTCCGGGCCGTGACGGACTTCCCCGATCCGGACTCACCGACCAGGGCGAGAGCCCGACCCGGTCGGAGCGAGAAGGACACGTCCCTGACGACGTGCCGCTCGTCGGCTCCGGAGCCGAACCACACGTCCAGTCCCGCCACCTCCAGAACGGCGGCCGGCCCGGGGACCCCCCCGGCGGTCGGGTCGGGCACGGAGGTCAGGTCGGGCACGGCGGGCAGGTCACTGACGGCGGTCACCGGGCGCTCCCGCCGTCGAGCACGACCTGCAGGCGGCGGCCGACAACGGTGGTGAGCAGGGCGGTGCCGGTGATGAACAGACCCGGGATCACGGCCAGCCACCACGCGATCGAGATGTACTGCCGACTGTCGGAGAGCATCGCTCCCCACTCCGGGTCGGGCGGCTGGGCGCCGAGGCCCAGGAAGCTCAGCGAGGACCCCCAGACGATCGCCTGGCCGACCCCGAGGGTGGCCAGCACCAGCAGCGGCCGCAGGACGTTCGGCACGACGGTCCGGCCGAGCACGCGCCGGGGTGGGTGCCCGAGCGCCCGGGCGGCCTCGACGTACCCCGACCCGGCGACGCTCAGCGTCTGCGCACGGAACATCCGCGCGTAGCCGGGCGCGGTGCCGATGCCGACGGCGACGGCGGTCGTCACCACCCCGGTGCCGGCGATCGCGATGACGAGCAGGGCCAGGATCAGCCCGGGGAACGCGAACAGCACCTCCAGGACGCGGCTGACGGCGGCGTCGACGAAGCGCCCGCCCAGGCCGGCGGCGACCCCGAGCAGCGCGCCGAGCGCGAGGCCGATCGCCGTGGCGCAGACGCCGATCAGCAACGACGGCCGCGCACCGGCGAGGATCCGGGCGAAGACGTCACGGCCGGACTGGTCGGTGCCGAACAGGTGCGCGCCCGACGGTGCGGCGAACGCGTCCGCGGGGCGGATCGCGAACGGGTCTTGGGAGGCGAACAGGGACGGGACGACGGCTGCCAGGGCCAGCGCGAGCAGCAGCGCCGCCGCGAGCACGACCCCGGGCCGGGCGGTCCTGCTCCGGCGCTGCCGGGCCGGTGCGGCCGCGCCGGTAGCGGGCGCTCGCGGCTCGGTCGGTGGCGTCGCGGGCGGCGTCGCGGGTGGCGCCGTCGGCGGGCCGTCGTGCCGGGGAGGCGACTGGGTGGTCGTCACGCGGGTGCTCCGGTCGGTCGGGTGGCGCGGGTCGAGTGGACGGCGGTGCGGCGCAGTCTCGGGTCGACCACCAGGTACAGGGCGTCGACCAGGAGGTTCACGACGACGTAGACGACCGCGATGAGCAGGACCCCGCCCAGCACCAGCGGCATGTCCCGACGGGTGACCGCGTCCAGCAGCGTCTTGCCCAGCCCCGGCCGGGCGAACAGCGTCTCCACGACGACCGCCCCGCTGAACAGGCTCCCCACGGCCCAGCCGGACAGCGTCAGGCCGGGCAGCAGCGCGTGCCGCAGCGCGTGGCGGCTGCGCACCGCCCAGTCGCCCATCCCCCGGGTGCGCGCGGACAGCACGAACGGCTGGCCCATCGCGTCGTCGAACGACTGGCGGGTGACCTGGCCGAGGAAGCCGGCGAGCGGAACCGCGAGCGTCAACGTCGGCAGGACGAGCGATCGCAGGCCGGTGCCGCCCGCGACCGGGACGAGGCCGAGGTGGAACCCGAAGACGACCAGCAGCAGGATCCCGAGCCAGAACTGGGGAAGTGCTGCGGTGAACACCTCCAGCCCGGTCCCGAGCAGCTCGGCGAGCCGGCCCCGGCGGACGGTGAGCAGTGTTCCGAGAGCAGCGATCACCCACGCCGCCACCAGGGCGGTGACGGTCAGGACGAGCGTGCTGGGCAGCTGGTCGCCGATCACCGTGCCGACGCTCTGCTTCAGCGAGTAGGACTGTCCGAGGTCGCCCCGCGCCAGTCGACCGAGGTGGTCCAGGTACTGCACCACCAGCGGGTCCTGCAGCCCGTACGCCTGCCGGGTCGCCTCCAGCACCCCGGCCGACGGCGCGGAGCTCGGGTTGCCGAGGATCGCCAGCACCGGGTCGCCCGGGACCAGTCGGAGGGCGAAGAAGCTGACGGTCGCCGCCAGCCACAGCACGAGGACCGCCGAGAGCAGCTTGCGGGCCAGCAGACGGGCGAGCGATCCGCTCCGCCCGGCAGCCGAGGAGGCCTGGGGCAGCACGCGCGATGCCGCGGTGATGTCGGTCACGGAGATCCTTCCGGACGTGCGGGAACGGCGTCCGCGTGGAGAGGGCGGCAGCACGGGAGTGCGCGGGACCGGCACCGGCGCGCGGCGCGAGAGCGGCCCGCACGGGTCGATCAGGGGCGAGACGCCGCGACGCGCGGCGGAGGAACCGGGACGGTCAGGCGGGTCGACAGATCGCGCTGGCGACGAGCTGCAGGTCGATGTGCCGGCGGACCACGCGCTCGGGCCAGTGGCAGCCGCGCGCCTGACCGGGCCGCGCGGGTCCGGGAACGGGCAGAGGGGTCATGGCGTCAGCTCTCGGTCGTCGCACTTGCCGGACACCGTCCGGCCGGGTCGTCACCTGGAGCACCCCGCCGCGACAGGAGGGTTGCCGGACAGCGAGCCAGGGCTTCGCGCTGTCACTCATGACCGTGGCCGAATCTAGCGACGGTGTCGGACGACGCTCAATCGCATCTCATCTGTTGAGATCCTGGTCCAGGTCGCGAGATGTCTGGCCGGACCTGTGCCGCGGTCCGGCGGCGGTCAGCACCGCGACGGCCCTGTTCGCCGCGACCCGCACCCGGGGAACCGGGTCGTCGCGGAGGCCGACGACGGCGTCCAGCGCGTCGAAGCGGTGCCGGGCGATCACCCTGGCCGCCATCTCCCGGACCCGCCACGCCTCGTCGCCCGTCGCGCGGACGAGGGCCGCCGTCACCCGGG
>CAXTBU010000054.1:7564-19475 GCA_964242885.1 uncultured Actinomycetales bacterium
GCACGCGTGCAACAGCCCCCGCGCCGCCCAGACCCGCGGCCAGTAGCCGTCCGGGCCGCCGGCCCCGCCGTCGAGAACGTGATCCGCCGGAGGCCCGCCCAGCGCGATCACCAACGCGCCGTCGACGTCCCGGCCCTCGAGCAGGTCGACACACCCGGCGATGACGGTTGAACGGCCACGACGCGCGCACTCCGCCGCCACGCTCTGCCGCGGCGTCAACGTCCACCGGCTGGGCACTCGACCAGTCCAGCTCAGGGACGCCGGATGCGGGCGACGTGGGTGCCGAGAACGCTGTCCCGCTGGTCGGCGAGCACGACCTGCCCGTCGCCGTACTCGTCGGGGTCCCCGGGTGTGCCGGACAGCGAGAACTCCGTGGTCGCGCGGGTGGCGCCGGGGCTGAGGGCGAGCGTGCGCGCGGTCGCGACCAGCGGAAGCGCGTAGGCCGGCAGCACCTGGACCGCGACCCGCACGGTCCGGGTCGAGGGTGCCGACAGCCCGACCGTGACCCGCAGCACGGTCCGACTCCGGGATCGCACCAGCGTCGCACCGGTCAGGCCCACCACCGGCAGCCGACCGGTCGCGGTCCCACCCGTCGACGGGCCGGAGCCCAGCGCGGACCGGGAGAACGCGACGTCTGACACCAGCACCCCGCCCGAGCCGGACCGGGCCGTCACCCGCACCTGCCGGACGTCGGACAGGTCTAGCCCCCGCAGCCGGCTGACCGGCAGCCGGACCGTGCGCAGCCACCGCTTGCCCAGCGCCGGGTCGCCGCCCGGGAACGGCCGCTGGGCTGCGGACAACTCCGCCACGGGGACGTCCACGGACCGGCCGGCGCCGTCGACCACGCCCAGGGACAGGTCGCCGCCGGTCCGGCGGCCGACCTCCTCGTCGGGGACGTGCTCGTCCGGGGACATCCGCACGGTCAGCGCGGTCATCCCCCGCACGTCGCGGCGCCCGGCCGGGGCGTCCAGTACCGCGCGGGCACCGGCAGCCCGCCACCGCAGGTCGACGACCGGGGTCGCGGGGACGTCCGGCGCCAGCGCCGCCGGCGTGAACGAGGGCCACTTCTCCCGGTAGAAGGACCGCACGCACGGCTTCAGCGGGGCCCGGACCGGCTCGTCCGGGTAGATCATCCCAGCACAACGGGTCGCGGTCATCGAGCCGGACAGCCGGTAGTCCGCCGGCCGCGCCTCCAGCGACGCGAGGTCGACCCGGGCCGTCCGCGGCGCCTGCGCGGAGGCCCAGACCACCGCGTCGGCGGCGGACGGGGCCCGGCCCGCGCTGCCGTCGAACAGCGGCAGCATCGACCGCTCCCCGCCCACGGTCAGTCGGAAGAACCCGGCGGTGTAGGCGGTGCCCACCGCGCGCTGTCGGGTCGGCGTCAGGCGGGTGCCGAAGTCGACGCCGCACACCGGGTCGTCGGAGAAGAACCAGTCGTCCTCGCTCGGGGCGACCGAGTCCCCGGGTGTCCACTCGCTGTTGAAGAAGTTGTGGTTGGCGCCCTCCACCAGCAGCGACGAGCGCAGCACGTCGTCGCCGGGATCGGCGTGGCGGCTGTCCTCGAACAGGTGCTGGCCCTGCAGGTCGATGACGTCCCCGTCGCAGTACGGCAGCACGACGGCGAGGGGGACCCCGGGCAGCGACGCCCGGGTGAAGTCCACCGGGGCCAGCGCGAACACCCCGCGGATCCCGTACGGCACGCGCCGTGCGGCGTTGAGGGCGGCGGCGCGGACGACGCCCTCGCCGCCCCGGGAGTGCCCCATCAGCCCGATCCGGGTGAGGTCGAGGCGGCCCCTCGCGCGGGCCCCGAGTCCACCGACCCGGCCGGCGTCGGCGCGGGCCAGCAGGTCCAGGTGCGCCATCACCAGCTCCCCGCGCGCCTGTGCCCCGAGGTCGTCGGCGAACTCGTTGTCCAGGGCGTTGATCCCGTCGGCGCTGATGGACACCACGACGTAGCCCTGGCTGGCCAGCGTCGTCGCGGGCTCGCCGTAGCCGAGGGAACTGGGCACCGGGCGCAGTCCGGGGGCGCACGGCCACTGGCTGTTGTCCGGGTAGTCGTAGGCCGGCGAGTAGCACGCGGCGTGCCGGCCGTGCAGGAACACGACCACCGGGCGACGCCCGGGTGCGGCGGCCGGGGCGTAGACGGCGGCCCGCAGCTCGACCCGGTGCCCGCCGAGGCCGGACAGCGCGATCGCGGTGTCCCCGAGGTCGTAGTCGAGGCGCTCGACGCGGTACCGGCCGCGTGCCGCCGGGTCGACGCCGAGCGCGGGGCCGGTGCGGGTCGAGCCGACCAGCTCCGACGGCGTCGGGGCGGTCGGGGCGGTCGGGGCGCTGCCGCGCCGCCGGGCCGACACCGCGGAGGCCGCGACCACCCCGCTCCAGGTGACCTCGACGGTGGCCGGCCGACGGGCGGCGGGGTCTGTGGTGACGACGGTCAGCACCCGGCCGCCGCCGCTGCTGCGCGCGCCGGGGACGGGGACCCCGTCGACCGCCAGGCCCGGCGCAGCCGCCCGCGCGGGCAACGGGCCGTCCAGCCGCAGGACCACCCGGGTCCCGCCGGGGACCGGGCTCGCCGTCCAGCTGCCGCCGGGCGTGCCGGGCGCCGGCGAGGTCTCCCCGGTGGTCAGGGCTGCGGGGGTCGCGGCCGCGGCGCGCGGGAGACCGATGCCCGGCAGCGCGGGGAGTGCGGTGGCCAGGGCCGCGAGGAGGACGACGCCGACGCGCAGGGCCGCGCGACGCGGGCGGGAACGGGAGCGCTCGGGAGCGGAGTTGCGCACGGGTCTCCCTCGGGGTCGGCCACCACGTGCGGCGGCCGTGCCGTCGGCGCTCCGACGGCGATGGGTGCCGCGACGGCACCCCACTCCCGTCGTCGGGACGAACCGGGGCGACGCGGCGGACATGATGTTGCCCGCTCCGGTCGCTCCTGGCCAGGGGCACGCCGTCGGCGCCGCCGGCTGGTGGACGGCTGGCGGCAGGGACGTGGCGGGGAGGGAACCCGGGCTCCGTCCGCGGTGGCGCGGGCCGCTGGACCCAGGAGCTCGCCACCAGGCACGTCCGGGTCGGTGCGGTGGAGCAGGTGCGGTCCTACTGGCCGATCTTCTCGTCGGCCGTCTTCTCGACCTTGTCGATCTGCTCGCCGCCCTTGCCGCCGGTCTTGTCCTCGATCTTGTCGCCGGCCTTGGCGATGCCGGCGTCGCTGGCCTTCTCCTTAATGTTGTCGAGATCCATCTGGTCCTCCTGGGGTCGGCGTCGGGTGTCCGGGCAGACGGTCGTGCCCGGGCCCCAGTGTGGGCGGCGCCGGCGGGGCGTCCAGTCGGTCCGTCCAGTCGGCGCTGGCGCGGGCCGGCCGGAAGCGATCGGCTGGTCAGCGCACGAAGCGCCGGACGAACGCCAGGGAGGTGTCGGCGACCTCGCGCCAACCGCTGTCGATCGTCAGCGAGTGACCCCGACCCGGGATCTCGACGAACTCGGTGACGCCCTCGTTGTGCTGCTGCGCCTTGTAGGCGGCGTGCGAGATCGCGTGCGGCACCGTGTTGTCCTTCTCGCCGCTGACGATCAGCACCGGTCCGCGGTCGGGCGTCCTGGTGTCGACCTTCGCCTCGGTCCACGGGTTGAGGTTGGCAGTGGCGGCCTGGAAGAGCGGTGCTCCCGGCGCCGGCACCGCGAAGGTGTCGTAGAGCTCGTGCGCCTCGTCCTCGGACACGGCGTTGGCGAACCCGAACCGGAACTGGTCGTAGGTCAACGGCACCGCGCGGTGCCGGTTGGCCGGGTTGCCCAGCACGGGCGACGCCGACTTCAGCGCGGAGACCGGCAACGGCAGCACGCCCCGGAACGGCGCACCGTCGATCGCCACCGTCGCCGCCGACAGCCCGCGCCCGGCGAGGATCTGCGCCAGCAGCCCGCCGAAGGAGTGCCCGACGACGGCCGGCTTGCGGGTCAGCTTGCCGATGGCCTCCGCGTAGTGGTCGGCCACCTGCCCGACGGTCTTGTCCGCGAAGACCTCCGGGTGGGCACGGGCCTGCTCGACGGTCTCCGGGTCGTCCGGCCAGCCGGGGCTCACCGCCGCGTAGCCGGCCTCGGCGAAGACGGCGGCCCAGCGGTCCCAGCTGCTGGGCAGCAACCACAGGCCGTGGACGAACACCACCGGCGTCCGGCCGCTCGCGTTGGCGGCGTCGATCTGCTCGGCCGTGGTTGATGCCTCGGACACGGGGGGCCCTCGTTTCGCTGCGGACCCCGGCGGGGTCGTTCGCACGACCGTAGGAGCGGCTGCCTCCGCTTCGCGTACGTCAGCTGACGTACCTCGGCAGCCGGGTGCGGGACCCCTCAGCCCGACTGCTGGGGCTGCCGCGACGTCGCCGGGAGCACGGTCGTGTCCACGCCGTCGAGCGCGGCCAGTTCCTCGACCGCGACGCGGGTGCGGTCGTCGTCGGGGTCGGCGCCGTGGCCGGAGAACGCCCGGAAGCGGGCGGCGCCCTCGGGGGTGGTGAACAGGTGCGAGGCCGACGCGCCCCCGTCGCCGCCGGGCTGCCCGGCTCCCGCGTCGTCGCCCTGGTGCAGCCGGCGACGGAGCCCGCCGGTCGACCGCACGGCCGCGCCCTCGGTGCGCAGGTGCGGCAGCGCGTGCGGGTGCTCGGCCTGCAGCCAGCGCACCAGTGCCTCGCGGACGTGGCAGCGCAGGTCGAACACGGTCGGCCCGTCGGCACCGGACACCAGCACGCGAACGTGGACGAACGAGGACACCGCGTCGGTGACCTGCAGGATCGCCAGCCGGCCGTCCCAGAGCGGGGTGCCCTCGACGATGCGGCTCAGTTCCTCGCGCATCTCGTCGAACGGCGCCGTCCAGTCCAGGTCGAAGTCGACGGTGCCGAGCACGTCGGCGTTGCGGCGGGTCCAGTTCTCGAACGGCGTGGTGGTGAAGAAGGTCGACGGCAGCACCAGGCGGCGGTCGTCCCAGATGTGCACCACGACGTAGGTCAGCGTGATCTCCTCGATCCGCCCCCACTCGTCCTTCACCACGACGACGTCGTCCACCCGCATCGCGTCGGTGAACGCGAGCTGCAGGCCGGCGAAGACGTTGGCCAGCGAGGTCTGCGCGGCCAGGCCGGCGACCACCGAGATCAGCCCGGCGCTGGCCAGCAGGCTCGCCCCCGCGGTCCGGGCGACCGGGAACGTCAGCAGCACCGACGCGCCGGCGACCAGCACGACCACGGCAACGGTCAGCCGCCGCAGGATCGAGACCTGGGTCCGGACCCGGCGGGCGCGCCGGTTGTCGGCGACGTCGATCCGGTAGCGGGCCAGCGCGAGGTCCTCCACGACGAACGCCAGCACCGCGACCAGCCAGCCGAGCACGGCGATCAGCCCGATGCGGACCAGGTGCGGAACCGCCGGCGGGACCGGCCGGCCCGCCTCGGTGAACTCCAGGACGACGGCGACCGCCACCAGCACCAGCGCCAGCTGGAACGGCCGGTGGCCTCGACGGGCCATGTCGGCGACCACCGGTCGGTGGCTCGCCGGGCGGCGCACGAGCAGCCGGGCGACCTGGCCGGTGACGACGGCGATCGCCAGGCCGCCCGCGAGGGTGAGGAGCAGGTCGGGCAGCGCGGAGTCGAACGGCGTCACGGGCGGCGCCTCCTCGGGGCAGGCGGGCGGTGTCCCGGGTGCCGGTGGCCGCCCGGTCGATCGGGGAAGCATGGCGCAGCCGCCCCCGGGGTGCCGGACCCTCCCGTCCGGGGGAGCATCCGGTGGTGCCCCCGCTGCCCGCGCCGCCGACCGACCGCGACGCCGTCGTCGACTGGGTCCGCGACCACCTCGGCCACCTGACCTGCGACGAGGTGCGCCCGTCGCCGATCCGCGGTGGCCAGGCCGCCGCGGACGGCGCGCTGGCCGCACTCGACGTCACCGGGTACTCGTCGCGCCGCAACGCGGTCCTGCCGGTCGCGGACCGGGGCGCGAGCCGGCTGTCCCCGTACATCCGGCACGGGCTGCTGCCATTGCCGGCGGTGTGGGACGCGGTCGCGGGCGCGCCCGGCCGGGACCGGCAGAAGTACCGCGACGAGCTGCTGTGGCAGGAGTACGCCCGCCACGTCTACGCCCGGGTGGGGCGCGCGAACGCCGAGCCGCTGCGGTTCGCCCCGCCGGTCGGCACCGGTCCGTGGGACGCCGAACAGTGGGACGGGCAGGCGTGGCCGGAGCGGATGGCGTGCATGGCCGCGACGACCGAGGAGCTGTACGAGGACGGCTGGCTGGTCAACCAGACCCGGATGTGGCTGAGCTCGCAGTACACGGTCCGCGCCGGCGGGGACTGGCGTGACGGCGCGCAGCTGATGTACCGGCACCTGCTCGACGGCTCCCCGGCGGCCAACCGGCTCGGCTGGCAGTGGACGGTCGGCACCGGCACCGGGAAGGTGTACGGCTTCAGCCGCTGGCAGGTGGAGAAGCGGGCGCCCGGGCTGTGCCGCACGTGCGAGCTGCGGCGGGCGTGCCCGGTGCAGGACTGGCCGACCGCCGAGGCCGGCCCGCGGGTCGAGCCGCCGGCCGGGCTGGCAGGTGGACCGACCGACGGCGGGCCGGAGTCCGCGGTGGTCACCGGCGACCCCGAGGCGGTGTGGCTGACCGCCGAGTCGCTCGGGGACGCCGACCCCGCCCGGGCCGCGCACCCCGACCTGCCGGCGGTCTTCGTCTTCGACGAGCCGCTGCTGGCCCGGCTCCGGCTGTCCGGCAAGCGGCTGGTCTTCCTCGCCGAGACCCTCGCCGAGCTCGGCGCCGAGGTACGGCTCGGCGACCCGGTGGCAGAGCTGGCCGGCCGCCGGCTCGCGGCGACCTGGACCTACGTGCCCGGCTGGAAGCGCCGCGCGGCGCAGCTGGACGTCGTCGCGCTGCACCCGTGGCCGTGGCTGCGCCGCCCGGGCAGCGGGTCGCTGCGCTCGTACACCGCCTGGGCCCGCTGACCGATCGGTCCTGGACCGGCAGGCTGTCGCTCGGTCCACCGGGCGACAGTCCACCGGGCGACAGCAGAGGAGTGGCGGATGGGCGCGACGCACGACTGGTCCGAGCCGGTGGACACCGGGCATCTCCGGGCGGTGCGGGCCGACGCCGAGCGGTTCGCGGCTGGCGGCATCGGGCACCTCGTCCTCGAGGTGGTCGCCTACGCGGTGGACGAGGCGGTCGAGGGCGCGACCCGCCGGATCATGGTCACCGTGCACGCCGACGGGTCCGTCGAGGTGGCCGACGACGGCCGAGGCACCCAGGTTCGCCACGACGCCTCGGGTGCCACCACGGTCAAGCCGGTGATGGCCACCCGCGACCTGCGCTTCTTCGGGGCCGCCGACGCGCCGCTGCTGCCCGACGGGCGTGTCCGCACCGGCATCTCGGTGGTCGCGGCCCTGAGCGCCTGGCTGACGCACACCAACCGGCGCGACGGCCGTGGATGGGTGGGGCGCTACGAGCGCGGCGAACCGCGGGGCCGCCTGCTCGAGGTGCCCGGGAACGGGGCGACGGGCACAGCCGTGCGGTTCCTGCCCGACCCGGCGGTGTTCGGCCGAGAGGCCGCGTCCGCCCCGTCGCTGCGGACCGCCTGCGCCGGCTTCGGCGACCTCGTCGCCATCGAGGTCCGCGACGAAGCTCCGGTATGCGAGCAGGCCTGACCGGTCAGGCCTGCTGGCTACCGTTGCGCCGATGGAGGAGCGGATGCTCGGCGGCCGCAACTGGGGCGCGGTCCGGGTCGGGGACACCGTCCGCCGGGTGCCAGGGGACCAGACGCCCGCGGTGCAGGCGCTGCTGCGCCACCTCGAGGCCGCTGGCTTCGACGGTGCTCCGCGCACGCTCGGCCTGGACGGGCAGGGCCGCGAGGTCCTCACCCACCTGGACGGCCTGACCGTCGGGGAGCAGCGGCCGTGGCCGGCCTGGGCGCACAGCGAGGCGGCCCTGGTCGCGGTCGGGCGCTGGCTGCGCGACTTCCACGCCGCGTCGCGGTCGTTCGTCCCGCCCCGGGGCTCACGGTGGTTCACCGACCGCGACCAGCTGGGTCCGGGCGAGATCGTCGGGCACCACGACGCGGCGCCGTACAACGCGGTCTGGCGCCCGGTGCCGACCGCCGCGGACCCCGACGCCGGCGAGCTGGTCGGGTTCATCGACTGGGACCTGGCGCACCCCGCCCTCCCGGTGCGCGACCTGGCGTTCGTCGCGCTGACCTGGGTGCCGCTGACCGCCCGGGACGTCGCGGCGGCGGACGGGTTCCCGCCGGAGCTGGACCGGGCCCACCGGCTGCGGCTGCTGCTGGACGCCTACGGGTGGACCGGCACGGTCGCCGAGGTGCTGGCCGCCGTCCGGCAGCGCGCGGTCGAGCACGCCGCCGGCCTGCGGGCGGCTGCCGCCGCCGGCTACGGGCCCGCGGCCGACCTGGTCGCGGAAGGCGTGGCCGACGCCTTCGACCGCGCCGTCGCCGAGCTCGACGCCTCGGCCGCGGACCTACCCGGCTGAGCGGCCCCCGCTGTCCCTGCCCATGACGCTGAGCAGCTGCCGGCGCGACGGCGACGGCGGCGCCGGGGTGGCCGCCCGCTCCTGGAGGCCGTCCAGGACGAAGGCGGCGACGCGCTCCCACGCCGCCGGCGCGAACGGCTGGGTCTGGCGGACCAGTCCGGCGTTGGCCATCAGCAGCAGCGGCAGGTCCTGGTGGTCGAAGTCGGCCCGCAGCGCGCCGGCGGCCTGCGCCCGGTCGACGAGCCGCCGCGCCCCGCGCAGCCCGCTGTCCCGCAGTGACGCCAGCGCTCCGCCCGGCGGACCCGTCGTGGTGACGAGGACGTCGGCCAGTCCCCGGTCCTCGGCCTGCCACCGGAACAGCCTCAGCAGGTAGGAGCGGAAGCCCGACCACGGGTCCGGGTCGGCAAGCGCGTCGTCCACGGCGGCGACGTACTCGGTCAGCCGGTCCAGGAAGACGGCCTCGACGAGGTGCTCGCGGGTCGGGAACCGGCGGTACAGCGTGGCGTTGCCGACGCCGGCGAGGCGGGCGATCTCGTCCAGCGGCACGTCCAGTCCCCGCTCGGCGAACACGGCGCGCGCGGCGCCGAGGAGAGCGTCGCGGTTGCGCACCGCGTCCGACCGCAGGCCCGTGCGGGTGGCATCGGCCATGCCCTCCACCGTAGCGGGGAACCGGCCCCACATCGACTACGGTGATGTGGGGAGCGTTCCCCGTCTCGGGACCGGCTCCGGCCGGCGGTCCCACGCGAACACCAGGGCAGGAGCAGCCGCATGGACGTCACCGTGTTCGGTGCCACCGGCGCGATCGGCAGGCTCGTCGTCGAGCAGCTGCGCAGCCGCGGCCACCGGGTCACCGCCTACGTCCGGAACCCGGCCAAGGTGCCGGCCGGATGGGGCGACGACGTCGTGGTCCGGGTCGGCGAGGTCACCGACGGGGCCGCGGTCGACCTGGCCGTGGCGGGGGCGGACGCGGTCGTCAGCGCCCTCGGCCCGAGCATGGACCGCGCGGCCACCGGCCTGCCGCTGGTGGCCGGGACCCGGTCGATCGTCGCGGCGATGAACCGCCACGGGGTGCGCCGCTACGTCGGGAACGGCACCCCCAGCGTCCTGGACCCGAAGGAGACGCCGACCTGGCAGACCAGGGCGAGCACGCTGCTCGCGCGGACGTTCCTGCGGCGCGCCTACGACGAGATGGTCGGCATGAGCGCGGCCGTCGTCGACTCCGGGCTGGACTGGACGATCGTCCGCTTCCTCGCTCCCAAGGACGGGCCGGGCAAGGGGTGGGTCCGCTCCGGGTTCTTCGGGAGCGACCGGATCGGGTTCGCCGTCACCCGCGCCGACATCGCCGCGTTCACCGCCGCCCAGGTCGAGGACGACCGGTACGTCGGCCGCGCACCCGCCGTCAGCAACTGACGGCCAAGCTGCTCGACGCCCGGGACACCCTCGGCCTGGACCGGCTCTACGGGCAGGTCGACTGAGGCGGACTGCCGCGCGCCCTGGTCGAGGAGTCCATCGCCCGGCTCGCCCAGGAGATCGCCCGGGCGCTCCGCTAGGCGTCGCGGAGGTGTCGCGGAGGTGGAGGCCGGCGACTCTTCCCAGTCCGCCACGTCGACGCCAGGATCTCGTCCATGAGTCCCATCGCCCACCTCGCGGTCTACGACACCCTCGCCGACTGGGAGGTCGGCCACCTCCTGGTCGAGCTGCGGACCGGGCGCTTCACCGGCAGTCCGTGGCAGATCGTGACGGTCGCGGAGTCGCGCGAGGCCGTCACCACCATGGGCGGGCTCCGTCTGCAGCCCGACGCGCTGCTGGCGGACCTCGACCCGGCGGCCAGCGACCTGCTCATCCTCCCCGGCGCCGACATCTGGGACGAGGGCGGCGGCGACCCGTTCGCCGCCTCGGCGGTCCGCTTCCTGGCGGCGGGCGTGCCCGTCGCGGCCATCTGCGGAGCCACCGCCGGGCTCGCCCGGGCCGGCGCGCTCGACGGGCGGCGCCACACCAGCGCCGCCGCCGAGTACCTGATGGCCACCGGCTACGCGGGCGCCGACCACTACGTCGACGAGCGCGCCGTGATCGACGGGGACCTGGTCACCGCCGGCCCCCAGTCCCCGGTGCAGTTCGCCCGCGCGACGCTCGAACGGCTCGGCCTCGCCTCGAACGACACCCTGGAGGCCTACGAGGGGGTCTTCCACCGTGGCGATCCGGCCGCCTACCCGGCTCTGGAGCAGGCGGCGCAGGCGGGCTGACGGCGCCGTCCCGGCGAGGTCATCGACGGCGGCGGAGGATGACGGCGCCCGCGAGGAGCTGCCACAGCACGAAGGGGTAGATGGACACCCGTTCGCGGACGCCGGGCGGCACCAGGTCCCCGAGCGCGAACAGGGCGGTGCCGGCGACGATGCCGATCAGGCCGAGTGCGGTGCTCACGCGCCCCAACCACGACGGCAGCCCGAGGTGGCGCCGCTGCCTGCCCGCAGTGACGACCATGGCATTGCCGGCCAGGATCGCCAGGCCGGCGCCGGTGATGTTGAGCACGAGCCTGCCGACACCCACACCCGCGTACTGGTGGAACACGGCGGTCAGTGTCAGCCCGATCGCGAAGACCGCCGCCAGGACGGTCATGGCGGTGCGCGCCCTGCGGGTCATCGACTGTGCCAGCAGCACACCGGCGATCCCGAACAGCAGGCCGTGGACGACGAAGCCGGTGTTCATGGCGGTGTGCAGCGGCGAGCACACGACCCGGTCCTGGTAGGGACCGCAGGACGAGTTGCCGAGGTCCGGCACCAGGTTGAAGGCCCAGTCGTAGGCGGGACGCGTCCAGGCCGAGGCCACGACGACCTCGACCAGGAGGTACTGCAGGCCGGCCACCAGGGCGAGGGCGCCCGCAACGGTCACCGTCCGTGCTCGTGAACTCGTTCGCATGACGTCCTCCGGTGGGTTGACCGACCTGGCGGCTCCGGCAGGCGGATGATTGAGCAACGAACGTAACCATACACGTGTTATTAAATTCAGCGCCCGTGCGGGGTCAGCCGCGCGGGTCGTCCGTCACTGCCCGGCGGCCCGCGCGGGCGGCCTGACGCACCAGGTGGTCGCGCTCGGCGACGTCCGGAGCCCGACGGGCGGCATCCGAATACGCCGTGGCGGCTGCCGGCAGGTCGCCGCCGAGTTCGTGGAGGTAGCCGCGGACGGCGTGCCACCGGTGCCGCTCACCGAACACCTCGCGCAGCCGGTCGGTCTCGCGCAGCCCGGCCGCGGCGCCGACGACGTGGCCGACCGCGACCGCGCGCCCGAGCACCGCGGCGGGGTCCTGGCGCACCGGGTCGTCGGTGAGTGCGACGAGGTCGTCGTACCACGCGAGGACCTGCGGCCAGTCGGTCTCCGCGGCCGAGGCCGCGTCGTCGTGCAGGGCGGCGATGGCCGCCTCGAGCTGGTAGCGACC
>CAXTBU010000054.1:19575-21312 GCA_964242885.1 uncultured Actinomycetales bacterium
ATGGCGTCGGCTCGTGGACCACGGCGGGTCAGTCGCCCGCGGGCGCCTCGGACATCACCTCGCGGATGTCGATCCACTCGTACAGCGGCTGCCCGCCCGGGCCGGGCTCGGAGGAGACGTACGCCGCGAGCTCGACCGCGCGCTCGTAGGACTCGACGTCGACCATGTACCAGCCCGCCACGAGGTCGCCGGTCTCGGGCAGTGGGCCGTCGGTGACGACCGGCGCCGCGCCCGGGCCGCCGTAGCGCACCCAGGTACGCGCCGGGGTGAGCGCCCGCGCGTCGACGAACTCGCCGTTCGCCTCGAGCAGCTCGCTGACGTGGGCGAGAAAGGCCATGTGTGCCTCCACGTCCTCGGGCGCCCAGTGGTCCATCGGGGGCACGGGTCGGTGCGGCTCCGGGCCGCCGCGGTAGTGCTTGAGGAGCAGGTACTTCGGCACGGTGGCCTCCTGGTGTCCGGGTCCTGGGTGTCGTGGGCCGCGTTTCGTGGCCCGCCACCTGGTGAGCGGAGCCGGTCAGGGCTTCGCGACATCAGGGACGCCAGGTCGGCAGCGCGCGCAGGAAGGCCGCGTTGGCCAGGTCGTCGTCGGTCCCGCCGCCCTCGTGCCCGTTGAACCGCCACACCGCGATGTCCTTGGGGCCCCGGTACACGTTGTAGGCGGCGAAGACGGTCGACGGGGGCACCGTCACGTCCATCAGCGCCACGGAGAACCGCGCCGGTGCGGTCGCCCGCCGGGCGAAGTTGACCCCGTCGAAGTAGCTGAGCACCTCGGCGACCTCGTCGGCCTGCTCGCGGTGCGTGGCCAGGTAGTCGACGACCTCGCGGAACGGGTAGGCGTCGGTAATCGTCAACGCGCGCGGGAAGTCGCAGAGGAACGGGACCCGGACGCCGACGGCGGCGACGTCGGGCACCAGCGCCGCGGCCGCCAGCGCCGACCCACCGCCCTGGCTGGTACCGACGACCGCGACCCGCGCCGGGTCGATCGCGGGCAGCGTCCGCGCCGCCTCGACCGCGCGGGCGGCGTCGGTGAACAGCCGCCGGTAGTAGTAGGTCTCCGGAGCGGTGATCCCGCGGGTCATCACGCCGGGGACCTGCGGGCCCCAGACACCGGAGTCCGGGGTGTCGCCGCGGCTCCAGGTCGAGCCCTGGCCGCGGGTGTCCATCTGCAGGTGGGCGAACCCGGAACTGGCCCAGAACAGGTTGTCCACCGCGTCCCCGCGGCCGCCGCCGTAGCCGACGAACTCCACGACCGCGGGCAGCGGGCCGGTGCGCAGCGCGGGGGCCGGCAACCGCAGCCACGCCCGGACCGGTTCCCCGGCCCAGCCGGGGAAGGTGACGTCGAAGACCTCGACCGTCGTCAGGCCGGTCGCCACGGGTCGGACGACGACCTCACCGCCGACCGACCGCGCCCCGGCGAGCGTGGCGGCCCAGAACTCGTCGAAGTCGGCGGGGTCGAGTTGGCTGCTCCGGTACGTGCGCAGCTCGCTCTCGGGCAGGTCGGTGTACAGGGCGGGGCCTCCTGGGTCGGGTCCCGGCGACGCTATCGCGGCGGTTCGACGAGCCGGTCACGGTCACGGATCCTGGGTGGCCCGGACGACGCCGGTGACCCGCCCGGCGGATCGAGCCACGGCGGTTGTCGCCAGCGGGGGTGACCGTCCGCGGCGATGGTCACCCGCCACGAGGTGGCGTGGACGTGCCGGTGGTGGTGACCGCAGAGCAGCACCAGGTTGCCCAGCG
>CAXTBU010000055.1:0-21023 GCA_964242885.1 uncultured Actinomycetales bacterium
GGGTGCCGCTGCTGCGCGGCTTCGGCTCCGCCGCACCCGGCCGCCGCCGGGTCAGCTGAGAGCTGCTCCGCCGGTCGGCAGGCACGCGTCGCGCAGGTAGTCGGCGACCGCGACCAGGTCCGAGCTCCCGTGGCCGGCCGCGACCGCGCCGCTGAACTGGGCCAGCGCGGCGGCGGCGACCGCGGCCGGCACGCCGGCGCCGACGGCGGTGGTGACCATCGCCACCAGGTCCTTGCGGACCCCGGCCACGTCGAAGGTCGGCACCTCCCCTGTCGGGACGGTGTCCGCCGCCAGCAGCGGGGCCTTGCCCAGCACCGACGGGCTGGCCAGCGGGGAGTCGGTGAGGACCGCGGTGAACGCCTCGCGGGAGACGCCGTGCGCGCCGGCCAGGGCGTAGGACTCCCCCAGTGCGGCCCACATCGCGGCCATCCCCATGTTCAGCGCCAGCTTGGTGGCCATCCCGGCGCCGACCGGTCCGAGGTGCGCGACCCGGCGGCACCACACGTCCAGCACCGGCCGGGCCCGGTCGACGTCCGCGGCGGACCCCCCGGCCAGGGCGAGCAGTTGCCCGGCGCGGGCCGGGCCGACGGTGCCGGACACCGGTGCGTCCACCACGGACGCGCCAGCTCGAGCCGCCGCGGCCGCGACCTCGTGGACCGTGTCCACCCGGACGGTGCTGCTCTCCACCAGCAGCCTGCCGGCCACGTCACCGGCGAGCAGGCCGTCCCCGGCCAGCCACACCCGGCGGACGGCGTCGTCGTCGTGCACGATCACCACGACGACCTCGGCCGCCCCGGCCAGGTCCGCCGGGCTGGCCGCGACCCGCGCGCCGCGACCGGCGAGCGGCGCCGCCGCGCCCGGGGAGCGGTTCCACACGGTGACCTCGTGGCCGGCGTCGAGCAGCCGCCCGGCGAGCACCGCTCCCATCCGGCCGAGCCCGGCGACCCCGACCCGCACCTCAGACGTCCAGCTGGGCGGCGTCGATGGCCGCCGCGCCGTCGATGATGAACTCCCGCCGCGGCCCGACCTCGGAGCCCATCAGCAGGTCCATCGTCGCCTCGGCCGCCGCGGCGTCGGCGACGGTGATCCGGCGCAGCGTCCGGCTGGCCGGGTCCATCGTCGTGGACTTCAGCTGGTCCGCGTCCATCTCCCCGAGCCCCTTGTAGCGCTGCGGCGTGCCCTTGACGCCCAGGTTGCGGCGGCCGAGCGCCTTGACGGCGGAGCCGAACTCGGCCTCGGAGTAGGTGTAGAGGTAGCGGTCCTCCCCCTTGGGCGGACGGGCGATCTCGATGCGGTGCAGCGGCGGCACCGCGGCGAACACCCGCCCCGCCTCGACCATCGGGCGCAGGTAGCGGAAGAACAGCGTCATCAGCAGGCACCGGATGTGTGCGCCGTCCACGTCCGCATCCGACATGAAGATGACCCGCCCGTACCGCGCCGCGGACAGGTTGAAGCTCCGGCCGGACCCGGCGCCGAGCACCGAGATGAGAGCAGCGCACTCGTTGTTGGCGAGCATGTCCGCGACGCTGGCCTTCGCGACGTTGAGGATCTTCCCGCGGATCGGCAGCAGCGCCTGGAACTCCGCCCACCGCGCCGCCTTCGCGGTGCCCATCGCGGAGTCGCCCTCGACGACGAACAGCTCCGAGCGGCTGACGTCGTTGGTCCGGCAGTCCACGAGCTTCGGCGGCAGAGCACTGTTCTCCAGCGCCGTCTTGCGCCGCGCGGTGTCGCGGTGGGTCCGCGCCGCGATCCGGGTCTTCATCGCCCCGACGACCTTGTCCAGCACCGCGGCCGCCTCCGCGCGGGCCGGCCCGCGGGGAGCCGTCAGCCGCGCCGTGAGCTCGCGGCGGACCACGTCGGCGACGATCCCCCGGACCGGCGCGGTGCCCAGCACCTCCTTGGTCTGCCCCTCGAACTGCGGCTCGGCGAGGCGGACCGAGACCAGCGCGGTCAGCCCCTCCAGCGCGTCCTCCTTCTCCGGGCGGTCGCTGCCGGCCCGCAGGCGCACCCGGTTCTCGGCCACCTGCTCACGCAGCACCCGCAGCAGCGCCTGCTCGAAGCCGGCGACGTGGGTGCCGCCGGCGGGCGTGGCGACCACGTTGACGAAGCTGCGGACGGTGGTGTCGTAGCCCGCGCCCCAGCGCAGCGCGATGTCGACGTCACAGGTCCGCTCGACCTCGCGCGACTCCAGGTGCCCGCGCTCGTCGAGCACCGGGACCGTCTCGGTGAACGACCCCGAACCGACCAGCTGCCACACCCCGGACACGTCCGGGTCCCCGGACTCCTCGGCCAGGTCCGCGCAGAACTCGGCGATCCCCCCCGTGTGCAGGAAGGTCTGCTCGGCCGGGGCGGCGGGGTCCCGGCGGTCCACCAGCGTGATGGCCAGCCCGGCGACCAGCGAGGAGGTCTGCCGGAACCGCTCGACCAGCGCCGGGACGGCCAGCACCGCGTCGGCCGGGAAGACCTGCGGGTCCGCCCACCAGCGCACGCGGGTGCCGGTGGACCCGCGGCGGGCCCGGCCGGCGACCCGCAGGCCGCTCTGCGCGGTGAACGGCGCATCCGCGGCCGGCCCGGTCGCCGGGTCGGTGAACACGCCGGGGACGCCGCGGCGGAAGCTCATCGCCGAGGTCTTGCCCGCCCGGTCCACCGCCACGTCCATCCGCACCGACAGCGCGTTGACCACCGAGGCGCCGACCCCGTGCAGGCCGCCGGTCGCCGTGTAGGAGCCACCGCCGAACTTCCCGCCGGCGTGCAGCCGGGTCAGCACCAGCTCAACCCCGGACAGCCCGGTGGTCGGCTCGGTGTCGACGGGGATCCCCCGGCCGTTGTCGGCGACCTCGACCGAGCCGTCCGCGTGCAGCGTGACGGTGATCGCGTCGCAGTGCCCGCCGAGCGCCTCGTCGACGCCGTTGTCGACGATCTCCCACAGGCAGTGCGCGAGCCCGCGGGAGTCCGAGGACCCGATGTACATGCCGGGGCGCTTGCGAACGGCGTCCAGGCCCTCCAGCACGGACAGGTCGCTGGCGGAGTAGCCCGGCTGCCGGCGACCGGGCGACCGGCCGGCCCCGGCCCCGGCCCCGGCCGTCGCACGCCCGGCCGCTGTCGGCCCGGCCGCTGTCGGCTCTGCCGCCACTGGACGTTCCTCCTCGTTCGGGTCGCCGACCGGGGGCGCGGTCCGCCCCGCGGAACATTGTCCCCGGTCAGTGCGTTCTGAGCGGTGCACGGAGCGCGGCGTCACCGAACATCGGGGAGAGTTTCTCCACACGGATGGCGAGTCGCCGCGGCCCGGCCACCACCTGTCCGCCCAGCCTGCTTGTATGGGGACGCGGCCAGCACACAGGTACCACCGCACGACGGCGCCACCGCAGGATGGCGCCGGCCGGGACGGGCCCGCACCCGGTGAGGGATCGGCCCGGCGCGACGCAGAAGAGGGGAACGCGACATGAACGCAACACTGACCGCCAACGAGACCCTGAGCGCCAGCGACCGCTGCGACCGGTGCGGAGCCCAGGCCTATGCCCGGGTCAGCCTCCCGAGTGGCGGCGAGCTCCTGTTCTGCGCCCACCACCGCCGCGAGTACGGCCCGAAGCTGGACGGGGTCGCCGTGAAGATCCACGACGAGTCCGACAAGCTGCAGACCACCCGGGCGACGGCGACCGCCGAGGAGCGCTGAGCTCTCAGCTCGACAGTTCGACCAGCTCGACAGACACCGAGGGCGGGCCACCGACAGGTGGCCCGCCCTCGGTGTCTGTGCGTCCGGTCCGGCCGCAGCCGACCGACGGCCCAGCCAACCGACGGCTCAGCCGACCGGCTGCAGCGGGGCGTGCGGGCTCAGGCGGATCTCCGGGGCCGAGCCGCCGCTCCACTCGGCCTCGCGGATGGCCTGCTCGGCGAGCAGGCGGGTGTCGGCGTCGAGCCGGTCGACGAACAGGATTCCGTCCAGGTGGTCGGTCTCGTGCTCGACGATCACCGACAGCCGCCCGCTGCCCTCGATGCGGACGGGCTCGCCGTGGACGTCGAAGCCGGTGGTCACCACCTGCAGGTGCCGTGTGCAGTCGAACGGCAGACCCGGGATGGACAGGCAGCCCTCCGGGTTGAACTGCTCCTCGTCCCCGACCGGCTCGACGACCGGGTTGACGACGTGGCCGATCTCGCCCTCGACGACGTAGGTGAAGACCCGCAGGCCCACCCCGATCTGGGGTGCGGCGATCCCGCCGCCCCTGGCGTCCATCATCGTGTCGGTCAGGTCGGTGACGAGGTCGGCGAGCTCCTTGTCGAAGTCGACGACCGGCTGCGCCACCTGGCGCAGCACCGGGTCACCGAACAGGCGGATGGGTCGGATGGTCATGGCTCTCCTGGTCTGGTGCGGCTCAGGCGGCGGGTGCGGGCTGGTTCGCCGGCGTCGGCAGGTACCGCGCCCACCAGGCGAGGACGTGGTCGAACCGCTGACGGCGGTGCCGGGGCTGGCCCTCCCGGGTCAGCCCGTGGCTCTCGCCGGGGAAGACGAGGAACTGGCTGGGCACGCCGAGGCCCTGCAGCGCGGCGAAGTAGCGCTGGCCCTGCTCCAGCGGGCAGCGGAAGTCGCGCTCGGAGTGGATCACGAAGGTCGGCGTGTGCACCCGGCCGACCGCCGCCATCGGCGACTGGGCCCGCACCTGCTCCGGGTCGGTGCCGAGGAGTGCGCCGCCGAAGAACCAGCCGATGTCGGAGGTCCCGGCGAACGACACCGGGTCCAGGAACCCGCGCTCGACGATCGCCGCGGCGAACCGGTCGGCCGAGCGGGGGTCGGCGATCAGCCACGCGGTCATGTAGCCGCCGTAGGAGCCGCCGAGCACCCCGACCCGCTCGCCGTCCAGACCGAGCGCCGGGTCGGCGAGGACCCCGTCGAGGTAGTCGAGCAGGTCCCCGGCGTCGCGCTGGCCCAGCCCGCCGACGATCGAGGTGCCGTGCGCCTGGCCGTAGCCGGCGGAGCCGCGCGGGTTGGCCAGCACCACCGCGTAGCCGGCGGCCGCGAGCACCTGGGCCTCGTCGTAGACGTGCCATCCGTACTGGGTGAACGGCCCGCCGTGGATGTCCAGCAGCACCGGGTGCGGCCCCGGCCCGTCGGGCAGCACGACCCAGCCGTGCACCGGGTAGCCGTCGTCGGCGGCCACCGTGACCTCGTGCAGCGGCCGGACGCCGGGCCCGCCGCGCAGCGCCGCCGTGAAGTCGGTGAGCCGGCGCTCGCCGCCCGGGGAGACCAGGAACAGCTCGCCCGGCGAGTCCGGCAGCTGGGCGGTCACGACCACGACCGTGCCGGCCGGGGTGCTGACCGCGTCCTGGCCGACCACGCAGCGCTGACCGCCGAGCACGACCACCGGGTCGTCACCGGCGCCGCCGACCCGCAGCAGCTCGACGGCGCCGCGGGTGCGGTTCTGCACGAGCACGCCGTCGTCGGTGACGGTCAGGTGCGAGCCGACCTCGCCGAGGTCGACGGTCTCGGCATCGGTGTGCCGGACCGGGGCCGCCGACCCGTCGGCCGGAACGGAGAACAGCCCGCTGTGCCGGGCGATGAAGTCCAGCCCGTCCGGGCCGGGGTCGCTGGCCAGCAGCCACAGCGTCGCCCCGTCGCCGGCCCACGCGACCTCGTCGGCGGTCAGCGTCGTCGGGGTGACCCGGACCAGGTCCGTGCCGTCGGGCTTGCAGGTCCAGACGTCGGACCGCAGGTCCTCGACGCGGCCGTCGTGCCGGGCACTGACGAACGCCAGCCGGCTCCCGTCCGGGCTCCAGGCGACCGAGGCCGTCTCGAACGGGCCCTCGGTGACCCGGGTCGGCGCGGCGGGCTCCACCCCCGCCGGGTCGGCCGCCATGTCCGGCACGTCGACGACGAAGACCTGGGTGCGGCGGTCGCCGACGTAGCCCACGCCGTCGGACAGGTACCGCACGTCGGTGATCAGCCGCGGGTCCTCGGCGTCCGGGCCGACGCCGTCGACCGTGCCGTACCGGCCGGGTTCCGGGTCGCGGGCGGTGTACGCGATCCGGGTTCCGTCCGGGGACCAGCGCGGCGCGCCGGCGCCGAGCGGGGCGTCGGTCAGCTGCACCGGCTCACCGCCGTCGGCGGGGACGACGTGCAGCTGGGGCTTGGCGTCGGCCTCGGCCCGCAGGAACGCCAGCAGCCGGCCGTCCGGGGAGAAGCGGGGTGCCGTGTCGCGGTGGCCGCGGGTCAGCCGGACGGGATCGCCACCCGCCAGCGGGACCGCCCACAGCTGGCCGACGTAGGAGTTGGTCCCGACGTCGGGCCGGACCACGGCGACGACCGCGCGGTTCCCGGCCGGGTGCAGCGTCGGGGCGGACGGGGTGAGCAGGAGGTCGATCTGGTCAGGACGCAACGGGCTGGCCGCCAATCGGGGACGCGGAGGAGTCGGACTCGGGGGTGGGTCGGGAGCCGTTCGCGTAGGCCGGTGAGGCGTCCGCGCCGGCAGGCTCGCCGACCATCGCGGTCGGGCGGTGCAGCGGGAAGTGGCAGGCCGCCCACTGGTCGTCCCCGAACGGGCGCATCGGCGGCACCTCGGTGGCGCACAGGTCGCGGGCCGCCGGGCAGCGCGTCCGGAACCGGCAGCCCGACGGCGGGGCGACCGGGCTCGGCAGCTCCCCGCGGATGACCACGTCGGTGCGGTGGGACGCCGACGCCGGGTCCGGCACCGGGATCGTGGCGATCAGCCCGGCGGTGTAGTGGTGCGCGGGCGCGGCGTAGATGCGTTCGCTCGGCCCGACCTCCACCAGCTTGCCGAGGTACATCACCCCGATGCGGTCGGCCAGGTACTTGACCACGGCCAGGTCGTGGGAGATCACGACGTAGGACAGGTCGTGGGCCACCTGCAGCCGCTTCATCAGGTTGAGCACCTGGGAGCGGATCGAGACGTCGAGGGCGCTGACCGGTTCGTCGGCCACGATCAGCTGCGGGTTCAGCGCGAGCGCCCGGGCCAGCCCGATGCGCTGGCGCTGGCCGCCGGAGAACTCGTGGGGGTAGCGCTCCACCGAGCTGAGCGGCAGACCGACCTCGGTGAGCAGCTCCTCGATGCGGGCGTCCTGCTCCTTGCGGCTGCCGATGCCCTGGATGGCCAGCGGCTCGCGCAGGGTGGCGCCGACCCGGACCCGCGGGTCCAGCGAGGCCTGGGGGTCCTGGAACATCAGCTGGAGATCGCGCCGCCGGCGCCGCAGCTTCGCGCCGCGCATCTGGGCCAGGTCGTCGCGGCCGAGGACCACCGTCCCGCCGTCCGGCTTGTCCAGTGCGACGACCATCCGGCCGATCGTCGACTTGCCGCAGCCGGACTCCCCCACGAGGCCGAACGTCTCGCCCTTGTTGACGGCGAAGGAGATGTCCGAGACCGCCTTGACGCTGGCGGACCCGCGGCTGAGCACCCCGGTGGAGACGGGGTACTCCTTGACCAGGTTCTGCACGTCGAGCAGCCGGACGTCGCGGGTCCGCGCGGCCTCGACCTGGGCCCTGTGCGCGACGACGGCCGGGTCCGGGGCGCGGTGCGGGATCGGGCCGTCCACCGGGTGCCAGCAGGCGGCCAGGTGCGGGAACGGCGTCGACCGCGACGCGCCGGCGCGCCGGGCGGAACCGGCAGCGACCGCGCCGCCGGTCCCGTTGCCGAGCCGGTTGGTCCCGGCCCCGTCGGTGGCGGTGCCGCGGATCTCGACCGCGCGGATCTGCGCCAGCGGCGGCTCCTCGGCGCGGCACTGCTCGGTGACCCGCGGGCAGCGGTCGGCGAACCGGCAGCCGGCCGGCGGGTGGGCGAGGTCCGGCGGGATGCCGGGGATCGTGTAGAGCGGCTCCGTGCCGTCCTGGTCCAGCTGGGGGATCGAGGCCAGCAGCGCCTGCGTGTACGGGTGGTGCATGTGCGCGAACAGCTCGGGGGTGTGCGTGGCCTCGACCATCCGGCCCGCGTACATCACGTTGACCCGGTCCGCCCGGCCGGCGACCACGCCCATGTCGTGGGTGATCAGCAGCACCGCCATCCCGAGGCGGTCCTTCAGGTCGTCCAGCAGCGCGAGGATCTGCGCCTGGATCGTCACGTCGAGCGCGGTGGTCGGCTCGTCGGCGATGAGCACCTTCGGGTTGCACGCCAACGCCATCGCGATGAGCACCCGCTGGCGCAGCCCGCCGGACAGCTGGTGCGGGTAGTCGTCCAGCCGCTCCTTCGGCTGCGGCAGCCCGACCAGGCCGAGCACCTCGGTCGCCCGGTCCATCGCCTCGGCGCGGCTGGCGCCGAGGTGCTGGCGGACCGGCTCGGCGACCTGGTAGCCGATCGTCCGGGTCGGGTTCAGCGAGGTCATCGAGTCCTGGAAGACCATCGCCACGTCGTTGCCGCGGACCTCGCGCAGCTGGGCCTGCGACAGTCCGACCAGCTCCCGGCCGTCCACCTTGATCGAGCCGGACACGATCGAGCCGCCGGGCGGCAGCAGGCCCATGATCGACAGGCCCGTCATGGACTTGCCGCAGCCGGACTCCCCGACCAGGCCGAGGGTCTCCCCGGCGTCGATGTGCAGGGAGACGTCGCCGACGGCCTCGACGACGGAGCGGGTGAGCTGGATGTGGGTCGACAGGCCACTGATCTCGAGTGCGCGGGCCACGGGTGCTCCTGGGGTCGGTGCGGGGAGTCGGGTGCGGGCGGACAGGCGGCCGCATCGGCGCCGGCGCGTGTCTGGGGCAGGAGCGGGGGTGTCAGCGCTTGCGCATGCGGACGTCGACCGCGTCGCGCAGCGCGTCGCCGATGAAGTTGCAGGCCATCACGACGAGCACCAGGCACAGGCCGACCGGGTAGATCAGCCACCAGTAGCCGGACAGCAGGTAGTTGATGCCGTCGGAGAGCATGTCGCCCCAGCTGACCTGCGGGTAGTTCAGTCCGAAGCCGAGGAACCCCAGGGCGGCGACGGCCAGCAGCGCGTCGGCGATCTGGAAGGTGACGTTGACGACCACCACCCCGAGGGCGTTGGGGACCAGGTGCCGGCTCACCAGCCGCCACCGGGTGCCGCCCATCACCCGGGCGGCCGACACGAAGTCCCGGACGCGCAGGGTGAGCACCTCGCCGCGGACCAGCCGGGCGGGTACCAGCCAGGAGAACGCCCCCAGCAGCAGGCTCAGGCTCAGCACCGAGGCGTCGAACCGGGTGGCGATGATCAGCACGATGAACAGGAACGGGATCGCCAGCAGCACGTCGACGATCCGCATCATGACCGAGTCGACGACGCCGCCGACCAGCCCGGCGATCGCACCCCACAGCGTGCCGATGACGGTGGCGATCAGGGCGGACAGCAGCGCGATCTCCAGTGACGCCTGCCCGCCCTTCATCAACCGACCCAGCACGTCGAACCCGTAGCTGTCGGTGCCGAGCGGGTACCCGTCGCCCGGGGACAGGAACGTGTTCGCGATGTCGGTGTTCGACTGGTTGGTCTTGTAGAAGACCGGGCCGAGGTAGCTGAACAGCACGAAGAACACGATCAGCCCGACGCCGACCACGGCGAGCTTGTTCTCCAGGAACGACCCGACGGCCAGGCGCCACATCGGCGTACGGGCGTAGACCTGCCCGGCGTCGGCGATCCCGGCGGACGGGCCGGTCGGGCCGACCGGCGGCAGTGGGTCGACGTCAACGGCCATGGGAGCTCCTGACGTGGTCACGGGTGGGGGCCGTCATGGATCAGGCCAGCCGGATGCGCGGGTCGGTGACCGCGAGCGCCAGGTCCGCCACCAGGTTCCCCACCACGGTGAGGATCCCGACGATCAGGCTGTAGGCCAGCAGGACCGGGTAGTCCTCCCGCTGCAGGCTGTTGAAGAACAGCAGCCCCAGCCCGGGGTAGTTGAAGACCGTCTCGACGATCAGGTTGCCGGCCAGCAGCGCCGGCAGCGACAGCCCGACGAGGGTGATCACCGGCAGGCAGGAGTTGCGGACCAGGTGGCGGCTGATGACCTGGCCCTCGGACAGCCCCTTGGAGCGGGCGACCTTGATGTAGTCCTGGGCCAGGTTGTCCAGCGCCGACGAGCGCATGTACCGGGAGAAGGCCGCAACCGACACGGCGGTCAGGGTGGCGATCGGCAACACCATCGAGACGGGTTCCCTCAGCACCCCGAGCACGGTGTCGGCCTGACTGCCCTGGCTGGGGAAGATCTCGAGGTTCAGCGAGAACACCGCGATCAGCACCAGCGCGAGGAAGAACACCGGGATCGAGTAGAGGGTGAACGCGACCGCGGTCAGGGCGTTGTCGATGGCGGTGTTGCGCTTGACGGCCTGGGCGATCCCCAGCGGGACGGCGATCGCCACCGCGAGGAACAACGCGACGGCCGTGAGCAGTGCGCTCCGGCCGATGTTCTGCGCCAGCAGCGCGCCGACGGACTGGTTGAGCTTGTACGAGTAGCCGAGGTCGCCGTGCAGCAGGTCACCGAGGTAGTTCGCGTACTGCACGGGCACCGCCCGGTCGTACCCGTTCTCGCGGTTGAAGGCGGCCACGGCCTCGGGCGTGGCCTGCACGCCCAGCACCGCCCGGGCGGGCGAGCTGGAGATCGTGTGCAGCAGCAGGAACACCAGCATCGAGATGCCCAGGACGACGACGACGGACACGCCGATCCGGCGGAGCAGGTAGCCGGCCATGTCGGGAACTCCGTTCTCCTGACCGCTGTCCGGACCGCCCACGGGCGGTCCGGACAGCGGTGCCTCGGACGACCTAGTTGGTGAAGTACCAGTACTCCGGCTCGAGCCGGTACTGGGTGAGGCTGGCGAACCTGTCCTTCGGCCCGGAGATCTTGTTGCTGAACGCCAGCACGCTGGAGGTGTTCGGCTGGAAGATCGCCGGGACGGCCGTGGTGATGTAGGCCGCCTCCTTGGAGACCGCCTTCGGGTCGCTGCCGAAGACCGAGTCCTGGATCAGCTTGTCGGCCTGCGGGTCGCTGTACCCGCCGAAGTTGTACGAACCGGTGGTGTTGAAGATCTGGTTCGTCGTCGGGTAGTTCGAGACGGAGAACCCGCCGAACTTCATCATCGCCCACTGGTTGGTGTTGGCCGGCGCCGAGACGTCGCTGTAGTTCTGGATGAGGAAGTTGAACGTCTTCGACGAGGTCGCGATGGTGATCCCGAGCTGCTTCGCTGCCGAGACCAGGGCCGTGACCTGCTGCCCGGTCGCCTCCGGCGAGTTGGAGTAGAAGAGGTTCCACGACAGCGGCGTGCCGGCCGGGATCCCCTCACCGCACTGGTTCGGCCCGGTCCCGGGCGTCTTGCAGGTGGTCGTCCCGTTCGGGACGACGTCCCAGCCGTGGTCGGTGAGCAGCTTGCGGGCCGCGTCCGGGTCGTACGGGTACGGGTTCGTCGTCGCGTTGTCCGGGGTGAACTCCGTCTTCGGCACCGCCGGCACCGGGCCGTAGGACTCCGCGGCGGCGTTGCGGTAGACGCCCTTGATCAGGCCCGCCTGGTCCTGCAGGTGGGCGAGCGCCTGGCGCATGTAGAGCTGGCCGATGATCTTGTTGAAGCGCCCGGTCGTGTTCTTGAAGTTGAACACCGTGTAGCTGAACCCGAAGCCCGGGTAGCCGTACACGTTGTAGCCGCCGCGCTGCAGGGTCGGGACCTGCGCCAGGCTGGTGAACGGCACGGCGCCGACCTCGAGGTTGCCGCTGCGCAGCTGGTTGAACTCCGCCGCCTCCGAGGTGAACGCCACCTGCTGCAGCTCGGCGATCCGCGCCTTCTGTGGCCCCGTGTACTTCGGGTTCGGCTTCATGGTCAGCGCGGCGGTGTTCGGGTTGTACGCGGTGAGGGTGAACGGGCCGTTGACGACCTTCCACAGCGGGTTGGTCGCGTACGACCTGAGGTCGCCGGCCTGCTTGGCGAGGAAGTCGTAGATCCGCTTCGCGTTGGCCGGCTGGCGCCAGTCCAGGGCCGGACCGCCGACCGCTGCCCGGTTCCACGCGGTGGACGGCAGCGGGGTGATGAAGGTGAGCTGGTTGAGGTAGAAGAACTGCGGGTTGAACGGCTTGGTCAGCGTCAGCGTGACGGTGGTCGGGTCGGTCGCCACGGCCCGCGCCACGCTGTCCGGGAAGTAGCCCGGGGTGTAGTTGCCGAAGTTCGCCGGGCTCTCCTTGACGGCCGCCTTGAGCAGCTCGATGAAGAACACGACGTCGTCGGCGACGACCTTCTTGCCGTCGGACCAGGTGTAGGTGTCCTTGAGCTTGATCGTGACCGTCTTGTTGCCGTTGGAGAAGGTCGGCTCCGCGGCCAGGCTCTCGGTCGGGTCGATCTTCGGGGCGGTGCCCACCCGGCCGGCGTAGAGCGGCCGGAACAGCTGGTTCTGGAACTGGTAGATGTTGTAGACCGAGCCGTTCGCGGCCGGGGTGATCGGGAAGATGTAGTTCGGCCCGGTACCCGGCGCCTGCGCGATGCGGACGACGCCGCCGTCGCGGGGCGTGCCGCTCTGCTCGGGCAGCGAGCCGTAGGTGGCACCGTCGGCGGCGACCGACGGCCTGGCCGAGGCCCCACCCGATCCACCGGCGGATCCGGAGCAGGCCGCCAGTGCGGCGGTGAGCGCCAACGCGGCGGCGGCGGCTTTCGTGCGGGGGTGCGCGAGCTTCACGCTGGGTCCTCCTGCGGGGGAAACGGGCCGATCCCGCCGGCGGGGGGCCGGACGGCGATCGTGTCGGTCGTCGGGATCGTCGAGAGCGCAGCTCCGGAGCCTGTGTCGACGGCGACACCGGCGTCGCCCAGCCGGGGCAGGCTGCACACGGGATGCGACGCGGGGACAACTTCGCGACCCACACGGTCCGCTGTCAATCGGTGATCCGGTGATTCGGTTGGATCGCGGACTTTTTACCTGCCCGCAACACGACGCCGGGTGTTCACCCTGCGTCCACCCGCACGTCGAACAGCCGTCGGGGGTCCTGCAGGGCCGCCGGAGGCCGGACGGCCGACCGTGGGAACCGGCGGTCCCAGCGGACCGCGCGCCGGTGCAGCGGGCCGCCGACGGACGCCGGCGCGAACGCGTACGGGCCGGTCACCTCGCCGACGAGCAGGGCGCGGTCGCCCTCGACGGGCGCCCCGACCAGGTCCCCGACCGCGACATCGTCCAGCAGGGTCGCCAGGAACCGCAGGTCCCGGTTGGTCCGCCGGCCCGGGTCCACCTCGGCCAGCAGCGGCCGCAGGTCCGGCGCGTGCAGGCCGGACACGTCCACGTCCAGCCCCGACTCGGGCCCCAGCCCGACGATGCCGCCGGCGACCCAGGTTCCGAGCACGGTGGGCGATGCCGCCCGGAACACCCACAGGCGGGTCGACCCGGCGCCCGCGTGCCCAGCCGACCCGGTCTCCCCGTCCGGCCCGGTGCCCTCGACAGGATCCGGGTCCGGCCAGTGGTAGGGCAGGTCGTCGGGCACGTCGCCGAACAGCGGCCGGTAGAAGCCCGGGTCCTTGCGGACCAGGGCCGACCGGTGGCTGCGGTGCAGCCGGTCGTCGCCCAGCCACCCGGGCAGCTGCCCGGCCGCGTCGAGCGCCGCCTGGTCCGCCGCCGTGGTGCCGGGCGCGAACTCCGCGATCTGGGCGTCGGTGGAGTCGGCGTGGCCGCGCCGGCGCCACGCGGCGACCGCGGCGAGGCCGTAACAGACCAGTGCCGGGGTCCGGCCCCGCCACATCCGCACGGCCGGGTGGTTGGCCCAGCCGTACGCCGGCAGCTCCAGCGCCCGCAGGATCTGCAGGGTCTCCACGCGCTGCTTGCCCAGGCGCGGGGAGTCCAGGACCTCGCACGAGCGCAGGAAGTCCGGGTACGGCAGGAAGGTCTGCACGGCGTACGGCTCCGATCGGGCAGACCGGCCGGGGGGGGGCGGTCAGGCGGGAGCGGTCAGTCTCCCGCCAGCCCGTTGCGGGCCGCGACGCCGGCGAACCAGCGGGCGCTGTCCTTCGGGGTGCGCTGCTGGGTCGCGTAGTCGACGTGGACCAGGCCGAACCGGCTGGACTCCCCGAAGCCCCACTCGAAGTTGTCCATCAGCGTCCACACGAAGTAGCCGCGCAGGTCGACCCCGTCGGCGATCGCCCGGGCGGCCGCCCGGAAGTGCGCGTCGAGGTAGGCGATCCGCTCCGGGTCGTGCACGGCGCCGTCGGGAGACACCACGTCGTCGTAGGCGGCGCCGTTCTCGGTCACCCACAGCGGCGGCGGGGAGTACTGCTCCCACACGTGCGTGAGGATCGCGTGCAGCCCGTCGGGATCGATCTCCCAGTCCCGGGCGGTGGTCGGGATGCCCCGCGGCAGCACCTCGGTGTCGGCTGCACCCGGGAACGAGGTGCCCGGCGCGAACCGGTCCCCGGAGCCCGCCGCGACCAGGTGCCGGGTGTAGTAGTTGATGCCGCACGCGTCCAGCGGCTGAGCGATCGTCGCCAGGTCGCCGTCGTGGACGTGCGAGAAGTCCAGCAGCGGCGCAAGGTCGGCCACCACGTCGTCCGGGTAGCTGCCGCGCAGGACCGGGTCCAGGAACAGGCGGTTGGCGACCCCGTCGGCCCGGCGCGCGGCGTCGACGTCCGCGGCGGAGTCGGTGGCCGGGATCGTCGGCGTCAGGTTGATGGTGATGCCGAACTGGTGGTCGGTCCCGTCGCTGGTGCCAGGGCTCCCGGTGCCCGCGCGCATGGCCTGGACGGCCAGGCCGTGCCCGAGCAGCAGGTGGTGGGCGGCGCGGATGGCCGCCGCGGGCTCCTTCCGGCCCGGGGCGTGCGCGCCGGCCGAGTAGCCGAGGATGCTCGAGCAGTACGGCTCGTTCATCGTGGTCCAGAACCGGATCCGGTCGCCGAGGGCGGCGTGCACCTTCTCGGCGTAGTCCGCGAACCGCAGCGCGGTGTCGCGCTCGGGCCAGCCACCGGCGTCCTCCAGCACCTGCGGCAGGTCCCAGTGGTACAGCGTCACCCAGGGCTGGATCCCCTTGTCCTGCAGGGCATCGGCCAGCCGCGCGTAGAAGTCGACGCCGCGCTGCTCCAGCGCCCCGCGCCCGTCCGGCTGCAGCCGCGGCCAGGCCAGGGAGAAGCGCTGGAAGCCGACGTCGAGGTCCGCGAGCAGCTCGACGTCCTGCGCCCACCGGTGGTAGTGGTCGTTCGCGCGGTCACCGTTCGTGCCGTCGACGATCGCCCCCGGCGTGTGCGAGAACGTGTCCCAGATCGACGGGGACCGGCCGTCCTCGGCCACCGCGCCCTCGATCTGGTAGCTGGCCGTCGCCGTACCCCAGCCGAAGCCCTCGGGGAACCGGATCGTCGCGGACTGGACCTCGTCGGGCTCGCGCACTGTCATGCGGGGCGTCGCTCCTGTCGCCGGTGGTCGCCTGCCGACGGGTCCTCGAGGGCCTCGACGGCCGACTCCCCCGTCGGCGAGAAATCGATTTCTCGCACGCTAGGAGGCGCCTCCGGTGGTGTCAAGCAACCGATCGGCGGACCGGCGCGCCCCGTCGGCCACACAGGTCGGCCCACACAGGTCGGCCTAGCATCTGCCGCACGGGCACGCAGTCGGGCACCCCCCGGTCGCGGCGCCGCTCCGGTCCGGCGGGAGACGATGGCGACGATCTACGACGTTGCCGCCCGCGCCGGCGTCTCTCCCGCCACCGTCTCGCGGGTGTTCAACGGCGGGAAGGTGTCCGGCGACCTGGCACGGGCGGTACGGGCGGCCGCGGCCGATCTCGCCTACACGCCGAACCGCGCGGCCCGGGCGCTGCGCCGGCAGGCGTCCACGGTGATCGCGCTGGTCGTGACCGACATCGAGAACCCGTTCTTCACCGCGATGGCCCGCGGCGTCGAGAGCGTCGCTCTGTCGGCCGGGTTCTCCGTCGTGCTGTGCAACACCGACGGGGACCGGGATCGCGAGGACCGCTACTTCGAGATCGCCGTCGAGGAGCGGATGGCCGGCGTCGTCCTGGTGCCCGCCGAGCCGACCACCGACGTCAGCCGGCTGCTCCAGCGCGGACTGCCGGTCGTCACGGTCGACCGCGGGCTGACCGGGCCCGGAGTCGACTCGGTCGTCGCCGACGACCTCGCCGGCGGGCGGCAGGGGAGCAGTGCTCTCTACGACCGCGGCTTCACCCGCGTCGCCTGCATCACCGGGCCGCACGGGAAGGAGACCGCCGAACGACGCAGCTCCGGCTGGCGGGAGGTGTTCACCGAGCACTCCCCCGCGGTCGACCCCAGCGACTACCTCGTGCACGCCGACTACCGGGTCGCCGGTGGGCGCCGGGCGATGGCCGACCTGCTCGCCCTGCCCGACCCGCCCGACGCGGTCTTCGTCGCCAACAACCTGATGGCCGTCGGTGCGCTCGCCGAGCTGGTCGCGCGCGGCGTGCGGCCGCCGGCCTTCGGCATGGCGGTCGTCGGCGACGTGCCGTACGCGCCGCTCGCGCTCAACGGCATGGACGTCGTCCCGCTGCCGGCGCGGCTGATCGGCGCGACCGCGGCCGAGGTGCTGCTGGCCCGGATCGGCGGCGACGACCAGCCGCCGCGCAGGCTCGTGCTGGGCGGCGACGCGTCGTAGACGGTCGCGGCCCTAGGGTGCGGCCAGGCCGGGACGGTGGCCTGCCGACAGCGAGGGAGTCGTCGATGGGGAGCGCCAGCGGGTTCCCGGCCGAGCGCACCGCTCTCGTCACCGGCGCCGGGTCGGCCCGCGGCATCGGGCGGGCGCTGGCCGACCGGCTGGCCGCGCAGGGCTGGGCGGTCGCCGTCCTGGACCTGGACGCGGTGGCCGCCGGGGTGGCCGCGGCGGAGATCGGCGCGCGCCACGGCGTCGCAGCACTCGGCGTCGGGGCGGACGTGTCCGACCCGGCCTCGGTCGACGCGGCGGTCGCGCGGGTCGAGGCGGAGCTACCGCCGGTGGTGGGGTTGGCCAACCTCGCGGGGGTCAGCTCCCCGACACCCTTCCTGGAGGTGACCCCGGCCGAGTGGGACCGCGTCTTCGCGGTGAACGTGCGCGGCACCTTCCTGGTCACCCAGCGGGTGCTGGCCGGAATGGTCGCGCGCCGGCTCGGCCGGATCGTCAGCGTCTCGTCGATCTCCGCGCAGCGCGGTGGCGGGACCTACTCCAAGGTCGCCTACAGCGCGTCCAAGGCGGCCGTGCTCGGGTTCACCCGGGCGCTGGCCCGGGAGGTCGGCGAGCACGGCGTCACGGTGAACTGCGTGGCCCCCGGCCCCGTCGACACCGACATCATGGGCGGCCCCCTCACCGACGAGCGCCGCGCCGAGATGTCGGCCGCCGGGATGGTGGGCAGGATCGGCACGGCGGACGAGGTGGCCGCCCTGATCGCGGTCCTGCTCGGGGAGGACGCCGGCTACATCACGGCGGCGACCTACGACATCAACGGCGGGCTGCAGGTCTCGTGACACCCCACCAGGGCGCCGCCGGCGCGTTCGGTGCCGTGCCCCCACCGCTGGTCGTCCCTGGTGCCCGGGAGCGCATCCGGCGGGCGCGGGCAGCCGGTGGCCGGCGCCTGGTGGTCCTGGACGACGACCCGACCGGGTCCCAGGCCGTGCACGACGTGTCCGTGGTGACGGCGCCGGACCCGGCCGAGCTGGCCGCAGGGCTGGCCGAGCCCGGGGCGACCTGCTTCGTGCTGACGAACACCCGCAGCCTGCCCCGGCGGGAGGCGGCCGAGCTGACCCTGCGGGTCGGGCAGGAGGCGTTCGAGCTCGGTCGGCGCATCGGTGCCCCGCTGGACGTCGTCAGCCGCAGCGACTCCACCCTGCGCGGGCACGTGCTGGCCGAGATCGGCGCTCTCGACGAGGCCCGCCGCCGGGTGCTCGGCGGCGGCTACGACGGCGTCCTGTTCGCCCCGGCGTTCCTGGAGGCCGGTCGGCAGACCGCCGGCAACGTCCAGTGGGCACGGGTGGACGGCCGGTTCGAGCCGGTCGGGGAGACCGAGTTCGCCCGCGACGCGACGTTCGGCTACACCGCCTCGGACCTGACCGAGTTCCTCGCCGAGCGGAGCTCGGCCGAGGGTGGGCACCTGGCGGCCGCGGACGTCGCCACCCTGACCCTGGACGACATCCGCCGCGGCGGACCCGGACGGGTGACCGAGGTGCTGATGGCCCTGCGCGACGGGCGGATCGTGGTCGTCAACGCGACCGACGACGCCGACCTGGACGTCGTCGCGCTCGGCGTGGTCGCCGCGCAGGAGGCCGGCCGCTGCTTCCTGCACCGGACCGGGCCGTCGTTCGTCCGGGCGCTGGCCGGGATCGACCCCGCGGAGCCGCTGACGGCGGCGCAGGTGTGGTCCGGTGCCCCGGCACGTACGGAACGGGGAGCCGCGCACGGGCTGGTCGTCATCGGTTCCCACGTCGGACTGACCAACCGGCAGGTCGCGGTCGCCCGTGGCCGCGGCGGGTTGGCCGAGGTGGAGCTGGACGTCCGGCTGCTCACCGACCCGCGGCGCCGCGACGAGCACGTGGCGGCCGTGGCGGGGCAGGTCACCGCGGCGCTGCGCGGTTCGGACGTCGCGCTGCAGACCAGCCGGCACCTGCTGCGCCGCGCCGACCCGGACGCCAGCCTGGCCATCGCGCGGACGGTCTCCGCGGGGGTCGCGGAGGTGGTGGCGCGGTCGCGGGCGGCCGGGCCGTCGTGGGTCCTGGCCAAGGGCGGCATCACCTCTCACGACGTGGCGGTCCGGGGTCTCGGCATCCGGCGGGCGATCGTGCTGGGCCAGGTGCTGCCCGGTCAGGTGTCGGTCCTCCGGCCGGTGCACGCCCCACCAGAGGTGGTGGGGATGCCCTATGTCGTGTTCGCCGGCAATGTCGGGGACGAGCAGACACTGGCGCAGGTTCTCGAGCTGATGCGGGGAGACGGGTCATGACCGCACCGACCAGCACGTTGGACGGCTGGACACCGGCGCCGTTCACCGCCGCCGGCCAGACACACGACGTCTACGCCAGGCAGCCGCCGGCAGGCGGCCCCGGCGTCGTGGTGATCCCGGAGGTGCCCGGCATCAGCCCGGAGGTGCTGGGCTTCGCCGACCACCTGGTCGACGCGGGGTTCAGCGTCGTGGTCCCGTCGCTGTTCGGGGTGCCGGGCAGGGCGGTGTCCGTGCCCTACGCGATGGCGACGCTGGCGCGGCTGTGCGTCGCGAGGGAGATGCGGGCGTTCGCCGCGAACGCCGAGCGACCGGTCTCGCTGTTCCTGCGCGCGTTGGCCGCGGACCTGAACACGAGGACGCCCGGTCCCGGGGTCGGGGTGGTCGGGATGTGCTTCACCGGGGGGTTCGCACTGGCCACGGCGGTCGACGGCTCGGTGCTGGCGGCTGTGACGAGCCAGCCGAGCGTCCCGTTCAGCGTGGACCGCACCCGACGCCGCGACCTCGGCCTGTCACCGGCGGAGACCGCAACCGTCGCCGAGCGGACGCGCAGCGGCCTGTGCCTGCTGGGCCTGAGGTTCAGCGCGGACCGGGCACTGTCGCCCGAGCGGTTCGATGCCTACGCCGCGACCTTCGGCGACGCCGTCGAGCTGATCGTCCTGGACAGTTCTCCCGGCAACCCGGACGGCTACAAGCGGTCCGCGCACTCGGTGCTGACCGGCGAGGTCCGGGAAGACCCGCCGAACTCCGCGCACGCGGCCCGCGAGCGGGTCGTCGCGTTCCTGGTCCGGCAGCTGGGCCGCTGACCGGCCGGACGCGGGGTCCGACCGGGAACGGTCAGTCCAGGTAGTCGCGCAGCACCTGGCTGCGGGACGGGTGGCGCAGCTTGGACATCGTCTTGGACTCGATCTGGCGGATCCGCTCGCGGGTGACGCCGTAGACCTTGCCGATCTCGTCCAGCGTCTTCGGCTGGCCGTCGGTCAGGCCGAAGCGCATCGAGACGACGCCGGCCTCACGCTCGGAGAGCGTGTCCAGGACCGAGTGCAGCTGCTCCTGCAGCAGGGTGAAGCTCACCGCGTCGGCCGGGACGATCGCCTCGGAGTCCTCGATGAGGTCGCCGAACTCGGAGTCGCCGTCCTCGCCCAGCGGCGTGTGCAGCGAGATCGGCTCCCGGCCGTACTTCTGGACCTCGACGACCTTCTCCGGCGTCATGTCCAGCTCGACGGCGAGCTCCTCGGGGGTGGGCTCGCGGCCCAGGTCCTGGAGCATCTGGCGCTGCACGCGGGCGAGCTTGTTGATGACCTCGACCATGTGCACCGGGATGCGGATCGTCCGCGCCTGGTCGGCCATCGCCCGGGTGATGGCCTGGCGGATCCACCAGGTCGCGTAGGTGGAGAACTTGTAGCCCTTGGTGTAGTCGAACTTCTCGACCGCGCGGATCAGGCCGAGGTTGCCCTCCTGGATCAGGTCCAGGAACAGCATCCCGCGACCGGTGTACCGCTTGGCCAGGGAGACGACCAGGCGCAGGTTGGCCTCGAGCAGGTGGTTCTTGGCCTTGCGGCCGTCCATCGCGATCCACTGGAACTCGACGCTCAGCTCCAGCGGCACGTCCGGCACGTTCGCGATCTTCTCGTCGGCGAACAGTCCGGCCTCGATGCGCTTGGCGAGCTCGACCTCCTGCTCGGCGTTGAGCAGCGGGACCTTGCCGATCTGCTTCAGGTAGTCCTTGACCGGGTCCGCGGTCGCGCCGGCGGAGGCGATCTGCTGGACGGGCTCGTCCTCGTCGTCGTCGGAGATGACGAACGACTCGGCCTCCGCGGTCTTGGCGACCGGCGTGCCGTCCCCCGGGACGATGACCCCCGGCACGGCCGCCACGGCGGCGGCTGCCTCACCGTCGACCTCGGCGTCCACGTCGATGACCGCGGCGTCGGCCTCGACCTCGGCCAGCTCCGGGTCCGCGGCGATGTCCGGCGGCGCGTCGATGTCCTCGTCGGTTGGCTCAGGGGCCTCGTCGGCCGCACCCGCGGCGCCCGGGTCGGTTCCGTCGGCCGCGCCGGGGACCGCGGCCTGCTTCGCCGAGGCCGCCTTGGCCTTGGTGCCCGCCGCTGCCCTGGGTGCTGCCGCCTTGGCGGTCGCGGTCCTGCTCGCGGCTGTCTTCGTGCCCGCTGTCTTCGTGTCGACGGTCGTCGTGTCCGCTGCTTTCGTGTCC
>CAXTBU010000056.1:0-7040 GCA_964242885.1 uncultured Actinomycetales bacterium
GAGCTGACCGAGCACGACGAGGTGGTCTCGGCTCGCTCGCTGGTGACCTTCGAGAACGTCCAGCTGGCGCTGACCGCCGACCTCCAGGCCTGTCAGCGCAACGGCGACATCGATCCCGCCGCCGATGCCCTGCAACTCGCCGGCCTGCTGCTGACCGTCCACCGAGGCATCGAGGCCCTCGGCAAGGCCGGGATCGACGAGAGCACCCTGCGGGGCATCACCGAGACGGCCCTGACCTGCCTTCCACGTCCCCCGGCCCGGTCTGCGTGAGGCGATGGCCGCCTGCCGCGCCGACGGCGTCCTGGTCGTCACCGAGCTCGACCGCCTCGCCCGCTCCCTGCCCCTGGCCGACGTGGCCCGCATCCAGCGACGTCGTCGAAGCCGCCCGCAGCACCCTCGTCATCGGCGACACGTGGCCCCCGTGGAACCGCGCCACCTATCGCTGAACGTCACAGGTTGATCGACGCGCGCGAGCCCGTCCGTTACCGTCGGACGACGCCATCCGACAGCGGGTGACGGACACGGCGGCTCGGTCGCAGCTGAGCGGGTCGTCGCGGGAGCCCGGGGCACACATCGCGGCCCGGGCTGACCCACCTCGACGAGGAGGTCCCGTGACCGACCGCACCCGACCCCGACCCGGTCCCCACCGTCCCCGCCCCGCCCGCTCCCGGGGCGGCTCGCGCGTCGCGCGCCCGCTGCGCCTGGCGGCCGCACTGGCCGCCGGAGCACTGCTCGCGGCGGGCTGCGGCGGCGCGGGCGGTTCGGACGGGCCGTTCGCCGACGGGGGCGGCTCGAGCGGTCGCAGCATCGACGTGCTCATGGTGAACAACCCCCAGATGGTCGACATCCAGAGCCTCACGGCGGACGGTTTCACCAAGGAGACCGGCATCGCGGTGAACTACACGGTCCTGCCGGAGAACGACATCCGGAACAAGGCCACGCAGGAGATCGCCAACCAGGCCGGGCAGTACGACGTGGCGACGATCAGCAACTACGAGGTGCCCTTCTTCTCCCGGAACGGCTGGCTCGAGCCGCTGGACGCCTACGCCGCCGCCGACCCCGACTTCGACCAGGCCGACATCATCCCCACCGCCCAGCAGTCGCTGACCGGCGCGGACGGCAAGGTGTACGCCGAGCCCTTCTACGGCGAGAGCTCGTTCCTCATGTACCGCAAGGACGTCTTCGCGGCCGAGGGCGTGACGATGCCGGCGAACCCGACCTGGCAGCAGGTCGCCGACATCGCCGCGGAGGTGGACAACGCCCAGCCCGGGATGCGGGGGATCTGCCTGCGTGGACTGACCGGCTGGGGCCAGGTGTTCGCCCCGCTGACCACCGTCGTCAACACCTTCGGCGGGACCTGGTTCACCGAGGACTACACGCCCCAGGTCGACGCCGCGCCGTTCAAGCGGGCCACGCAGTTCTACGTGGACCTGGTCCGCGCCCACGGTGAGCCGGGCGCCGCGACCGCGGGCTTCACCGAGTGCCTGAACGCGATGACCCAGAGCCAGGTCGCCATGTGGTACGACGCCACCTCGGCCGCCGGCAGCCTCGAGGCGGAGGGCTCCCCGGTCGCCGGGAAGCTCGGCTACGCCGCCGCACCGGTGGCCGAGACGAAGTCCTCGGGCTGGCTCTACAACTGGGCGTGGGCGATCGAGAAGACCAGCCAGCGCAAGCAGGACGCCTGGGAGTTCGTCTCCTGGGCGTCGGGCAAGGACTACGAGCGCCTCGTCGGGGAGCAGCTCGGCTGGGCCCGGGTCCCCGCCGGCAAGCGGACCTCGACCTACGCGATCCCCGAGTACACGAAGGCCGCCGCCCCGTTCTACCGCCAGACCTACGACGCCATCCTCAAGGCCGACCCGACCAACCCCGGGGTGCAGAAGCGGCCCGCGCCCGGCATCCAGTTCGTCGCCATCCCGGAGTTCGCCGACATCGGCACCCGGGTCTCCCTCGGGGTGAGCTCGGCGATCGCCGGTCAGATCACCGTCGACGAGGCCCTGGAGCGGGGCCAGAAGATCGCCACCGACGCCACCGAGCGCTACCGGGAGGACGGGTCATGACCGCGATCGCGAGCTCCGTCCGGCCGGGCGGCCCGGGCACCACGCAGGCCAGGGCGAGTGCGGCGAGAGCGGCGCTCTGGGCGCGGCGCGCGCCGCTGCTGCCCGCGCTGCTGTTCCTCATCGTCATCACCCAGCTGCCGTTCGTCGCGACGCTGGTCATCTCGCTGTTCAGCTGGAACCCGCTCAACCCTGGGACCCAGGAGTTCGTCTGGTTCGCGAACTACGCACAGGTCCTCACCGACCCGACGCTGCGCTCGGCGGTGCTCAACACGATCATCCTCACGGTCACCGTCGTGCTGGTCTCGCTGGTGATCGGCCTGGGCGTCGCGCTGCTGCTGAACCGGGCGTTCCTCGGCCGCGGGATCGTGCGCACGCTGATGATCGCGCCGTTCCTCGTCGTGCCGGTCGCGGCGGCGCTGCTGTGGAAGCACGCGCTGTTCAACCCGAGCTACGGCCTGATCAACGGAACGCTCAACGGCATCTGGCGGTTGTTCGGCTCCGACGGCGCCCCGCAGCCGGACTGGATCAGCACGGCACCGAAGATCGCCATCGAGGTCTCGCTCATCTGGCAGTGGACGCCGTTCATGATGCTGATCCTGCTGGCCGGCCTGCAGAGCCAGCCCGGGGACACCCTGGAGGCCGCCCGCGTCGAGGGCGCCGGGACCTGGCAGATCTTCCGGTACCTGACGTTCCCGCACCTGCGCCGCTACCTCGAGCTCGGCGGGCTGCTCGGCGCCATCTACATCGTGCAGAACTTCGACGCGGTGTTCACCATCACCAGCGGCGGGCTGAACACGGCGAACCTGCCCTACAACGTCTACCAGACCTTCTACGTGGGCAACGAGTACGGGCTCGCCTCCGCCACCGGCGTCATCGTCGTCCTGTTCTCCATCGTGCTCGCGACGTTCGCGCTCCGGACCGTGTCGTCACTGTTCAAGCAGGAGGCCTGATGTCCGTCACCTCGCCCTCGACGCAACGGGCGACAGCGCGGGCGATGTCCCGGCCGTCGACCTCCACGAAGCCGGCTCGACGGCCCGGCCGGCACGGCGGCGTGCTGGGCCTCGTCGCCTGGATCGTCGGGATCCTGTTCGTGCTGCCGGTCCTGTGGATGCTGCTGACCAGCTTCCACAGCGAGACCGACGCGGCCACCAACCCGCCGAGCATCGCGGCCGCCCTGACCCTGGACGGCTACCGCTCCTTCTTCGGGTCCGGCACGGGGGCCTCCCCGCTGCCGTCGCTGGTGAACTCGCTGTGGGCCAGCGTCGGCTCGACGATCCTCGTGCTGCTGCTGGCTCTGCCCGCCGCGTACGCGCTCTCGGTGCGGCCGGTGAAGAAGTGGTCCGACGTCCTGTTCTTCTTCCTGTCCACGAAGATGCTGCCCACCGTTGCCGGGCTGCTGCCCATCTACCTGTTCGCGAAGTACACCGGCCTGCTCGACAACATCTGGCTGCTGCTGTTCTTCTACACCTCGATGAACCTGCCGATCGCGGTGTGGATGATGCAGTCGTTCCTGCGCGAGGTCCCCGCCGAGGTGATGGAGGCCGCATCCGTCGACGGGGCGGGGCTGGTCACCACCCTGCGCTCGGTCGTCGCCCCGATCGCGATGCCCGGCATCGCCGCGACCGCGCTGATCTGCTTCATCTTCAGCTGGAACGAGCTGCTGTTCGCCTCGATCCTGACCTCGACGGTCGCCCAGACCGCGCCGGTGTTCCTGACCGGCTTCGTCACCAGCCAGGGCCTGTTCCTGGCCCAGGTGTGCGCGGCCGCGGTCATCGTGTCGCTGCCGGTGCTGATCGCCGGGTTCGCGGCGCAGGACAAGCTGGTGCAGGGCCTGTCGCTCGGTGCGGTCAAGTGACGCGCCCGACCGGGCGCTGAGCGCTGCGGCGCAGCCGCCCCAAGAGCTGAGCTGCGGCGCAGCCGCCCCCAGCTGAGCCCGGCTGCGCCGGTGCCAGACTCGGCCCATGGGTCTGATCATCGGGTTGCTCGTGCTGTGGCTGGTCCTCAGCGTCATCGGGTTCGTCGTCAAGAGCCTGCTGTGGCTGGCCTGGGTGGCGATCGTGCTGTTCCTGGTGACGGCGGCGGTCGGCTGGGTCCGGCGGACGGCAGCGGGGCGCTGACCGCGGCCGGAGCTGCTGACGCTGGCCGGGCTGAGCGGGTCCGGCGTGCGGCGGTGGTGCTGGCGGCGCTGGCCCAGGACGGCCTGGAGTACGCGGTCAACGACTACGACGTCGACCGCTACCGCAAGGTCCGGGCCGTCGCGACGGAGCTGCTGTCGGTGCTGACCGACCGCCCGGCCGACGAGCTGCGCCTGGAGCTCGACCGCGACTCCGGGTACGCGACCCCGAAGGTCGACGTCCGCGGGGCGCTGGTCGACGACGCGGGGCGCCTGCTGCTGATGCGCGAGCGCACCGACGGCCGGTGGTCGCTGCCCGGCGGCTGGGCCGACCCGGGGGACACCCCGAGCGAAGCGGTCGTCCGGGAGATCCGCGAGGAGACCGGCCACGGCGCCCGCGCGACGAAGCTGGTCGCCTGTCTGGACCGGGACACCCAGGGCCACCAGCCGCCGTTGCCGGTCGCCGCCTACAAGCTGTTCTTCCTCTGCGAGCCGACCGGCGAGGTGGCCGCGCCGGACGAGCTGGAGACGCTGGAGATCGGCTGGTTCGGCATCGACGAGCTCCCGCCGCTGTCGGCCGGCCGGATCAACCGGCGGGAACTGGAACGCGTGCTCGCCCACGCGGCCGACCGGACGCTGCCCACCGAGTTCGACTGAACCCTCGGCGCGGCCACCCCGTCCAGTGGCGGGTTCGTCCCGCTGAGCGGGACGAACTCGCCACTGGATCGGCTCCGCGATCAGCCGGCGGGGGCGGCCGCGCGGAGCTTGCCGAGCAGTTGCTCGGAGACCTCGTCGAGGAACCGCTGCTGGGCCTCGTCGCCGACCTGGACCAGGGCGATGTCGGTGAACCCCGCCTCCCAGAACGGGCGGACGGCCTCGACGACCGCGTCCAGGTCCGGTCCGCAGGGGATCGCCTGCGCCACGTCCTCGGGCCGGACGAACTGGCTGGCTGCGTCGAACGCGACCGGTGTCGGCAGGTCGGCGTTGACGTGCCAGCCGCCGCCGAACCAGCGGAACAGCCCGTGCGCCCGGTCCAGCGCCGCCTGGGCGTCCGGGTCCCAGCTGATCGGGATCTGCCCGATGCTGCGCGACGGCGGCAGGCCGTGCTCCCGGCGCGCCGCCGCCCAGCCCGCCGTCAGGTCCGGCGACGGCTCGGTGGTGATCACGTGGTCCACCAGCGGGGCGAACTTGGCGATCGAGGACGGGCCGGAGACCGCGGCCGCCAGCGGGACCGGCTGGTCCGGCAGGTCCCAGACCTTGGCCGAGTCGATCCGGAAGTGCTCGCCGGCCCAGGTCGTCTGCTCGCCGGTGTGCAGCGCCCGGATGATCTGGATCGCCTCGATCAGCATGTCCTGGCGGACGGCCGCCGCCGGCCAGCCGCGGCCGACGACGTGCTCGTTGAGGGCCTCCCCGGACCCGAGGCCCAGGGTGAACCGGCCGTCGGACAGCACCCCGAGCGTCGCCGCCTGCTGGGCGACGACCGCCGGGTGGTACCGGACCGTCGGGCAGGTCACGTACGTCATCAGCTCGACCCGCTCGGTGACCTGGGCGACGGCCCCGAGCAGCGTCCAGGCGTTGGGCGCGTGCCCCATCTCCGTCAGCCACGGGAAGTAGTGGTCGCTGGAGACGAGGAAGTCGAAGCCGCTGCGCTCGGCGGCGACGGCGTAGCGGACCAGTTCCTTCGGGCCGCTCTGCTCGGTCATCAGGGTGTAGCCGAATCGGGTCACCGGCTCAGCCTTCCATCGGCGACCCGGTCGGGCACGCCCGGCGCAGCCGCCGGTAGAGCTGCAGGTGTGCGGCGGCGGCCGCGTCCCACGACCGGCCTGCGGCCAGCGCCCGACCGGCGAGCAGGCGCGACGACGGCCCGGTGACCGCGTCGGCGAGGGCACCGGCGAGCTCGGGGGCGTCGATCGCGTAGCTGACGGTGTCGCCGAACACCTCGCGCAGCACCGGCAGGTCCCGGGTCACGACGGGCACGCCTGCGGCCAGCGCCTCCATCGCGGCCAGCCCGAAGCCCTCCCTGGTGGACGGGAACGCGAAGGCGTCGGCAGCCGCGACCAGCGACGGCAGCGCCTCGTGGTCGACGGTCCCGAGGACAACCGGGCGCACCCCCAGGGCCGCCGCCCGCTCCTCGACCTGCGCCCGGTAGTCCCGGTAGTCGAACAGGGTCTCCCCGCCCGCGACGACCAGCGACACGTCGGGCAGCTCGCGCCGGACCAGCGCCATCGCCTCGACGAGGTCCAGCGACCCCTTGCGCGGCTCGATGCCGCCGACGGCGAGCACGTAGCGGCCGAACCGGGATCGCCAGCCGGCACGCTCGCCGGCCGCCGGGGGGCCCGCCGCGCGGGCGAACCGGTCGGCGTCCACGCCGTTGCCGATGACGGTGGCCTCGATGCCCCAGCCGTCGCGTAGCTCCCCCGCCACCGCGGCCGAGACGCACACGTGGGCGACGGGTTCGACGATCGCCCGCTCGTGGCACGCGGCGAGCTGGGGGGTGGTGAAGGCGTCGAGGTGGTGGACGGTCCGGATGCATCCGGGCACGGCGTTCGCGCTGATGCAGTCCTGCGCGTGCACGACGTCGTAGGACGGCTGGTGGACGGCGAAGGCCGCGGCCAGCACGTCGATCGAGCGGACGATCCGGTCCCCGACGTCCTCACCCGCCACGTCGGGAAACGGGACCAGGCGCACGTGCACCCGCGCGTCGACCGGGCGGAAGAAGCCGTCGTCGCCGCCACGGCCGAGCGACCACACCGTCACGTCGGCTCCGGTCCGCGCCAGCGCCTCGGCCAGGGACAGGGTGTGCACCACACCACCGCGCGGCTTCGTCGAGTAGGTCAGCAGCGCGACCCGCAGCCCGGACCCCGGTGCGG
>CAXTBU010000056.1:7140-14820 GCA_964242885.1 uncultured Actinomycetales bacterium
ATCGAGAGCGTTGCTCACCGGTAGGCGTCCGGTCGCAGCTCGGCCAGGTGGTGCTGGACCCGGCGGGCGGTGGCGACCTCGGCGACCGGGTCCACGTCGGCGCAGGCCAGCCCGGCCTTGGACCAGGTGCGGGCGAGCACCTCACCGCCCGGCCCGACGACCTTGGACTGGCCGAGGAACCGCAGCCGCCCGGTGGAACCGGTCTGGTTGGCCGACACCAGGACGACCTGGTTCTCCGCGGCGCGGGCGGCGTCGTAGAGGTCGAACAGCCGGGTCTGGCGGTCCTGCACCAGCCGCGGCGCCCGGTTGGTCACCGACGCGGGCCAGGCGGACAGGCAGGTCAGGATCGTGGCACCGTCGACTGCGAGCGTCCGCGCCCCCTCCGGGAACGTCTTGTCGTAGTCGATGAGCATCCCGAGGCGGCCGACCGGGCTGTCGAAGGCCGCGAACCGGTCGCCGGGGGTGGACACGGCGCGCTCGCCCGGCGGCTGGTGCACCTTGCGGTGGCGCCCGTGGACGCCGTCGCCGGACAGGCACACCGCCGCGTTGTACCGCGCGGCCCCGTCGGTCTCGGTGAACCCCACGCACACCGTCATCGGACCTGCCGCGCCGACGATCCGGTCGAAGCGCGGGTCGTCGGCGGCGAGTGCCGGCGGCAGCTGGTAGGGGTCGGGGTCCCGCAGGTCGGGCAGGTAACCGCCCAGTGCGGCGTGCGGGAACACCAGCAGGTCCACGTTCGAGGCCGTCGCCGACGCCATGATGGCGAGCACCCGCTCGAGGTCCCGGTCGACGTCGCGGGGGAAGTGGGCCGCGACAGCGGCCAACCGGGCCAGCGCCACGTCAGGCGGCGGGGCCGTGGCCCACCAGCGGAGCGGGGGTGGCGGCGGTCGGTGCACCGATCCGGGCGGCGATGGTGCTGGCGAGGTGGGCGGCGTCCCGGGCGATGCCGGCGAACCGGCCCGAACCCCAGGTGTGCAACCACGGCAGGCCGAGCACGTAGAGGCCGGCCACACTCGTCACGCCCCGGTCGTGCTGCGGGTGCCCTCGCCCGTCGAAGGCGGGCAGCCGAACCCAGCTGTGGTCCGGCCGGTAGCCGATCGCCCAGACCACACTGGTGATCCCCGCCGTGGCCAGGTCGATGTCCCGCTCGGGATCCGGAGCCGGCCGCCACACCGGGGTGTACCGCGCCTGGCCCGGGGCGTCGATGCCGTGCGCGGTGATCCAGCCGTCGATCGAGTCGAGGATCCCGTCGTTGTAGCGGTCGGCCGCGTCGAGGTTGGCCGCCAGGTCGTCGGCGGTCTCCAGGACGCCGGCGCGCAGCCCGAGCAGGTGGCCGTAGAGCCGCATCCCGTCGCGGGCGAACGCCCGCAGGTCGATGTCCCGCCCACCGTCGCGCCCGGTGACGTACTCGTTGGTCTTGTACCGCCGCCGTCCCCCGTCGGGCAGGTCGGCGACACCGATGTCGTAGCGGCCCATGTCCGACACCCACGCCACGACGTCGCGGCCACGGTGGGTACGCGCGACCCGGGGGGCGGAGCCGACACAGAGGTGCACCCGGCGTCCGGCCAGGTGCAGGTCCTCGGCGATCTGGGCGCCGGACTGGCCGGACCCGACGACCAGCACGGCCCCGTCGGGCAGCTGGTCCGGCCGTCGGTACCGGGAGCTGTGCACCTGGGTGACCGCCTCCGGCAGCCGCTCGGCCCACCGCGGCACGATCGGGCGGTGGTAGCCGCCGGTGGCGATCACGACCTGGTCGGCGGTCAGCTCACCGGCGGAGGTGTCCAGGACGAACACCCCGTCGGCCCGACGGTCGAGATCGGTGACCTCGACGCCCTCGCGCACCGGGGGGTCGAAGGACGCCCGGTAGGCCCGGAGGTAGGCGACGACCTCGTCGCGGACCATGAAACCGTCCGGGTCCTCGCCCGCGTAGGGGAACCCGGGCAGCCGGCACTGCCAGTTGGGCGTCACCAGGCAGAAGGAGTCCCAGCGCGCGTCGGACCATTCGTGAGCGGTGCTCGCGCGTTCCAGCACCACGTGGTCGATGCCGTCGCGGGCCAGGTACCAGCTCACCGACAGCCCGGCCTGCCCGCCCCCGACCACGGCGACGGTGTGGTGCTCGGCGGCTCGGGGCCCGGCTGGTGGGAAGTCGGCCGGCGTCGGGGCCGGATCGCGAACCGGGCGGTCCGTGACGGGCGTCGTCACCGCGAGAACCCGGTGACCGCGACGTCGGCCTCGGCCGGGTACCGGGAAGCGGCGCTCTCGACCGCCGCCAGCGTCGCCGCGGCCTCGACACAGGCGAACCCGTACCGCGCCCGGACCCGCTCGTCCGCCGTGCGCATCGCGGCGCGGGTCCGCTCGACGAAGTCGACCACCGGGTACACGACACCCACCTGCAGGTGGTCGGTGACGACCAGCGACGGCGAGTACAGGGACTGCGCGGTGCCGTCCGGCCACCGGACGGAGAACGTCATCTCAGGCATCGGCGCCCACCAGCTCCACCCCGCCGGTCGCCACGCCCGTGCCGTCCACCAGGACCCCGGCCGGCCGGTAGGCGTCCGGGCGGCGGTCGCGCAGGTGGAACATCGACCGCCGAGCGGTGGCCAGAGCAGCGCTCACGTCGACCTCCGCGACGGCGACGCCGGGGCGGACGCCGGTGGTCGCCAGCACGTCACCGCCGGGCCCGACGACCTTCGCGCTCGCCACGAACCGCAGTGACCCGAACTCGCCGGCCTGGTTGGCCGAGAGCCAGACGACCTGGTTCTCCAGCGCGCGTGCGGTGTCGAACAGGTCGAACCGCCGGGTCCACCGGTCCTCGGCGAGGTCGGTGGCACCGGCGGTGCGTCCGGCCGGCCAGGCCGACACGCAGGCGATGACCTCGGCGCCGTCCAGCGCCAGGGTGCGGGCCGCCTCGGGGAACGCCTTGTCGTAGCAGATCATCATGCCCATCCGGCCGATCGGGGTGTCGAAGGCGGAGAAGGACGTGCCACCCGCGTAGCTGTCCCCCTCACCGAGCGGCTGGTGCACCTTGCGGTGGACGGCGAGCACCCCGTCGCCGGTCACCGCGACCACGCTGTTGAACCGCCGGTCGCCGTCGGCCTCGCAGAAGCCGGCACACACGACCGTGTCGCCCGCGATCGCGGCCAGCCGGGCGATCTCCGGCCCGTCCACCGCAAGCGCCGGCGGCAGCGACTCCGCCGGACCGTCCAGCGACGACAGGTAGCCGCCGAGCGTCGCCTCGGGCAGCGCGAGCAGCTGCACACCGTCCGCCCGCGCCTGATCGACCAGCCGCTCGAGGTCGGCGAACACCCGGTCCAGGTCGCGGCCGAACGAGTGTGCGACCGCCGCCATCTTCACCGTCGTCATGTGCCGTCCCTCGAGTCGGTGGTCCTGGGTCGTCGGGCCTGCCCCGCGCCGGGGCTCACGCCGCCTGCCCGGCGGCGCCGAGCCCGGTGACGGTGTCGCGGATCACCGGCAGCACCTCGCCGTCGGGCCACCGCAGCGACACGCCCCGACCGGCCTCGAGGAGTCCGCAGGAGGCGGACACGGCCGGACCGGCCGGGGCGACCGTGCGCCCCGGGAGATCGGTGCTCACGATCGCGAAGCCCGGGAAGCAGGTCAGCCAGCTGCCGGTCGCGGCACCGGCCGGCGCGGGGATGTCGGCGACGTCGAGCACCGCCGCGCAGCCGCTGGCCTCGGCCAGCATGCCGAGCGTGCCGACCAGCCCGGCCATGCTGACGTCCTTGGCGGCCGCCGGCCGGGTCCGCCGGACGACCGAGCCCATCGCCTGGAGGGCCGCGGTGCTGCGGCCCGTCGTGGAGTCCCACTGCCGGCCGGTGTACCCGGGCCGCCAGCCGCCGCCGAGGTCCGCGGTGACGGTGACGCGGTGGCCGGCGCGCCCGCCGCCGGCGGGGACCGGGGAGTCGGTGCGGCCGAGCGCCGTCAGGGACAGCGCCGCCGGCACCCCGAGCTGGGTGTGCCCGCCGAGCACCGGGACTCCCCAGGCCGCCGATGCTCTCCGGATCCCGTGCAGGACCCGGGCGGCGAACGATGCGTCGCGGGCACCGACGGCGTCCAACAGCCCGGTGGGCTCGGCGCCCATGGCGGCGAGGTCGTTGAGGTTCGCCAGCACGCCGCACCAGCCTGCCCACTCCGGGTCCCGCTCGACCAGCGACGGCAGGATCGCGTCGCACGCGGCGACGACATCGGTACCGGGCACCGGTACCCCGTCGTCGCCGACCCAGCCGCTGCCGCCGAGGTCCATCCCGGCCAGCAGCCCGGCCAGCGGCGCCTTGGTCGCGGCGACGAGGTCGGCGATCCGGGACACCGGCCAGCGCATCAGCACGTGCGGCCGGCCCGCGACGCCGGTCGCCCGGACGCGCACCCACCCCAGCCGGGTGAACAGCACCTCGTTGCGGGTCTGCACCGTCGCCTCGAACCGCAGGACCCCGGCGGTCTCGGCGTGCGCACACGCCGCTCGCACCAGGGCGGCCCCGATGCCGCCTGCGCGCCGGGCGTCGGCGCGGACCGCGAGCCGGCTGCCGGCCCACCACCCGAGGTCCGCACCCGTCCCGACCGGACCGAGCCGCACCCCGCCGAGCACGGTGCCGGCGGGGTCGCGGGCGACCAGGACCACGGTCCGTGGGTCGCCGTCCGCGTCGTCGGCGTCGGACCCGGCGAACAGCTGCTGCTCCTCGACGAACACCGCCGCCCGGATCCGGCGGTACTCCTCGACGGTGGCCGCGTCGTCGGCCTCTTCGATGCGGAACGCTGCGCCGCCGGCGGGCCGGCCACCGCCCGCGAGCAGGCACACGTCGCGTGTCGAGACGGCGGACCCGGTCACGCGCCCACCGACGAGAGAGCGCTGCACGCACCGCACGCCGCACAGCCGGCGCCCTGGTCCGCCCCGCGCATCCCGGCGGCTCGGAGCAGCGCGCCGACCCCGCTGGTCACCCGGTCCAGCTGGTCCGCGGACGGCGCGACGGCACCGTCGACCTCGGTCGCCAACGTCCCGGCGAGCGGGCGGAACGGCACCACGAACGGGTAGACGCCCATCGCGACGAGGTCCGCCGCACCGGCCACCATCTCGGCGGGGTCCTCGCCCAGCCCGACCAGCAGGTAGGTCGACACCCGGTTCCGGCCGAACACCCGGACGGCCTCGGCCCACGCCTCCCGGTAGGCCGACAGCGGCACGGTGGACTTGCCCGGCATCCAGCGCTCGCGCACCGCCTGGTCCAGGGACTCCACGTGGATGCCGATCGCGGTCGCCCCGGCGTCGTGCAGCTCGGCGATCGCCGACAGGTCCGCCGGCGGCTCGATCTGCACCTGCACGGGCAGGCCGGGGACCGCCCGGGTGATCGCCGCCACGCAGCGCGCGAGGTGGCGCGCCCCGCGGTCGCGGCCGGTCGAGGTGCCGGTCGTCAGCACGACCTGGCGGATCCCGTCCAGGTCGACGGCGGCACGGGCCACCTCCGCGAGCATGGCCGGCGTCTTGACCGGGATGGTCGCCCCCGTCGCGAGCGGTGCTTCCACCGCGCAGAACCGGCACCGGTCGGCCTCGCCGTACCGCATGCAGGTCTGCACCACCGTGCTGGCGAGGACGTCGACCCCGTGCAGCAGGGCGATCTTCTCGTAGGGGACGCCGTCCGCGGTGCACCGGTCGTAGAACCGGGGCCGCGGTGCCGCATCGATGCTGACGCCGGTGTCGACCCCGTCGTAGAGCAGCCGGCCGTCGGCCACCGAGTAGGGGCTGGTCGGGTCGACGGGGAGGGCGGCGGGCAGGCCACCGAGGGAGACGTGGCCGTCGTCGCTGGGCCCGGCGCCGCCGCGCCTGCTCACCGGCACCGACACCCGGATCCCGCGCAGGGCGACATCCACCCGGCGCCGGCCGTCCAGCGACGACCCGGCAGCCGGCGCCAGGGCAGGCGGGCCGCCGATCTCGCCCTGGCAGCTGCTCGTGGTCGTCACCGGGGTCAGAGCATGTAGGTGGAGTTGATGATCGCGCCCTTGCGGGCGTAGTGGATCACCGCGTCCTGCACGTCCAGCGGGTGGCAGGGGATGACGCCCTCGATGAGGTCCTCCTCGCGCAGGCCGTGCAGGGAGAGGCCGAACCGGCAGCAGTACACCGTGCCGCCCTCCTCGACGAACTTCGCGATCTGGCCGTTGATGTTCTGCTCCCCGGGGAAGGCGGAGTCACCGGTCGTCGGGAAGCCTCGGGTCGCCATGCAGTTCATGGAGCCGGGTCCGTAGAAGTACAGGACGGACTCGAAGCCCTTCCGCAGGGCACGCAGCGCCTGCAGGATCGCCACGAAGCTCACCGACGACTCGTGGGCGATGCCGTGCACCAGCGTGAAGTACGACTCGCCCTCGTTCGCCTGGTAGTCGGGGAAGATCTTGGTCGAGCCGTAGATGTTGCTGCCGGCCGGCAGCGAGGGGTGGGGGATCTCGCGGATCGACGCCTGGCCGTTGGCGGTGATCTGGGCGTCGGCCTCGGTGACGGCCGGGGCGGGTGCGGTGGTCGTGGTCATGCGGTCTCCTCTGGTCGGGCCGGGCGGGTGGGGTTCGTGCCGGAGATGCGGGCGGCTGGCGGCGGGGTCGGTGACCGGCGGTCGCGGTCGTACAGGCGGGTGAAGGTGTCGCGGAAGGCCAGCCGGGCGAACTCGCCGTCCCCGACCGCCGCGGCGAGGCGGGCCAGCTCGCCGGCGGTGTCGCCCCACGGCTCGTCGGTCGCGAACAGGACGCGGTCGTGGCCGATCCCGCGGCGCTCGACCTCGGCGGCCAGCCATCGCGGGGCGAAGCCGATCGCCCAGCTGGTGTCGGTGTAGACCTGCTTGCCGGCAGCGACCCAGTCGAAGAAGCGACCGCCGATCAGCTTCAGGTGGCCGCTCATCCCACCGCCGAGGTGGACCAGGTGCAGTCGCACCTCGTCGGCGTACCGGTCGACCAGCAGTCCGATGCGGTCCACGTCGGAGGCACCACCGGGCGAGGTGTGCACGTGGACGGTCAGGTCGTACCGGCGAGCGGTGGCGAACACCTCGTCCAACAGCGGGGCGCAGGCCGGGTCGTCGGCTCCGCCACCGAGCAGGAAGCTGAGCTTCAACGCGGTGACCCCGGGCTCGCCGGCCAGCGCGAGAGCGGCGCTCGTGGCGGCCGCGTCCTGGGGCCGGGGCGAGGTCCACAGCCCGGCGCTGATCCGGTCGTCGCGGGCGGCCGCCTCCAGGACGAGCTCGTTGAAGCCGAAGCTGACCGAGGCGTCGGGGACGCCGTAGTTGGGCAGCACGAGCGCCCGCTCGATGCCGGCGGCGTCGAGGTCGGCGAGCAGGTCCTCGACGGTCGCGCGCGCTGTGGTGTCCGGCTGGACCGGGGGACCGCCGTAGAACGGGAACGCCGGCAGCACCCCGAGGTGCCGGTGCGCGTCGTTCACCAACGTCCGGGGCATGGTGCAACGGTGAACCGGGTCGGGTTTCGGGGTGGTTACCTCCGGAACACGTTCGCGTTACGTCGACGACACCGTCCCCGCCCACCGACGGGGTCCGTGCACCGCCGGGGCCGGCGTGGGAACCTCCCGGCGTCGGCACGTTCCGGCTCGCGGCCGTTCCGACGGGAGGAGCTCCCATGTCAACGCAGGCGAACGAACCCGGCGGGTACGACCCGGGCGGGTACCCGCAGGGCTCCGGCCAGGGC
>CAXTBU010000056.1:14920-18281 GCA_964242885.1 uncultured Actinomycetales bacterium
CAGCCAGCCGCGCAACGGGCTCGGCATCGCGGCGCTGGTGCTGGGCATCCTCGCGCTGGTCAGCTGCTGGACGGTGATCGGCGGCGTCGTGCTGGGCATCGTGGCGATCGTGCTCGGGGTCCTCGGCCGCTCCCGCGCCAAGCGCGGTCAGGCGTCCAACGGGGGCATGGCCGTCGCGGGCATCGTCACCGGCGCCCTCGGACTGCTGGCATCCGTGGCGATCGGGGTGGTCGTGGGCGTGGCCTTCTTCAGTGTCGGCGGGGACGACCTCGTCCGCTGCCAGAACGACGCCGCGGGCAACCAGGCGGAGTTGGCGCAGTGCCAGCGGGAGTTCGACGACCGCAACAACTGACCGCTCCCGGCGGAGCAGCCGCCAGGAGTTCAGCGCCAGACGATGGGGTTCCGGCCGTACTCGGTGTTCGGCGGCGGGTTGTCCCCGCCGCTGTAGCTGCTGTCGTACTGCGCACCGACGACCGCGGTGCCCGGCCCGGCGAGCCCTATCGTGCACGTCTCGTAGGTCGCGCCCCTGGAGTCGAAGTCCCGACCGGCCGACTCGCTGTCACACGGGTCGAAGCGCCCGAACGCGATGACGCCCTGGGCTTCGCTGCCGTCGGCGAGCACTCCGCTGGTGGAGGACAGGGAGCTGTAGGCGAAGGGTCCGCCGGCGACGTTGGTCACGGTGATCCGGACGTAGTAGGGCGTGAACCCCTTCACCTTGTCGCCGAGCTTGAGCACGGCCAGGTCCGCCGGCCTGCCCTTGTCGATCCTGGTGACGGTGACGCCGATCGGCCCGGTGACCTTGCGCAGGGTGTACGGGACGGTGGCCATCTGCCCGAGCTTGAGGTGGGTGTCCTCCTTGGTGTAGCTGGCGGGGATGGACGACGCCGTCGGGGTGGCCGAGGATGCCGTGGGGCTGGGTGCCGCGCTCGCCTCGTCGCTGGGGGAGACGATCGCGTCGGGTGCCGGGGAGGTGCTCTCCGCCGACGGCGCCGACTCCGCGGTGACGGTGACGGTCGCGGCCGGGGCCGCCTCGTCGGATCCGCCGCCGCAGGCTCCCGCGGTACAGACGGCGACGACCGCCAGGCCGGCCGCGGCCGCGGGCGTCCGTCGGGGGGTGCGGGATCCGGTTCTCACGTGAGCTCCTCGGGCGGGACGGGTCGCGACGGTGGGTGCGCCCGCGAAGGATTGCACCGCGGCGCCCGGCGGCCCATCCCGGCGCCGTCGGCCTGTGCACGACCGCTAGGTCGGTCCCCGGCGTCGCGTGGGCGGCCCGAACGCGCGGATCAGGGTGTCGGCGTCGACCGAACCGTCGATGACGCGCGCGGCGACCGTGGTCAGCTTGGTGTTCGTCATACGGGCCAGGCGCCGCATCAGCTCGAAAGCGATGTCCACGTCGAGGGCCCTGTGCGCGGCCAACAGCCCCTTGGCCTGCTCGATGACCACCCGGCTGTCCAGCGCGGTCTGCAGCTGACCGACGAGCTGGTCGGAGCGGTGGGCACCGATCGCGATCGTCATCAGGTGGGCGAGCGCCTGGGCCAGGACGAGGTCGGCGGCGTCGAGGGCATGGGTCCGGTCGGCGAAGAGGTTGAACGCGCCGATCGGGCCTGAGCTGTCCACCAGCGGTGTGGAGTAGGCCGACCGGTAGCCGCGCTCGATGGCCTGGCTGGACCACGGGCGCCAGCGGACGTCGCTGTCGGCCAGGTCGTCGCACAGGACCGGCTTACCGGAGCGCAGGCTGTCCAGGCACGGGCCCTCGTCGGTGTCCAGCTGCAGGCCCTCCAGCACGTCGCTGGCGTGGTCGATGGGCACCACCCCGGGACGCCCCGCCGTGTTCCCGAGGACCAGGGCCACGGCCGACACCGGCAGCCGCCGACGTGCGTGTTCGAAGACCTGCTGGAAGTACTCGTCGAGGTCGAAGTCGTCGGTCAACGCCCCCAGCAGCTCGACCATGTCGTCGACCTGCCCGGACGGACTCGGTTCGGGCTGCACAGCAAGCCCCCCTCACAGGGCTCCCCGCCCCGATCCGCGCCATTCGTGGATGCGCGGACCGGAACCGCCGGCTCGCCCAGCCGCTCGCGTGGACTGGGCGAGCGGACAGTCCGACATGCTACCGGGGCACGGCGCCGCCGGCCCGAACGGCGGGTTGCTGTCCGCGCGCACCGGACCGGGTCGCCGGGTGGTCGAGGATGGCCCGGTCAGACCGACCGTCTCCCCAGGAGGTCCCGTGCCCGTCCAGGTTCTCGCCGCCGTGCCGACCCCGTTCACCGACGACGGCCGGGTGGACACCGGAGCCGCCCGGCGGCTGTACGGGCACCTGCTGGAACCGGGCGACGGCCCGGGCGTGGACGGCCTGCTGATCGCGGGCACCACCGGGGAGTTCCCCGCGCTGCTCGACGACGAGCGGCTGTCGCTGGCACGCGTCGCCCTGGGCATCGCCGGCGCCGAGCGGGTCCTGCTGCACATCGGGTCGGCCAGTGCCCACCAGGCGGTCGCGCTGGCGACCGCAGCAGCGGCCGGCGGGCTCACCCGCCTGGCGGCCATCACGCCGTACTACCTGCCCGCGGACCCGGCCCGTCTCGTCGACTACTACCGGGCGGTCACCGAGGCGGCACCGACGGCGGAGCTGTGGGCCTACCTGTTCCCCGAGCGCACCGGCTACCAGGTCGAGCCGGACACCTTCGCCGCGATCGCGGCGCTGCCCGGCGTGGTCGGGGCAAAGCTGTCCGGGTCCGCCGCCACCCGGGTCGCCGAGTACGCCGCTGTGGCGCCGGACGCGACCCTGCTGGTCGGGATGGACTCCGGGGTGGCCGGCGCGGTCGCCGCCGGCGCCGGCGGCTCGATCACCGCTGTCGCCTCCTCGTTCCCGAGGACCGCCCTGGCCGTGGCCCGGCACCTCGACGCGGGAACCACCTCGACGCCGGCGGGCAAGGACGCCCAGGCCGACCTGGACCGCGCGGCCGGGACCGCGGGCGGGGTGGGCGCCACCAAGGCCGTGCTGGCGGCCCGGGGGCTGATCGGCCCGGCGACCCGGATGCCGGTGACGGTGCCGGACCCGGACCTGGCCGAGCAGCTGCGTCGGCTGGCCGACGACCTCGGCTGAGACGCCGGGCCGGACCGGCGGCCCGGACCGTTCCGCGGCGTGACCGGAGCCGGGCCGCGGCTGCGCCGCTGGCCGCGGCTGCCGGCGGTGCTCCGCGACGAGCCCCAGTACCGGCTGCTGTTCGCCGGACAGTTCCTGTCGATCCTCGGGGACCGGGTCGCATCGCTGGTGCTGCCGTTCGCGGTGCTGTCGGTCGGCGGGGGCGTGGCGGACGTCGCGGTCGTGTCGGCGGCACAGTTCCTGCCGTTCGTGGTGCTGGCG
>CAXTBU010000056.1:18381-20982 GCA_964242885.1 uncultured Actinomycetales bacterium
GGCGGACGTCGCGGTCGTGTCGGCGGCACAGTTCCTGCCGTTCGTGGTGCTGGCGCTGCCGGCCGGGGTGTGGGCGGACCGGCTCGACCGCAGGCGCATCCTGCTCGTCTCGGACGTGGTCCGGCTGGTGTCCCAGGGCACAGCGGCGTTCCTGCTGCTCACCGGCACCGCCTCCGTCGGGCGGCTGGTGGCGCTGGCGGCGGTCTTCGGCGCCGCCGACGCGTTCTTCGCCCCGGCGTTCACCGGCCTCCTGCCCGCCACCGTCGCGCCGGCCAACCTCCAGCCGGCGAACGCGCTGCGTGGTGCGAGCTGGCGCCCCGTGCCTGTCCCTCACCGGCAACCTGTCCGCTCCTGCCGGGGCAGCAGGTGCAGGCAGAGGGCGGCAGCGGAGGTCAGCACGGCGGCGCCGATCCAGAGGCTGGTGGCGAGCCCGCCGGTGAAGGCGTCGCGAGTGGCGTCGGCCAGGGCCGGGCCGGCGGATCCGAGTTGCTCGGCGACGCCGAGCGCAGAGCCGGCTCCGTCGGTGACGGCGCCGGCGAGGTCGGGCGACACGTCGCGGGCCGAGTCGGCGATGTCGTTCCGGTAGCCGCCGATGAGTGCGCTCGACAGCACGGCGATGCCCAGCACCCCGCCGACCTCCCGGGTGAGGTCGTTGATGGCGCTGGCCACGGACCGGCGCTCGGGGGGCAGGCCGTCGAGGACGAGGACGGTGCCCGGCGTGACGGCCAGCCCGAAGCCGAACCCGAACAGCACCAGGCCGGGGGCCAGTGCCACCAGCGGCAGCGCGTCCGGGTCGCGGGCCTGGAGGGTGACGGCGAGCGCGGCGAAACCGGCGGCCATCGCGAGCAGGCCGCCGACCCCGGGCACGCGGGCGCCGCCGCGGGCCAGCGCGGCCGGTGCGAGGGCGGTTCCCACGGCGACACCGGTCGGGATGACGAGCAGCGTCGCCGCGGCCTGCAGGGGGCTGTGGTCGCGGACGACCTGCAGGTACTGCGGTGCCAGCACGAACAGCGCGAGGCTGGCGAAGAACTGCAGGCTCACCAGCAACGAGCCGGCGGCCAGTGCCGGGCTGCGGAACGCGCGGACGTCCAGGGACGGCTGGGCAGTCCGCAGCTCGTGGCGGACGAAGGCCAGCAGGGCAGTCGCGGCGACCGCTCCCGCCGCCAGCGTGCCCGGCGCGGTCCCCCCGGGTTCCGGGGCCTCGGTGACGCCGTACACCCGGGCGGTGAGCCCGACGGCCGACCACGCTGGGCCGGGCGGGTCCAGCGACAGCCGGGGGTCCCGGTGCTCGGCGACCAGGATCAGGACACCGGGCAGGACGAGGAGCGCGCCGAGCCCGAAGGCGAGCTGGACGCTGCCCCACCAGAACAGCTCGAGGAGTCCGCCGGCGACGAGCGTGCCCAGCACGGCGCCGGCTGCGCTGACCCCGGACCAGACGGCGACAGCAAACCCGCGGCGCTCCTCGGGGTAGGCGTCGACCAGCGCCGACAGGGTGACGGGGAACACCGCTGCCGCCCCGACTCCGGCCAGCGCACGCAGGGCGATCAACGAGGGCGTCCCGGTGGCGAAGGCCGAGGCGGCGCCCGCCGCGCCGAACACCACCAGGCCGGCGGCCAGGGTGCTGCGGCGGCCGAGGCGGTCGGCAGCGATCCCGGCGGGCAGCAGCAGGGCGGCGAAGGTCAGGGCGTAGGCGTCGATGATCCAGGTCAGCTCGCCCTGGGTGGCGCCGAGGTCGGCGGCGATGTCGGGTAGCGCGATCGCCAGCGCGGAGTTGCCGGCCACGACCAGGCCGAGGGCACCGCACAGCAGCACCAGCAGGGCCCGGAGCCGCCCGGCCTCTCCATCCCTCTGGGTACCGATCCCGTTCATGGGCCCGTTCATGGGGGACTGCGTCCTCATCTGCTTCCTCCGATCGCTCCGTTATATGGCAGCTCCGTATCGGAGCCATCGTCTCTGTACTATGGCTCCGTGACGGAGCGATGGCAAGCGGACGCGGTCGAGGCCGGGGAGCGGGAGCGCGTGCAGGCGCCGGAGGTGTCGTGGGCGCTGCGGGAGGTGAACCGGGCCGGGGCCGACGTCGACCACGCCCTGGCGCAGCGCCTGAGGTTGCGGGCGATCGACTACGCCGCCCTCGGCCACGTGATGGAGCAGCAGGACCTGCTCGGGCCGGTCGAGCTGAGCACGCTGCTCGGCATCTCCACCGGCTCGGGCACCGAGCTGGTCGACCGGCTCGAGCGAGCGGGACACCTCCGGCGGGACCGCCACCCACAGGACCGCCGCCGGCTGGTCCTGCACGCCACCGACAGCGCCATCGGCCAGGTCCTCGGCGAGCTCGGGCCGCTGCTCCGGACGCTCGACGCGCTCGCCAGCGACCTCACCGAGGAGGAGGCGGCGGTCGTCTCCCGCTACCTGCGGGCCGCGGCGCAGCGGATGCGCGACTACGCCCACGACGTCCCGGGCGGGAGCGCCCCGGCCTGAGCGACCGAGCCGGGTGCGGCGTCAGGCCGGGTTGGCGGGTCCGCGATCGAGCAGCTCGGTCATCTCCGGCAGGTCGAAGAACCGGGCCGTCTCCCGCGCCGACGGCCCGCCGGCGTCCGGGTC
>CAXTBU010000057.1:0-8264 GCA_964242885.1 uncultured Actinomycetales bacterium
GAGCCGGTCGGGTCGTAGCTGGGCTCGTAGGCCTCGACCGTGCGGCCGGCGACCGTCCACGGGTACAGGTTCTCGACGGCGAACGTCACGTCGAAGGCCTCACCCAGCTCGGCGATGCCGTCGCCGAACCGCGCGGCGTACTCCTTCTGCCAGCGGAACGGCGGATGGACCACGACCGTCGACGCGCCGAGCACGCTGGCCATCTCGGCGCTGCGGCGCAGCTTCTCCCAGGGGTCGAGAGTCCACACGGTCTGGGTCAGCAGCAGCGTCGGCGCGTGGACGGAGTAGACCGGCAGCGAGTGCCGGGACGCGATCCGCTGCAGCCCGGCCAGGTCCTGCGACGCGGGGTCGACCGTGACGATGACCTCCATCCCGTCGTACCCGAGCTCCTCGGCGATGTCGAACGAGCCGGCGACGGTGTCTGGGAACACCGAGGACGTGCCGAGCGCGACGGGGGCCGGTGCGGGGCTGTACCGCCCCGGCTCGCGGGAAGGCGCCGGCCGGTCGCCGGGTGTCGTCGGCCCCGGCGGGGTGCGGCGACGTTCGCGGCGCTGCTCCCGGTTGGTGTCGGCCTCGCCCGTCTCCTGCGGAGCGGCACCGTCGCTGGTCACCGGCTCGATGCCGGCAGGCGGGCCGGGGGCAGCGCGTCGATCCGTTCGAGCATCACGCCCTCGCGCAGCGCCCACGGGCAGATCTCCAGCTCGGGCACCTCGAACAGGTCCATCGCCGCCTCGGCGACCAGTGCGCCGGCGAGAAGCTGCCCGGCCCGGGTCGAGCTGACGCCGGGGATCTTCGCGCGCTGCGCCGCGGTCGTCTTCGCCAGCTCCGGGATCCGCGCGGCGAGGTCGTCGCGGCGCAGGACCCGCTGGACCAGCGGCCCGTCCGCGCTCGGTGCCGCGCCCGTGACCCGGGCCAACTGCTTGAACGTCTTGCTGCACGCGACCGCGTGGTCCGGCGGCCCCAGCCGGCTGACGTCGGCGACCACCTCGGCGATCGTCTGGCGGACGTAGCGGCGCAGCTTGCGGACCTCGTCGCCCTGCGGCGGGTCGCCGGTGAACCAGTCGCGGGTCAGCCGGCCGGCGCCCAGCGGGACGGACACCGCCGAGTCGGGGGTCTCGTCGACGCCGGACGCGATCTCCAGCGAACCGCCGCCGATGTCCAGGACGAGCAGCCGGCCCGAGGACCAGCCGAACCAGCGCCGGGCCGCCAGGAAGGTGAGCCGGGCCTCGTCCGCACCCGGCAGCACCGCGGTGGGCACACCGGTCTCGACCGACACCCGGTCCAGCAGCTCCTGGCCGTTGCCGGCGTCCCGGATGGCCGAGGTCGCGAACACCATCATCGACGCGCAGCCGCTGTCCTCGGCGATCTGCACGGCCTCGCGCACGAAGGCGACGAGCGCGTCGCCGGCCTTGCCGGTGACCCGCCCGTCGCGGTCGAGGTGCTCGGCCAGCCGCAGCTCGATCTTGTGCCGGGTCGCCGGGAGGGGGCGCGCGCCGCGGTGGGCGTCGACCACGAGCAGGTGGACGGAGTTGGAGCCGATGTCCAGGACCCCGAGGCGCACGGGCAAAGAGTAGAGGCCGGCAGCGGGGTCAGGCGCCCGCGTGCGGCGGGGGCGGCTGCGGCAGCGGCAGTCCGGTCAGCTGCGGCAGCGGCGGTCCGGTCAGCTGGGCAGCGCGAGTCCGGTGAGGTGCGCGCAGGCGTCCACGACACGGTCCTGCAGCGCTGGGTCGTCGGCCGCCGGGTTCAGCTCGACGACGCGACGGTCGACGAAGAACCGGCCGCTGACCCGGGCCGCGGGGTCGTCGCCGGACGCCAGCCAGACCGGGGTGTCCGCGCCCTGCTCGACCGAGAGCGGTGCTTCGTCGCCGCTCATCTTCGTGCGGACCCAGCCTGGGTGGACGGCGTTGACCGCCGCGTGCGGGTACCGCCGGGCGAGCGCGAACGTCAGTGCGGTGCCGGCGAGCTTGGAGTTGGCGTAGGCGGACCCCGACGACCACGACCGCGGGGAGGCGAGGTCCGGCACGTCGAGCGTCGCCCGGACGATGGAGTCGGAGCTGACGTAGACCAACCGCCGGCCGACGCCCAGCACGGCGGTGAGCACGTACGGCGCCAGCACGTGGATCTGGAACGACGGCTCGATGTCGTCCCCGGTCAGCCGCAGCCGGTCGCTCGGCGCACCCCACCCGGCGTTGTGCACCACGACGTCGATCCCCCGGCCGGCCAGGCCGTCGGCCATCGACCGGGTCTGCGCCAGCGAGGTGAAGTCGCCGACCGCGACCTCCCGCGGGTCCGGCGACGCCTGCCGGATCCGGTCGGCCCGGTCCTCGTCGCGCGCGTGGCGGACCACGTCGTGACCGAGCTGGGCCAACCGGTCGGCGGTGCGTTCCCCGATCCCGTCACTGGACCCGGTGACCAGCACGACGCTCACGAGGGCCGGACCCAGGTCAACGGCGTCCCGTCCGGGCTGACCGCGTCGGCGGCGACGCCGGCGGGCGCGGGGACCGGCCGCCCGCCGAGCGCTGCGACGGAGTCCGCCGAGAGCTCGGCGTCGACCCCGACGGCGCGCACCCCGGCCAGGGCCGGGTCGGGCGTCCACGGGTTGGCCGTCGTCGGGACGTCGAAGCTGAAGACCTCGAGCACGGCCGGCCCGGCGCCGAGGTAGGTCATCAGGAAGCCGCGCTCGTCGTCCTCGTGCCGGATGCTGCCGATCTCCGCCCACCCCAGGCCGTCGCCGTAGAACCGCATCGCCGCGGGCAGGTCGTCGACCGTGACGGCCACGTGGTCGAACCGGGACCCCTCGCCCGGCCTCGGGGAGCGGGCCCGCTCCGCGGCCACGAGAGCGGGGGTCACCACGTGCTGGTACTGCAGGTCGCCCTGGACGAACTCCAGCCGCGTGCCGTCCGGGTCCAGGAAGAAGGCGATCCGGACCCCGCCGAGGACGTCGGCGGGCGGCGAGAGCACCGTCACCCCCGCTGCCCGCAGCCCGTCGACCGCCCGGTCCACGTCGGGGACCTTCATGCCGAAGTGGCGGACGCCGGCCTGCAGGTCGCTGTTGACCCAGCCGCCGAGACCACCGCTCGCACCGACATCCGTCAGCTGGAGGAGCACCGGTCCCGCCGACAACCACCGGGCCGAGGACGGCGAGCCGCTCGGCGCGGCCACCTCGGGGAACCCGAGGACCCCCCGGTAGAACTCGGCGGACCGCCGCGGGTCCGCGCACCCGATCTCGACGTGGTGCATCCCTCTCGGGTCCAGCTGCGGCACGGCGGCTCCTGCCCTCGACACGCGAAGAGTGCGACGCCGGCCACCCTGGCACGACCTGGGATCGATCCCAAGCGTCCCGGACCCGTGCCGGGACGCGCCGTCCAGGCGTTTCGGTGTGTGGGCGCGGTCCCTGACGTTCTCGGTGACCGTTTCGTGCCTTGACACCCTCGGCGGCGCCTGTGCACGCTGGGACCGCTCACAGTCGAGTCACGCCTCAGGAGGCACATCGCTCATGGCACCCTCTCCGTTCTCCGCCCCCTCCGGCCTCAGCGCCGCGACGTCCGTCGGACGACGTCGATTCCTGCGCGGCGCCGCGGGCATCGGTGCCGCAGCGGGCCTGTCCTCCCTGCTCGCCGCGTGCGGTGGCGACGACGAGACCGCCGGCGGCCCCGCCACCACGTCGGGCAACGCCGATGCGGCCGCGAACCTCACCTTCTGGACGTGGACGACCAACATCGAGAAGGTCGTCGCGATCTGGAACACGAAGAACCCGACGCAGCAGGTCAAGGTCAGCCGCCAGGCCCAGGGCGAGGAGCTGCTGACCAAGATCATCACCGCGCACCGCGCCGGCAACGCGCCGGACATCATCCACGCGGAGTACCAGTCGCTGCCGGTGCTGGTGAGCAACGGGGTGGCGATGGACGTGACGTCGCTGGCGGACGGCATCAAGAGCTCGTTCCCGGAAGGGACCTGGGCCCTGACCTCGTTCGGCGGCAAGGCCTTCGGCATCCCGCAGGACGTCGGCCCGATGATGCTGTACTACCGCGAGGACCTGTTCGAGCAGCTCGGCCTGGACGTCCCCACCACGTGGGACCAGTTCGCCGACGTCGCCGACCAGGTGCGCACCAAGGACGCCAAGCGCAGCCTGACGACCTTCTCCTCCGGGGACCCGGGCTGGTTCGCCGGACTGGCCGAGCAGGCCGGTGCCAACTGGTGGACGAACGAGAACGGCACCTGGAAGGTGAGCATCAACGACGAGCCCACCAAGAAGATGGCGTCCTACTGGGGCGAGCTCGTCAACGGCGGCACGGTCTCCGGCCAGCCGATGTACACCCCGCAGTGGAACAAGGCGCTGAGCGACGGGACGCTGCTGGCCTGGCCGAGTGCCGTGTGGGGGGCCGGCGTTCTCGAAGGGCTCGCGCCGAGCACCAAGGGCAAGTGGAAGATGGTCCAGCTGCCGCAGTGGACCGCCGGCGAGAACGTCACCGGCTTCTGGGGCGGGTCGGGCACCGCGATCTCGGCCAAGTCCACGCAGCAGGCCCAGGCGCAGAAGTTCGTCAGGTGGCTGAACACCGACCCCGAGGCCCTGCAGGCGATGGTGACGGCCGGCGGGATCTACCCCGCCGCCACGGCCGGCCAGAGCGTTCCGGGTCTGAGCAAGCCGCCGGCCATGCTGCCGAACCAGCCGACGTTCTTCAGCGACGCCAAGACGATCTCCGGGACCGCCCGCGGGTTCACCTGGGCGCCGAACGTCAACGTCACCTACAGCGCGTACAGCGACATCTTCGCCAAGGCGATCCAGACGAAGTCCGACTTCGGTGCCGCCGCCGACGCGTTGCAGGCCGCTGCCGTGGCCGACCTGAAGAAGCAGGGCTTCACCGTCGCCTGACCCCCCGGTCGGGCCCCGGGTGGTGAGCACTGCTCCTGCCCCGGGGCCCACCTCGACCCGTGAAGGGCGTGTCCCATGAGCATCGCCGCTCCCGCACTGCAACGCCGCAGGCGGAGCACCCGCGCCCCTCGGGCCGTGATGGTGTTCCTCGCACCGGCGCTCGTCCTGTTCCTCGTCTTCCTCGTCATCCCGATCGGCTACACGCTCTACCTGAGCACGCGGCAGAACAAGGTCGACGCCAGCGGGTTCGGCATACGGACGGAGACGTTCGCCGGCCTGGCCAACTACGCCAGCGTGCTGACGGACTCCACCTACGTCGACTCGGTGGTCCGCATGCTGGGCTACGGGTTCCTGGTCGTACCGATCATGCTCGGACTGGCCCTGCTGTTCGCCCTGCTGCTGGACTCCCCCGCCGCCCGGTTCGGCCGGTTCAGCCGCATCGCGATCTTCCTGCCCTACGCCGTGCCCGGGGTGATCGCGAGCCTGCTGTGGGGCTTCATCTACCTGCCCGGGGTCAGCCCGATCCGCGCGGCGCTCGATGCGGTGGGACTGCCGGCGCCGGACTTCCTGAGTCCCGGCTCGGTCCTGTTCTCGGTGGCCAACATCGCCATCTGGGGCGGGGTCGGCTTCAACATGATCATCATCTTCACCTCGCTGCGCGGACTGCCGGCGGAGCTGATGGACTCGGCCCGGATGGACGGGTGCTCGGAGGTCCAGACCGCGCTGCGGGTGAAGATCCCGCTCGTCCTGCCGGCCGTGATCATGACCGGCATCTTCTCGATCATCTCGACCCTGCAGGTGTTCAACGAACCGCAGACGCTGACCCCGCTGACCGACTCCATCCCGAGCACCTGGGTGCCACTGATGACCATCTACCGCGACGCCTTCGTGAACAACGACGTCTTCCGCGCGGCCGCCGCCTCCCTGGTGCTTGCGGTCGTGACCCTGATCGCGTCGGTCCTGGTGCTCGGCTTCGTCCAGAAGCGCGCGTTCGGGGAGGACCGGTGAGCACCGCTCTGACCGCTCCCTCCACCCGCCGGGAGGGCACCGCGGTCCGCAGCGTCCCGCGCCGCAAGCGCCGCCAGCCCACCAAGGTGCTGCCGACGCTGGTGCTCCTGCTCGGTGCCGTCTACTGCCTGTTCCCCGTGCTCTGGGTGCTCATCGCCTCGACCAAGAGCCCGAGCGAGTTCTTCTCGACCTTCTCGTTCTGGCCCAGCTTCACCGGTGGGTTCACCTACAACCTGACGACGCTCGTCGCGTTCAACGACGGACAGTTCTACAAGTGGGCGCTGAACAGCCTGCTGTACGCCGGTGTCGGGTCGGTGCTGTCCGTCGCCGTCTCGACGATGGCCGGCTACGCCCTGGCCAAGTTCCGGTTCCGCGGCCGGGAGTCCCTGTTCCGGGTCATCCTCGCCGGCGTCCTGGTCCCCGGGATCACCCTGGCCATCCCGCAGTACCTGCTCATCTCCGAGCTGGGCCTGGTGAACTCCTACTGGGCGGTGCTGCTGCCCAGCATCCTCAGTCCGTACGGCATCTACCTGGCCCGCATCTACGCGGCGGCGGTGATCCCGGACTCGATGCTGGAAGCCGGGCGGATCGACGGCGCCAACGAGTACCGACTGGCCTGGTCCGTCGTCACCCCGCCGTTGCTCCCCGGGATGATCACCCTGCTGCTGCTGCAGTTCGTGGCGATCTGGAACAACTTCCTGCTCCCGTTCATCATGATCTCCGACGACGAGCGGTTCCCGATGACGGTGGGGCTCTACTCGATGCTGAACCAGGGCGCCAGCCAGCCGGCCCTGTACAGCCTGGTGGTCATGGGCAGCCTGCTGTCGATCATCCCGCTGATCGCCCTGTTCCTGTTCCTGCAGCGGTACTGGCGCCTGGACCTGGTCTCCGGCGGGGTCAAGGGCTGACCGCCCGGGTCCGCCCCGCACGACAGCCGCCCGTCCGCACCACATCCCGCAGTCCCGCAGTCCCGCAGAGGAGTCCGACCCCCATGGCCACCCGACAGTTCCCGCCCGGCTTCGTCTGGGGCGCCGCGACGGCGTCCTACCAGGTGGAGGGTGCCGTCGACGAGGACGGGAAGGGCCCGTCGATCTGGGACACCTTCTGCGCGACCCCGGGTGCGATCGCCGGCGGCGACACCGGCGAGGTGGCCTGCGACCAGTACCACCGCTATCCCGAGGACGTCGCCCTGATGGCGGACCTCGGTCTGGCGGCGTACCGGTTCTCCGTGTCCTGGCCGCGGATCCAGCCGGACGGGTCGGGGGCGCCCAACCAGAAGGGGCTGGACCACTACAGCCGGGTCGTCGACGAGCTGCTCGATCGTGGCCTGACGCCGTACGTGACCCTCTACCACTGGGACCTGCCGCAGGTGCTGCAGGACCGGGGCGGCTGGCCGGTCCGCGACACGGCGTACCGGTTCGCCGAGTACGCCGCGATCGTCCAACAGGCGCTGGGCGACCGGGTCCGGCACTGGATCACCCTCAACGAGCCCAAGGTCTCCAGTCACGCCGGCTACGGCAGCGGCATCCACGCCCCCGGGATCAACGACCTGGCGCAGCGCAAGCGGGCGACGCACCACCTGCTGCTGGCACACGGCCTCGGGCTGGCCGCGCTGCGCGCCGGAGCCGGGGCGCGCGAGGCCAGCATCGGCATCACGCTCGACCTGTCCCCCGTGCACCCGCTCACCGACTCCCCGGCCGACCGTGCGGCGGCGGAGCGCGTCGACGGCGACGCCCACGGGCTCTTCCTGGAGCCGGTGCTGAACGGCCGCTACCCCACCGGCGCGGTCGAGGTGCTCGGTGGCCCGGCCGCGTTCGACTTCGTGCACGACGGCGACCTGGCGCTCGCGTCCGCGCCGATCGACTTCCTCGGCATCAACTACTACCGGCGGATGCTGGTCCGGCACGCGCCGGGCCAGGGCGTCCTCGAGGCCGAGACGGTGCTGCCCGAAGGCGTGCCGGTCACCGCGGTCGGCTGGCCGGTCGAGCCCGACGGCCTGCGCGAGCTGCTGGTCGGGCTGCACACCGACCACCCGCACCTGCCGCCGGTGTACGTCACCGAGAACGGCGCGGCCTACGACGACGTCGTCGGCCCCGACGGCACGGTGGACGACCCGCTGCGCGTGGAGTACCTGCACGACCACCTCGCCGCGCTGCACGACGCCGTCACCGCGGGCGTCCGGGTTGACGGCTACTTCGTGTGGACGCTGCTGGACAACTTCGAGTGGGCGGAGGGCTACGCCAAGCGCTTCGGCGTGGTCCACGTCGACTACGCCGACCAGCGGCGGACCCCCAAGGCCAGTGCACGGTTCCTCGAGCGGGTGGCGCGCGCCAACGCGCTGACGGTCGCCGGCTGAGCCTGCGCCCGGCCGCGGGTCAGGTCG
>CAXTBU010000057.1:8364-20568 GCA_964242885.1 uncultured Actinomycetales bacterium
CGGGTCAGGTCGACTGCCGGACGACCAGCTCGACCGGCAGGACCAGGCTGACCGGGTGGTCGCCGTCGGCCAGGTGGCTGACCAGCTTGGCCAGCTCCCGGCCGATCCGGTCCAGCGGCTGCCTGATCGTGGTCAGCGGCGGGTCCAGCTCGGCGGCGATGCGCGAGTCGTCGAAACCGCCCACCGCCACCTCCCCGGGGATGGCCCGGCCGGTGGCCCGCAGCTGCGCCACGACACCGCTGGCGAGCAGGTCCGAGGCCGCGAAGACCGCGTCGATGTCGGGGCACCGGCGCAGCAGCCGAGCCGCGGCCTCCCGGCCGGCGAGGTGGGAGTACCCCTCGGCCACCTCGTGCAGCTCCGGCGAGGCGTCGGGGCCCAGGGCGTCGATCCACCCCTCGCGCCGCTCGACACTGCCCGGTGCGTGGTCCGGACCCGTGATGAGGCCGATCCGGCGGCGGCCGCGGGACACCAGGTGCTGGGTCATCACCCGGCCACCGTCGCGGTCGGCCGCCGAGACGGTCGGCAGCAGCGACGAGGCTGGGAAGCCGCACCGCACCGCCGGCAGACCGAGTTCGACGACCGCCGCCAGCAGCGGGTCCGAGGCGTGGGTCGACACCAGGACGACCCCGTCGACCAACCCGCCGCGCAGGAAGCGCAGGACCCGGTCGCGGTCGGCCTGGGTCGCGCTGGTCGCCAGCACCAGCGTCGAGTCGAGGTCGGCGAACTGCTGGGTGGTGCTGCGGAGCAGGGTCGCGAAGTTCGGGTCCTCGAAGAGGCGTTCCTGGGGCTCCGACAACAGGAACGCGTAGCAGTTGGTGCGCCGGGAGGCCAGACTGCGGGCGCTCTGGTTGGCCACGTAGCCGGTGTTCCGCACCGCCCGGCGGACCGCCTGCAGCGCGGTCGGGCTGACGTGGTGGGCGCCGTTGAGGACGCGGGACACCGTGCCGCGGGAGACGCCCGCCACCCGGGCGACGTCCTCGATCGTCATCGTTGAGCTGCCGGCCCGGCGCGGCCGCCGGCCCGGGCGGGCGGCGGCCGGCGGCTGCGCCGCAGGACCCGGGGTCGCCGTCACGACGGTCAGCCTACGGAGTGGGCCGGCCGGATCGGCGGTGGACTGGACACGGACGCCCCGCGTCCGGCAGGGTCGGGCGAGCGGGCTGTGAGCGTTCCCAGCGAGGGGGTCAGGCGGTGGTCGGACAGCTGGACCCGACGGGCACCGGTCGGGGCGGAACCGTCCGGGCAGTGCCCGTCGCCGGGCCGGGCCTGCTGTTCGGCGGGGACTACAACCCGGAGCAGTGGCCAGAGGACGTGTGGGTCGAGGACGTCGCGCTGATGCGGCAGGCGGGGGTCAACCTCGTCACCGTCGGCGTCTTCTCCTGGGCGCGGCTGGAGCCGGCGCCCGGCGAGTTCGACTTCGGCTGGCTGGACCGGGTGCTGTCGCTGCTGCACTCCCACGGGATCGCCGTGGACCTGGCCACGCCCAGCGCGTCGCCGCCGCCGTGGTTCAGCGCCGCGCACCAGGAGAGCCTGCCGGTCGACGCCTCCGGGCACCGGCTCGGCTGGGGGGCGCGGGAGTCGTTCTGCCCGAGCAGCCCGGTGTACCGCGAGGCGACCGCGCGGGTCGCCGACCAGCTCGCCGCGCGCTACACCGACCACCCGGCGGTGGTGATGTGGCACGTGTCCAACGAGCTCGGCGCACACGTCGCCGGCTGCCACTGCCCGGTGAGCACCGCCGCGTTCCGGCGCTGGCTGCGCGACCGGTACGGCGACATCGAGAAGCTCAACGAGGCCTGGGGAACGGCGTTCTGGAGCCAGCACTACCGCGACTTCGACGAGATCACGACCCCGGTCCGGGCCCCGATGCCGGGCAACCCGGCACAGCAGCTGGACTTCTCCCGGTTCAGCTCGGCCGAGTTCCTGCAGTGCTACCGCGTCGAGCGCGACGCCATCCGCGCGCACGACCCGGACCGTGCGGTGACGACGAACCTGATGCTGGGCAACTGCCGCAACCTGGACTACTGGTCCTGGGCGCCGGAGGTGGACCTGGTGGCCAACGACCACTACCTGGTCGCGGAGTCCCCCGACCGGCACATCGACCTCTCGATGGCGGCGGACCTCTCGCGCTCCCTGCACGCGGGCCGTCCGTGGCTGTTGATGGAGCACTCGACCTCGGCGGTCAACTGGCAGCCGCGCAACCTGGCCAAGGCGCCCGGGGAGCTGCGGCGCAACTCCCTGGCGCACGTCGCGCGCGGCTCGGAGGGAGCACTGTTCTTCCAGTGGCGAGCGTCCCGGCGCGGCGCCGAGCAGTTCCACTCCGCGATGCTCCCGCACGGCGGCACCGCGACCCGCGTCTGGCGGGAGGTCTGCGAGCTCGGCCGGGACATGGCGCGCCTCGGGCCGGTCCGCGGGTCCCGGGTGCGGACCGACGTGGCGATCTGGTGGGACTGGCAGTCCTGGTGGGCGACCGCGCTGGAGTTCCGGCCGACCGCGGAGCTGGACTACCGCGACCAGGTCTTCGCCGCCTACGCCGCGCTGTGGCGGAACGGGCGCACCGTCGACGCGGTCGGTCCGGCCAGTGACCTGTCGGGCCACCGGGTGCTCGTCGTGCCCAGCGCCTTCCTGCTCGAGGAGGACGTCGCCCGGCGCCTGCAGGAATGGGTGGAGCGCGGCGGGCACCTGCTCGTCGGGCCGTTCTCCGCAGTCGTCGACGAGACCGAGGCCGTGTACCCGCAGGGCTACCTGGGGCCGCTGCGCGAGGTCCTCGGCGTGTGGGTGGACGAGTACCACCCGGTCGGGGCGGGCGTCGGCATCGCGCTGGACGACGGCGCCGCCGCCGACCTGTGGTCCGAGGCCGTGGTGGTCGACACCGCCGAGGTCGTCGCGCGGTTCACCAGCGGACCCGACGCCGGCGGCCCGGCGGTCACCCGACGGGTGGTCGGCGCCGGCTCCGCCTGGTACCTGGCGACGCGGCTCGACGACCACGCGCTGGGATCGCTGCTCGCCCGGGTGCTCGACGGGGCCGGGGTGCAGCGCGGCTCCGGACTGCCGGCCGGCGTCGAGGTGGTGGCGCGCACCAACGGGTCCGAGGAGTTCCTGTTCGTGCTCAACCACACCGGCGAGGCGGTCGTCGTGCCCGTGCCCGGCACCGACCTGCTCACCGGCACGACCGCGGACCTGACGACGGTCGCGGCCGGCGGCGTCGCCGTGCTGGCGACCGCTCTCCAACCGAACGGCCACGCCTAGCGCGCGAGTACCGCGCGCACCCACGCACCACCGTCTCGAGGAGGAGACACATGACAGGGCACACCGTCGACCAGATCGGGCCCAGCCGCCGCCGGGCGCTCGGGATCGGGATGGGCACCGCGGCCACGGTCGCCGGAACGGCCACCGGACTCCTGGGAACCGCCGCTCCCGCGGCCGCCGCGGGCGCCGGGACGGCGGGTACCGCCGCGCCCGACCGGGCAGCCGCCGAGGCGCTGCGCAGGAACATGACCGGACTCGCCGTCCGCGGCGCGGACATCTCGTTCACCCTCCAGGAGGAGGCGGCCGGCACCCGGTACCGGGTCGGCGGCCGCGTCCAGCCGATCGAGCGGATCCTCGCCGACGCGGGCGCGACGTGGGTCCGGCTGCGGGTGTGGGTCGACCCGCCGACGGGGTACAGCACGCTGGCCGGCGCGATCACCCTGGCCCGGCGGGCGATCCGCCAGGGACTGAAGGTGCTGGTCGACTTCCACTACTCCGACTTCTGGGCCGATCCGGCCAAGCAGGTGACGCCGGCAGCGTGGGCGGGGCTCGACCTGCCGCAGCTGACCAACCGGCTGCGGTCCTACACGGCGACCAGCGTGCGCAGGATGATCGCCGCCGGTGCCGCACCGTCGATGGTGGCGGTCGGCAACGAGATCACGCCCGGCATCCTGTTCCCGCTGGGAAAGATCTACCCCGAGGACGAGGGCCCGCAGAACTGGACCGGGTTCACCACGCTGCTCAAGGCGGCACTGGACGGCGTCGCGCTCGCCGGCGGACGGCGCATCCCGACGATGGTGCACATCGACCGGGGCGGGGACAACGGCGGGTCGCGCTACTTCTACGACCACCTCGTCGACAACGGCGTGCGGTGGGACGTGATCGGGCTGTCCTACTACCCGTTCTGGCACGGCCCGCTGGCGCAGATGGCCGCCAACGTCGCCGACCTGCAGACCCGGTACGGCAGACCCGTCGTGCTCGCCGAGACGGCCTACCCGTGGACGCTCGCCGACGGCGACGACGAGCCGAACCTGCTCGCCGACCTGGCCGCGCTGCCCGACGCGGCACAGTTCCCGCCGACGCCGGCCGGGCAGGCCGCCTACTTCGAGGACCTGCGCAGCGCACTGCTCGCGGTGCCGGGCGGCGGGTCCGCCGGCTTCTTCGACTGGGAGCCGGGATGGCTCCCCGGCGTCGGCTGGGAGCCCGGCGCGGGCAACCCGAACGACAACCTCACGATGTTCGACTTCGCCGGCCAGGCCCTGCCGTCGCTGAAGGCCTTCCGAAGGCCGCGGCGCGCCCGCGGCTGAACCACGACCGCGGCTGAACGGTCCGGCGGCTAGCGTCCGGGGATGGTCGAGGTCGGGCTGGACTTCCCGCGGCTGTGGGCGGAGTTCCCCGACCCGGGCGCGGCCGCCGGCGCCCCCGCCGTCGTCTACCGGGTGGACCTGACGTGGCTGACGTCGCGGTGGGGCTGCATCTTCGGGTCCGGCTGCCGGGGCATCTACGCCGACCGGCCGGACGACGGGTGCTGCACCCTCGGCGCGCACTTCGCCGACGCCACCGACGAGCGGCGGGTCCGCCGGGCCGCCCGGGAGCTGACCGATGCGCAGTGGCAGCACGCGGCGACCGGTCGGGCCGGCGGCATCGTCGCCACCGAGCCGGCCGACCCGGACGACCCCGCGTCGGCGCCGGCCCGCAGGACCCGGGTCGTCGACGGTGCGTGCGTCTTCCTCAACCGGCCCGGCTTCCCGGGCGGACAGGGGTGCGCCCTGCACCTGCTGGCGCTGGCGACCGGCCGCGAGCCGCTGGCCACCAAGCCCGACGTCTGCTGGCAGCTGCCGATCCGGCGTACCTACGACACCGTCGAGCGCCCCGACGGCACGATCTACCAACAGGTCACCGTCGCCGAGTACGACCGGCGCGGGTGGGGGCCGGGAGGTGCGGACCTGGACTGGTACTGCACCGGGGCCACGGAGGCCCACCTGGCGGCCGACCCCGTCTACCTGTCCTACCGGGCGGAGCTGACCGAGCTGGTCGGTGCCGCCGCCTACGCCGAGCTGGCCCGGCTGTGCGAGCAGCGGCTGGCGAGCACGCCCCGGAACCGCCGGCCGGTGCTGCTCCCCCACCCGGCCGACCCACCCGCCGCCGAGCGGTCGGCGCGGGGCCGCGGTTCTGTCCGACCCGGTGCCTAGCGTTCGGGGCGTGGCTGCCGCGAAGACCGTCCACCGGTGCACCGAGTGCGGCTGGTCGACGACCCGATGGGTCGGCCGGTGCGGTGAGTGCCAGGCCTGGGGCACCCTGGTCGGCGCCGCGACCGCACCCCGAGGGGCTGTCGCCCCGTCGGCCGGGATCCGTGCCGGGGCGGTGACCACACCCCGCCCGGTCGCCGCCGGGGCGGTGCCGATCGGCCGGGTCGGGGCCGCCGACGCCCGGGCCGGCGCGACCGGCATCGGCGAGCTGGACCGCGTCCTGGGCGCCGGGCTCGTCCCGGGGGCGGTCGTCCTGATGGCCGGCGAGCCGGGTGTCGGCAAGTCGACGCTGCTGCTGGAGGTCGCCGCCCGGTGGGCGCGCACCCACGCCCCGGTCCTCTACGTGTCCGGCGAGGAGTCGACCGCCCAGATCCGGATGCGCGCGGACCGGATCGGTGCTCTCGACGACCGGCTGTTCCTCGCGGCCGAGACCGAACTGGGAGCGGTGCTCACCCACGTCGACGACGTGCTCGGCGCCGCGGCCACCGGCACCGGATCGCAGCCCCTGCTGGTGGTCGACTCGGTGCAGACCGTGTCCAGCTCCGACGTCGACGGCGGACCGGGCGGGGTCACGCAGGTGCGCGAGGTCGCCGCGACGCTGATCGGCCTGGCCAAGTCCCGTGGCATGACGGTCGTCCTTGTCGGGCACGTCACCAAGGACGGGTCCGTCGCCGGTCCCCGGACCCTCGAGCACCTGGTCGACGTGGTGCTGGAGGTCAGCGGGGAGCGGTCGGGGTCGCTGCGCCTGCTGCGGGCGCTGAAGAACCGGTTCGGCCCGACCGAGGAGATCGGCTGCTTCACCCTCACCGAGGACGGCATCACCGGGCTGCCCGACCCGTCGGGGCTGTTCCTGTCCCGGCACGCCGGGCCGGTCCCGGGAACCTGCGTCACCGTCGCCCTGGAGGGCACCCGGCCGCTGGTGGCGGAGGTCCAGGCGCTGGTCGCCGGGTCCACCGCGCCCATGCCCCGGCGGACCACCAGCGGCCTGGAGTCCTCGCGCACCGCGATGGTGCTGGCGGTGCTGGAACGCCGGGCCGGGATCGACCTGCGCCAGCAGGAGGTGTACGCCGCCACCGTCGGCGGTGTCCGGCTCACCGAGCCCGCCGTCGACCTGGCGGTGGCGCTGGCCGTCGCCACCGCGGCGCAGGACCGCCCGCTGCCCGCGGAGCTCGTCGCCTTCGGCGAGATCGGCCTGGCCGGTGAGCTGCGGCCGGTCGCCGGGGCCCGGCGGCGACTCGCCGAGGCGGCCAGGCTCGGTTTCCGCGGGGCGATCGTCCCGGCCGGCTGCGTCGCCGCCGCCGACGTCCCCGCCGGACTGCTCCTGGTGGAGGCAGCCGACCTGGCGACCGCGCTGCTCGCCGGGGACCGGGCGGCGGCAGCTCTCCAGCGGATCCCGCGGCCGGCCCGTCCGCGGCGACCGGCACCACCCGCCAACCCGCCGACGTCGCCGTTGGGTGACGAACTGGCCGCAGCTCGTGTGCAACGCGCCGCCGCCAAGCCGCCCCGCCGGTAAACTGTGGGGCGAACGCCGAGGCCGGAACGGAGGGAGTGCCCGTGTCCTCCACCGACCCCGCTGCGGAGCTGCTGCGCGAGACCATCGCCGCGGTCGCCCCCGGCACCGAACTCCGGGAGAGCCTCGAGCGGATCCTGCGCGGGCGCACCGGCGCCCTGATCGTCCTGGGCTGGGACCGCGGCGTCGAGGCCATCTGCACCGGTGGTTTCGGGCTCGACGTCGAGTTCACCGCCACCGGCCTGCGCGAGCTGGCCAAGATGGACGGCGCGATCATCGTCGACCCGGAGCAGAACCGGATCGTCCGCGCCGCCGTGCACCTGGTCCCCGACCCGACCATCCCGACCATGGAGTCCGGCACCCGGCACCGCACCGCCCAGCGGGTGGCGCAGCAGACGGGGCACCCCGTCATCAGCGTCAGCCAGTCCATGCAGATCATCGGCGTCTACCTGGGCGAGCGCCGGTACGTCATCGAGGACCCGGCGCAGATCCTGTCCCGGGCCAACCAGGCGCTGTCCACCCTGGAGCGGTACCGCAAGCGGCTGGACGAGGTGTCCGGGACGCTGTCCGCGCTGGAGATCGAGGACCTCGCGACCGTCCGCGACGTCGGCGCGGTCGCCCAGCGGCTGGAGATGGTGCGGCGGATCGCCAGCGAGGTCGCCGGCTACGTCATCGAGCTCGGCACCGAGGGCCGACTGCTCGCCCTGCAGCTCGACGAGCTGGTCGCGGGCGCGGACACCGAGCGCGAACTGCTCGCCCGCGACTACGTGCCCGACCCGGACGACGTCGGCCACCACCTCGCCGAGCTCGACGCGCTGACCGACGTCGACCTGCTCACCCAGCTGCCCGTCGCGAAGGCCCTGGACCTGCCGGTGCTGCTGGAGACCGCGGTCAGTGCCCGCGGCCACCGGCTGATGGCCCGGCTGCCGCGGCTGCCCGGCCCGGTGGTCGACCGCCTGGTGGACCACTTCGGCGGGCTGCAGAAGCTGCTCGCCGCGGGGGTGGAGGACCTGCAGCAGGTGGAGGGCATCGGGGAGCTGCGCGCCCGCGCCGTCCGCGAGGGCCTGTCGCGCCTCGCCGAGTCGAGCATCCTCGAGCGGTACGTCTAGCCGCACGCGGCGCGGAGAGCGCTGCCCACCGGCGTACAGTCGGCAGCTCGACAGGGGAGCGCCGCTCACGGCGCTGAGAGTGCGGTGACCCGCAGACCCTCGAACCTGATCCGGTTCACACCGGCGTAGGGAGTCGGGCTTCTCAGCTGTGCCTCCCCCTTCCGTACCCGGGAGGGACGCATGACCACGTACACGTCACCGCAGTACTCGACGCAGCCGACCGGCTCGGTCCGGGCAACCGGCCCGCTCGCGCGCTGGCGCGTCGTCGACCTCGTCACCGCCGCGTTCCTCGGCGTGGCGTTCGGCGCGCTGTTCCTGGTCTGGAACCAGGTCTACGCGCTGCTGTCCCCGCTGTTCACGGCGGTTCCCTCGCTCGGCGGCCTGGTCACCGGGCTGTGGCTGCTGCCGGCCGTCGTCGGCGGCCTGGTCGTCCGGCGTCCCGGCGCGGCGCTGTTCGTCGAGGTCCTGGCAGCGTTCGCCGAGATGGTGTTCGGCAACCAGTGGGGCGCGACCGTCCTGGTCTCCGGCGTCGTCCAGGGCCTCGGCGTCGAGCTCGTCCTGGCCCTGGTGCTCTTCCGCCGGTTCACCGCCGCGGTCGCGGCCGCCGCCGGGCTGGTCTCCGGGTTCGTCGAGATCGCCGGGTACGAGTGGTGGACGGCGACCTGGACGGTCCAGCCGTGGCCGGCCAAGCTGCTCTACCTCGGCTGCGTCTGCCTGTCCGGGCTGGTGGTCGCCGGTCTCGGCGGGTACGCGCTGGTGCGGGCGCTGGCCGGGACCGGCGCGCTGTCGGCCTTCCCACCGGGCGTCGAGCACGCCGAACGCACCGCGTCCTGACCCGGGAGGTGGCCGCGCCGGCCGTCGACGTCCGCGGCCTGACGTGGCGGCCCGTCGGGCGTCGCCAGCCCACCCTGCGCGGCGTCGACCTGCGCGTCGAGGCCGGGGAGCGCGTGTTGCTCGCCGGCCCCAGCGGCGGCGGGAAGTCCACGCTGCTGCGGGCGGTCGCCGGGGTGCTGACGACCGCGGACTCCGGCCAGCTGACCGGTGAGGTGAGCCGGGGCGGGGTCCGCGTCGACGGCTCCGGTCCGGGCTCCGGCAGCGCTGCGGGCTCCGGCGCCGGCACGGGCTTGCCGCCGCCGGTCGGCCTGCTGCTGCAGGAGCCCGACGACGCGCTGGTGGCCGCCCGCGTCGGGCGCGACGTCGCCTTCGGCCCGGAGAACCTGGCGCTGCCGCGGGACCAGATCGCCCGGCTCGTCCGCACCTCGCTGGACGACGTGCACTTCCCGTACGGGCCCGAGCACCCGACCGCGGCGCTGTCCGGCGGTGAACGCCAGCGACTCGCGCTGGCCGGCGCGCTGGCGATGCAGCCACCGCTGCTGCTGCTCGACGAGCCGCTGGCGATGCTCGACCCGGCCGCGGCCGAGCACGTGCGGACCGCCGTCCTCGACGTCGCGACGCGCCGGGGCAGCGCCGTGGTGGTCGTCGACCACCTGCTGCAGCGCTGGCTCGACGTCGTCGACCGCCTCGTCGTGCTGACCGCCGACGGGCGGGTCGCCGCCGACGGCGACCCGCGGCGGGTGCTGGCCGGACACGGCGCCGAACTCGAGGCCGCCGGGCTCTGGCTGCCCGGCCTGCCGCCGCCCGCACCGGTCCCGCTCGACGTGGGCCTGCTCGCGCCGCGGGTCCGGGTCGGTCGCCCCGGGAACCCCGCGGTGACGGCCCAGGGCATCGGCTTCCGGCACCGAGGTTCTGGTGCGGCGTCGCTGACCGGGGTGGACGCGGACGTCCCGGCAGGCCGGCTGACCGCGCTCACCGGGGCCAGCGGTGCCGGCAAGTCGACCCTGGCGCAGCTGCTGGCGGGGCTGCAGCGCCCGGGCAGCGGGCGGGTCCGCATCGACCCGGCGCTGGCCGACGGGCTGACCCGGCCGGTGGACCGCTGGCGGTCGGCGGACCTCGCCGCACGGATCGGCTGGGTGCCCCAGCACCCCCAGCGCGGGTTCGTCGCCCGCCGGGTCGACGCGGAGCTCGCGGCCACCCCGGCCGCGCTGGGTCGGCCCGACCCCGCCCGGGCGGCCGGCCTGCTGGCGGCGCTCGGCCTGGACAGCCACGCCGCCGCCGACCCGTTCCGGCTGTCCGGCGGCGAGCAACGCCGGCTGGCGCTGGCCGCCGCGGTCGCGCACGGCCCCGGCGTGCTGGTCCTCGACGAGCCGACGGTCGGGCAGGACCGCCGGACCTGGGCGGCCGTCGCGGGGGTGGCGGCGGCCGCCCGCGCCGCCGGGGTCGCCGTCGTCGCGTGTACCCACGACCGCACCTTCGTGGACGCCCTGGCCGACAGCGAGGTCCGGCTGGCCGGCGGGCGGGTCGAGGGCGTCGGTCAGCCGGGCGGGCTGACCCGGTGACCGCCGCGACCGCCGGGCGCGGCGCCGACCAGTCGGTCGGCCCCGCACCGCGCCGCCCCCGGGTGCCGCCGGCGGCCCGCTGCGGGCCGACCTCCCTGCTGGTCGCGTCGTTCCTGCCGATCGTCGGCGCCTACGCCGTCGACTCCTGGCAGGTCGGCGGAGTCTCGGTCCTGCTGATCGTCGTCCTGGCACCGCTGGCGGTGACGGCCGGTGCGGCGACCGCGGTGCGGGTGTTCCCGGTCGCCGTGGCCGCGCTGTCCCTCGGCTGGTCGGCCTGGCTGTTCGGCGGCGGCGACACCGACCTCGGCGACGCGATCCGCGCCGGCTCCCGGGTGCTGGTGCTCGCGCTGCCCGGCGTCCTGCTGGCCGGGTCGATCGTCGGCAGCGTGCTCGGTGACCAGCTCGGCCAGTGGTTCCGGGTGCCGGCCCGGCCGGTGGTGGCGGCGATGGCCGCCGTCGAGCGGCTTGACGCACTGGCAGAACAAACACGGGAGCTGGTGCGCCTGCGCCGGGTCCGTGGCCTGTCCCCCGGCTGGTCCCCGGTCGCCCGGGCCCGCTCGGCTGCCCAGGTCGTCTTCGCCGTGCTGGTCGGCACGATCCGCGACGCCGGCCGGACCGCTGTCGCGATGGAGGCCCGGGGCCTCGGCCAGGCACACCGCCGCACATGGGCCGAGCCGGCGCGGTGGCACCGGGCCGACTCGGTGATGGTGGCCGTCGGCGCGGTGTCCGCGGCCGTCCCCGCCGTGCTGTCGGCGCTCACCCCCTGGTGAGCCCGTCGCGGCGGCGCTTCGGTCGACTCCGGGTCCCGACGCGGAGCGGGGAACCCGCCGACACACCGGATCAGCGAGGCAGTCCCTCCGGTGGGCCCGGCGTCGATCCCAGGAGCTCGGCGCGGAGGCGGTCGAACGCAGTCGGGTGGGCGGGATGCGTGAGGAACGCGCGGATCTGGCGGGCGCACTCGCCCGGACTGGTGGTCTCGGTGTCGAAGCTGAGGTCGTAAAGCCCGTGCGCGTGGACGTGCGCCAGTTGAGCGGCCGCCTGACCGGGTGCCCGGTCACCGCGGGCCCGCTCGCGACGGTCCAGCTCCAGCGCGGAGCAGTGCAGGCCCACGAAGACGACTCGGCAGCCGGTGAACACCTCCAGGCAGTCGAGCAGGCGCCAGGGCTCGGTCAGCGCGTGGTCGACCACGAGGTCGTTGCCCGCTGCGGCCATCCCGGCGACCGCTCGGTGGAAGCCCGCGCGGGTCCGTCGCAACACCGCAGCGACCTCGACGTCGCCGAGGGCGGCTGTCTGTGGCACCGACCGCATCGCGCCGAACGCGTCGACCGCCAGGTGGAACCACGGCGTCTCGAAGCCTGCCAACAGCTCCCGCGCGAGCGTGGTCTTGCCCGAGCTCGACGTCCCGTTGACCAGCACGATCGTCCCCGGCTGAACCGCGTGGCCCGTGCGGTCGTGGAAGGGGACTCCCGCACCCCACGGTCCACCGACGACAGCCCCGGTCCCCTCCCCGAGACCGTTCCCTCGACCACGCTGTCCGGCCACCGCGATCGCCCCCGTCCGGAAGAAGGACCCGGCGCCAGCGACCACGAGCAGTCGTCGGACACCCGGTTCGGTAGCGGACCGCGTCGGTGCCCGACACCGTCGCGTCAGCGGAGCTGGAAGACCGCGGTGGCCGGCGGCGCCCCGGGCAGCACCAG
>CAXTBU010000058.1:0-13489 GCA_964242885.1 uncultured Actinomycetales bacterium
CCGCCGGCCCGCGCTCGCCGGCCGCGACCCTGGCGGCGACCCCGGTCGCCGACGCCCGGGTCAGCCATCCGCTGTGCCGCTGCGCGCGGGCCTCCTCCGCCGCGACACCCGCCCGGTCGGCGGCGGCCACCGGATCCCCGGCCGCCAGGGCGGCGGCCGCACCGGCGTGCAGCAGCTGCACCCGGAAGCCGGGCAGCGGGTCCAGCGCCAGCGCGCGGTCCACCTCCTCGAGGGCGTCGGCCGCCAGTCCGGCGGTGAGCAGCACCCGACAGCGGTCCGCGGCGAGCTCCGGCATGTCCACGTCGAGGGCGGCGTAGCGCTGGCCGGCGTCGGCGAGGTGGGTCAGCGCGACCGGCAACGAGCCCGCCAGGTATGCCGCGACGCCGCGGTTGTGCACCGCCTTGGCCGCGCCCACGGGGTAGCCGGCCGCCTCGAACAGCTCACCGGCCCGCCGCGCGTCGCCGTCCGCGCGGACCGCCGCGCCGGGCGACCCCTCGGCGATCGCGCACATCGACCTGTTCAGCAGTGCCCGGGCCTCCCACACCGGGTCGGCGCCGTCGCGCAGGTCGCGGACCGCCCGGTTCAGCTCCGCCAGGCCCGCGGCCGACCGGCCGAGCATGTCCAGCGTCGCGCCGAGCCGGACCCTGACCCGCGCCAGCGCCGGCCCGGTGGCGTCGGCCACCGCGAGGTCGAACTGGTGCATCCCGGCCCGGGTCCGGCCGGCGAGGACCAGGGCGACCGCCAGGCTGGCGCGGACGTCGGCCACCAGGTCGCCGTTCCCGGACCGCGCCGCGAGCCGGGTCGCGGCGCGGAGCTCGGCCAGCGCCTCGTCCTGTCGGCCCAGGTCGCGCAGCGCGATGCCGAGCGCCTGGTGGGCCACGGCAGCCCCGGCCGGGGTCGGACCGGTGGCCAGGTAGCGCCCGGCCTCGGTGACCGCCGTCCGGGGCCGGGCGGCGGCCAGCTCCAGCAGGTGTCCGGGCGCCACGGCCGGCCGGTCGGCGGCGGGTTCGTTGCCCGGCACCGGGGCGTACGGGACAATCCGGCTCACCCGATCATCCTTCCGGCCCTCGGAGGCCCGCGTGGTCAGTACTCCCGCCGACGGCGACGCCGGCGACCCCGCCAACGGCGCCGCCGGCGACCCCGCCAACGGCGCCGCCGGCGACCCCGCCGGCGATGAGGAGCGCGTGCGTCGAGAACGGATGACCGGCCAGGTCCGCAAGGTCCTCGACAGCCTGCCCGGTGTCGACGTCGACCCGCCCGACTGGGAGTCCAGCGGCCGGGTCGACCACCTCCGCCGGGCGAACGTGGTGCTGGTCCGTGACGCCGACGCCGCCCGGGTGCAGGGCCGGCTCGGCGGCCGGTTCACCGACGAGGACGAGGGCGACGCCCCCGCCGGGGCGCAGGGACGCGGCGCACGTGCCCGGCGGCTGCCCGGGTTCCGCCGGCTCCGCCAGGCCCGCGGGGTGACCGATGCCGTCGACATCGCCGACCGCACCTTCGGCCGCGGTGTGGCGACGCCCGACCACGTCCTGTGGGTGACGCCGCGCGAGTTCTGCCCGGCCACGGAACCGGACGTCCCGGTCGCCGGCGCGGCCGGGCCGCTGCCCGCCCGGCCGGTGGCCGGGCCGGGCCCGCGGGACCGGCCGCGGCCGGGGACCGGGGTCCGGGTCAGCGTCGTGGACACCGGCTGGTGGAGCCCGGCCGCCGCCCAGCACCCGTGGCTGGCCGGGGTGACCGGTGACGAGGAGGACGTCTACGGCCCCGACGGGCGGATCCTCCCGTACGCCGGGCACGGCACGTTCGCCGCCGGCGTCGTCCGTTCCGTCGCGCCGGGCTGCACGCTGCGGGTGGAGGGCGTGGTCCACACCGCCGGCGCGTGGTTCGAGTCCGATGTCGTCCGCCAGCTGGACGATGCCCTTGCCTGGACGCCGGACATCATCAGCCTGCAGGCTGGGACCACGACGCGCGGCAACCTGCCGCTGCTGGCCTTCGAGGCCTTCGCCGAGCGCCTGCGCGCCCACAAGGGGACGGTCGTGCTCGTCGCGGCGGGCAACGACGCAAGTGAGCGGCCGTTCTGGCCGGCCGCATCCCCGTGGGCGATCGCGGTCGGCGCGCTGACCGCGGACGGGAAGGCCGCCGCCGGCTACAGCAACCACGGCCCGTGGGTGGACGTCTCCGCGGTCGGCGACGACCACGTCAACGCCTTCCCCACCGGGACCTACGTGACCGAGGAGCCCCAGTCGCCGCCCGGCCAGGTCCGGGAGTTCAGCGGCCTGGCCCGGTGGAGCGGGACCTCCTTCTCGGCGCCGCTGGTCGCCGGGATGGTCGCGGCCCGGATGAGCCGGACCGGGGTCAAGGCCCCGCGAGCGCTGCACGACCTGCTCGAGCAGGCCGTGGTCGACGCGATCCCCGGTGTCGGTCCCGCGGCCCTGCTGTGACCGCCCCGGCGGACGCCGACCTGGACACGGGAGTCGATCCCGGGTCCGGTCCGGCGGCCGTCGCCGACGGCGAGCGGGCGGCGCGGCTGGTCCGCGGCGCCCGGGACGGGGACCGCGCGAGCTGGGACCAGCTGGTCGACCGGTACACGCCGCTGCTGTGGGCCGTCGCCCGCGGGTTCCGGCTGGACGGGGCGGCGGCGGCGGACGTGGTCCAGACGACCTGGCTGCGCCTGGTCGAGAACCTGCCCGCCGTCCGTGAGCCGGAGCGGGTCGGCAGCTGGCTGGCCACGACCGCCCGCCGGGAGTGCCTCGCCGTCCTGCGCCACGCCGGTCGCACCCTGGCGACCGACAGCGCCGCGCTGGACCGGGTCGACGCCGTCGCCGAGCCGCTGGACGCCGGCCTGCTCCGCGAGGAGAGCGCCGCCGAGCTCTGGGCAGCGGTCGAGACGATGCCGGAACGCTGCCGGCGCCTGCTGCGCGTGCTGGCCGCCGACCCGCCGCCCAGCTACGAGCAGGTGGCCGCCGCGCTGGAGATGCCCATCGGCAGCATCGGCCCGACCCGCGGCCGCTGCCTGGGCCGGCTGCGCACCGCGCTGACCGAGCGGGCCGGCGCCGGTATCACCGGCGGCCCCCACGCCTCTGACAAGCGGAGGGGAGGGACAGTCGATGACGGGCAGTGACGCGAACACACACGGGTACCCCGGTGGGCAGGGGAGTCCGGACGCCACGGGGAACGGGGTTGGCGACGGCCAGCTGGAGGGCGACGCGGCCGAGCTGCTCGACCGGGTGCGGCGGGTGGTCGAGGAGGCCGACCCGGTTCCGGCGGCGGTCCTAGCGGCGGCCCGGGCCGCGTTCGACCTGCGCACGCTGGACGCGGACCTCGCGGAGCTGGTCGCGGACTCCCGCGACAGCGCCGCCCTCGTCCGCGGGCCGTCCGGTCGCCGGCAGCTGGCCTTCGCCGCCGGGGCGGTGACCCTCGACGTCGAGGTCACCGCGGACGGGTCCCGGCGGCGGCTGCTCGGGTTCGCCGAGGGCACGTCGGGGCCGGTGACCGCCCAGAGCTCGCGGGTGGGCGTCGACCCGGTGACGGTCTCCCTCGACGAGGCCGGGCGGTTCCTCGTCGACGGCCTGCCCGCCGGGCCGACGCGGTTGAGCTGCCCCGGCGCCGGCGGGCGGCCCGTCGTCACCGCGTGGGCGGTGCTCTGACCGGCACCGGTCGAGGCGTCGTCCTCCTCCGGTGTATCAGGCGGGCGGTTGCGGTCTCTTACGGGTGGACGCCGGGTACGGCGCCCACTCTCCGCGCCGCACAAGGAGCCCGACGATGGCCGTCGACTGCAGCACCGTCCCCGGGTCGACCGGAACTCCCGCCGGCACCACGGACAGCTCCGGCCCGGGCGGCCCGGGCGGCCAGGTGGCCAACGTGCTCGTCGGCCGGCGCACCCGCGCCCGCGGCACCGGGCCGTGGACCGGGCTGGACCGGGCGGACGTGCAGGCCCGCCTCGGCGAGCTGCTGACCGTCCCTGACCTGCTGACCCAGGGCGGGCTCAACCTGTCGGGACCGGCCGCCTTCGCCCGGTCCTGGATCCGTCGTGACCCGCGGGCGTTCGCCGCCTTCACGCTGCAGCTGTACGACACCGGCCGGTCGTCGATCGGCGACCACGAGGTCGAGCCCGCGGCCGATGCGTGCCCGGTCAGTGACCACCGCGCGTTGCGGGCGGAGTTCGGCCGCGCGGTGCCGCCCAGCGCGGACTGGATGGTGCTCAGCGCGCTGCGCGACGCCGAGAACGCGGTCTTCGACTACCGCGGCGACCCGGGCGACGACATCTCGGCCCTGTCGATGCCCGGCACCCTGGTCGAGTGGCTGGAGGCGACCGAGCGGTGGTCCCGGGTCCGTGACGAGGTCGGTCCGCCGTTCGAGCAGCGGCTGGCCCACGCGCGGTCCCTCGTGCCGTCGGCGGCGACCACCGTCCTGGTGCTGGTCAACGCGGGCCTGCTGCTGGGCGCCGCCGCCGACGACAGCGGCGCCGGTCGGGACGCCGATGCCGGCTTCGGCCCCTCGCTGGCCTGGTTCCCGTACCACTGGCTGGTGCTGGAGTCGCGGATCGCGGAGGTGGCCGGCGGCGTGCGGTTCACCGCCTGGTCCTCCGGTGCCCGGGCGCCCTACCGGACCGTGACCGTGTCCACCGCGGCGTTCCGGCACCACTACTACGGCGCGGTTCTCGCCGACTGACCGCGACCGGGGTGCCGCCCGGGCGCGAGGATGGCCCGGTGGGGCTCCGGCGGGTGTCGGCACCGGGACTGGCCGGCCTGCTCGCGGCCGCCGGAGTGGCGCACCTCGTCCGCCCGGGGACCTTCGACGCGATCGTTCCGCCGGCGCTGCCCGGGCCCGCCCGGTGGTGGACCTGGGGGTCCGGCGTCGCGGAGCTGGCCGTGGCGGGCGCCGTCGCCGTGCCCGCGACGCGGCGGATCGGGGCGGCCGGGGCGGCGCTGCTGTTCGTGGCGGTGTTCCCGGCGAACGTCCAGATGACCGTCGACGCGTTCACCGGTTCCGGCCCGCGTGCGTCCGCCGCGGCGCGGGTCGCCACCGCCGTCCGGTTGCCGATGCAGGTTCCGCTCGTCCTGTGGGCGCTGGCCGTCCGGCGGTCGGCGGGCCGGCGCTGACCGGCGTCGGCCTGCTCCAGAGTTGACTCGTTCCAGACAGGGCGGCGATGGTGGACCCGTGACCTCCCCCGACGCCGGTGCCGCCCTGCGCGCCGCCTCGCTGCGGGTGACGGGTCCTCGGCTCGCGGTGCTGGCCGCACTCGCCGATTCCCCGCACAGCGACGCCGACGCGCTCACCCGCGCCGCCCGCAACCGCATCGGGTCACTGTCCACCCAGGCCGTCTACGACACCCTGCACACGCTGGTCGAGGTCGGCATCGCCCGCCGGTTCACCCCGGCCGGCTCGGCTGCCCGGTACGAGCTGCGCGTCGGGGACAACCACCACCACCTGGTGTGCCGCGGGTGCGGCACGGTCGTCGACGTCGACTGCGCGGTCGGCGAGGCGCCCTGCCTGACGCCGGTGGCGGCCGCCGGCTTCGTCGTCGACGAGGCCGAGGTGACCTGGTGGGGCACCTGCGCCGGCTGCGCCGCACCGACCGACCCCACCGATCCGCCGATCCACCGCCCGAGCTGAGGAGCCCCCGTGACCGACCACCTGACCAACCGCCAGGGCCACCCCGTCTACGACAACCAGTCCCAGCGCACCGTCGGCAGCCGCGGCCCGGCGACGCTGGAGAACTACCAGTTCCTGGAGAAGATCAGCCACTTCGACCGCGAGCGGATCCCCGAGCGCGTCGTGCACGCCCGCGGCTTCGTCGCCCACGGCGAGTTCGAGGCCTACGGCACGATCGGCGACGAGCCGGCCTCGACCTACACTCGCGCGAAGCTGTTCCAGACGAAGGGGAAGCTGACGCCGGTCTCGGCGCGGTTCTCCACCGTCATCGGCAGCCGCGACTCCTCCGAGGCCTCGCGTGACCCGCGCGGATTCGCCATCAAGCTGCGCACCGAGGACGGCAACTGGGACATCGTCGGCAACAACATCCCGGTGTTCTTCGTCCGCGACGCCATCAAGTTCCCCGACGTCATCCACTCGCTGAAGCCGGACCCGGTCACGTTCAAGCAGGAGCCGAACCGGATCTTCGACTTCATGTCGATGACGCCCGAGGCCACGCACATGCTGACCTGGCTGTTCAGCCCCCGCGGTATCCCGAAGACCTACCGGACGATGGACGGCTTCGGCGTGAACACCTACAAGATGGTCAACGCCGAGGGCCGGGCCGTCCTCGTCAAGTACCACTGGAAGTCCCAGCAGGGCATCGAGTCGCTGACCCAGGAGCAGGCCAACGCCATCCAGGCCACGAACCTCGGGCACGCCAGCGAGGACACGTTCAACGCCATCGAGCGTGGTGAGTTCCCGCGCTGGGAGCTCAACGTCCAGATCATGAGCGACGACGAGCACCCGGAGCTGGACTTCGACCCGCTCGACGACACCAAGACCTGGCCGGAGGACGACTTCCCGCTGCGCCCGGTCGGGATGATGACGCTGAACCGCAACGTGGAGAACCACTTCGCGGAGAACGAGCAGATCGCGTTCGGCACGGGCGTCCTCGTCGACGGCCTCGACTTCAGCGACGACAAGATGCTCGTCGGCCGGACGTTCTCCTACTCCGACACCCAGCGCTACCGCGTCGGGCCGAACTACCTGCAGCTGCCGATCAACGCGCCGATCACCCGCCCCGCGACCAACCAGCGCGACGGGCAGATGGCGTACTACGTCGACAACGGCGGGTCCAACCCGCACGTGAACTACGAGCCGAGCTCGACCGGCGGCCTGGTGGAGGCGCCGAAGTCCGGCGTCGACTACGAGCCGATGATCACCGGCCGGCTCACCCGCTCGGTGCTCGAGAGGCAGAACAACTACGCCCAGGCCGGCAACCGCTACCGCAACGACCTCGAGCCGGCGGACCAGGACGACCTCGTGCTCAACCTGACGACGATGCTGGCCGCCTGCGAGCGGCACATCCAGGAGCGCCAGGTCGGCCACTTCCTCAAGGCCGACACCGAGCTCGGCACCCGGGTGGCCGAGGGGCTGGGCATCGACGTGTCCGGGATCCCCGACGTCGACGAGGCCACCCCGAACCACGAGGGCGCGTCCCAGAGCGCCTCGGTCTGACCCGTCCGGGTCCCGGTTCCCCGTGGGGGACCGGGACCCGGCACGGGTTCGGCCCGGCGGTCACCACGTCGGCCCGGCGGTGGACCCGATGGCCCCGGTGTGTTGGTGATCCGTGCACGTGATCTTCACGTCCTGTCCTCGCGAGGCGCGGAGCGTACGAGCTCACGGTTCCCGACGAGGCGGAGAAGACGATGGGCCACGGCCACCAGCACGGGCACGACCACTCCCACCCCCACACCCACGACCACGGCGGCGAGAGCAGTGCTGCCACCGACTCCCCGGCGCTCGACCTGTCGATCCCGGACTCCGAGCTGTCCCCGGCGGCGTTGAGCCGCCGCGGGATGCTGCGCGGCGCGGGCCTGCTCGGCGCCGGTCTGGCCGGGGTCGGCGCCGTCAACCAGCGGTCGGCAGAGGCCGCCGCGGCACCGTCCGCCGGGCCGCGGGCCGCGGTGGCCAACACCGGCAGCTACCGCTGGCTGGCAGGTGACCACCACATCCACACGCAGTACAGCCCCGACGGCCAGTACCGGGTCAGCGACCAGGTGCGCCACGCGTCGAACTTCGGCCTGGACTGGATGGTCATCACCGACCACGGCAGCGTCGCGCACGCGAAGCTCGGCGTGGACAAGGTCAACCCGGACATCCGGCGCGCCCGGGCAGCGACGCCGGACATGCTCGTCTTCCAGGGCCTGGAGTGGAACATCCCGGCGGCCGAGCACGCCACGGTGATCGTGACGCCCGGTGCCAACGAGGTCTCGACGTTGAAGGAGTTCGAGAACTCCTACGACGGGAACCTGCAGGGCGCTGGGGCGTCGACGCCGGCCAACGAGGCGTTGGCCATCTCCGGCCTGTCCTTCCTGGCGCGGCAGGTCCGCTCCGGCCGGGTGCAGGACGCGGTCATGCTGGCCAACCACCCGGCGCGGAACGGGATCGACTCCCCGCACGAGATCCGCAACTGGCGCGACCTCGGCGGCGGGATCGCGATCGGCATGGAGGGCGCTCCCGGTCACCAGGCGGCCGGGATCCCCGAGCCGGCCGGTCCGGGTGGCGGCCGCGGGGCCTACGGGAACGCACCCGGCCCGAACTCCTTCGCCGGGTACCCGCTCGCCAGTTACCGCACCTTCGGGGGCTTCGACTGGATGACCTCGACGGTGGGTGGGCTGTGGGACAGCCTGCTGGCCGAGGGCAAGCCCTGGTGGATCAGTGCGAACTCCGACGCCCACCAGATCTGGAACGACCTGTCCAAGAACCCGGTCGACAACGACCGCGACGCCCCGTGGGACGCCGAGGGCCACACCTTCGACAACTTCGGCCGCTACGGCGACCCGATCTACGCCGGTGGGCCGGAGACGGGGAACGGCGACTTCTGGCCGGGCTACTACAGCCGGACCCACGTCGGCGCCGCCTCCTCCGACTACGTCGAGGTGATGCGGGGCCTGCGCGCCGGGCGGGTCTGGGTCGACCACGGCGGCCTGCTCGACAGCATCGAGGTCCGGGCCAAGGTCACCGGTACCGCCGGACCCGGCACCACGCTCGGCGGCGTGCTGAACGTGCAGCCCGGCGACGACGTGACCGTCACCGTCACGATCACCCCGGCGTCCGGCCCGAACCAGGCCCAGTTCCAGCCCGAACTGGCCCAGGTGGACGTCATCGCCGGCACCGTCCTCGGCCCGGTCTCCGACCGCGACGCCATCAGCACCCCGAACACCCGGGTGTTCAAGAGCTACGACGTCAGCGGCAGAAGAGGGACGTTCACGCTGACCTACACCCAGCGCGACGTCCAGCAGCCGTTCTACTTCCGGCTCCGCGGTTCCGACGGCAACCGCCTCGGCGTCGGCTACCTCGGCCGTCGCGTCGACCCCTCCGGGCCGGTGATGGACGTGGTCGGCGACGCCGACCCGTGGACCGACCTCTGGTTCTACACCAACCCCATCTGGGTGCTGCCGCCCAGCCCGCTGGACGCATCCGTGCGCACTGCCCGGGCCCTGGCCGGCGCCACCGGCTGACCCACGGCGTACCGACCGCGCCGGTCACCCTCTCGCGGGGTGGCCGGTGCGGCCGTCCGCGCCCCGGGCGCGGGGATACTCGTCCGCGTGATCACCGCCTTCGTCCTCATCTCCGTCGAGCCGGCCGCGATCGCCGCCGCGGCCCAGGCCATCGCCGACACCCCGGGCGTGGCGGAGGTGTGGTCCTGCGCCGGTGACGTCGACCTGGTGGTGGTGGTCCGGGTCGCCGCGCACGACGACCTGGCCGACGTCGTGACCGGCGGGATCGCGACCGTGCCGGGCGTGCGGGAGACGGTCACCCACATCGCGTTCCGGTCCTACTCCGCGGGTGACCTCGCGAGCGCCTTCAGCATCGGCGCGGAGTGAGCCGTCGCTGAGGGGCGGCGGCCTGCCGTCAGCCGCGGGCTCGTCCTGCTGCTCGCGGTGGCGGGCGGTGCCGCGGTCGGGAACCTGTACTGGGCGCAGCCCCTGCTCGAGCTGATCGCGGACGACCTCGGCGCCTCGACCGCGGCCGCCGGCTGGCTCGTCACCGTGACCCAGCTCGGCTACGCCCTCGGGATCGCGCTGATCGTGCCGCTGGGCGACGTGCTGGACCGCCGGCGCCTGGTGCCGGCGATGCTGCTCTGCGCCGCCGTCGCGCTCGTCCTGTGCGCCGTCGCGCCGACCTTCGGCGCGCTCGTCGCCGCCATCGGGCTGCTCGGCGTCACGACCGTGTCCGGTCAGATCATCACCCCGCTGGCCGGTGACCTGGCCGACGACGCCACCCGGGGGCGCGTGCTCGGTACGGTCGTGTCCGGGATCCTCACCGGGATCCTGGTGTCGCGGACGATCAGCGGTCTGGTCGCCGGGGTCGCCGGGTGGCGTGCCGTCTACGGCGCCGCCGCGGTCGCCGCCGTCGTGCTCGCGGCGCTGCTGTACCGCGCCATCCCCGTCCTGCCGCGTCGGGAACCGGTCCGCTACCCGGTGCTGCTCGCGTCGGTGGCACTGGTCGTGGCCCGCAGCCGCACCGTCCGCTGGTCGCTGGTGCTGGGCGGGCTCCAGTTCGCCGTGTTCACGATGTTCTGGACGGCGCTGACGTTCCTGCTCAGCGCGCCACCGTTCTCCTACTCCGTGACGGTCATCGGGCTGTTCGGTCTGGTCGGGCTGGCCGGGGCGGTCGCGGCACAACGCAGCGGGCGCCTGCACGACCGTGGCTGGTCGATGCCGGCCAGCGGCGCAGCGTGGGTCCTCGCGCTGGGGTCCTTCGCGATCGGCGGGTTCGGCGGGCACTCGGTCGTGCTCGTCGTCGTGGCGGTCCTGCTGCTCGACGTGGCCATCCAGTCGCTGAACATCCTCAACCAGACAAGGCTCTTCGCTGCCGTCCCCCAGGCCCGCAGCCGGGTCAACACCGCGGCCATCGCGTCGAACTTCGTCGCCGGAGCGGGAGGTTCGGCGGCTGCCGGCGTGCTGTGGTCGTCCGGGGGCTGGGCCGCGGTCTCCGTCGCCGGCTGCGTGCTCTGCCTGCTCGGCCTCGGCGTGTGGGCACTCGGTCGCCGAGGACCCCTGCTGGCGTGAGCGCTTGCCCGCGTCAGTCCGTCGGGACCGGGGTGGACCCCCGTCCGGTGAGCGATGCTCCGGCGCTGGCCGCGACGACCAGGACCACCGCGAGCACGCCGAGCGCGGTGAGCCGCTGGCCGAGGATCACCAGTCCGGCCAGCGCGGCGACGGCCGGCTCCAGGCTCATCAGCACCCCGAACACCGCCGGCGGCAGCCGTCGCAGCGCCGCCTGCTCCAGCGAGTAGGGGATCACCGACGACGCGACGCCCACCGCCGCGCCGGCGAGGACCAGTCCGATCGTCAGGTCCGCCTGCGCGAGTTGCGGGATCCCGAACGGGCACACCAGAACCGCGGCGACGACCATCGCGCTGCCGAGGCCCTGCTGGCCCTCGAACCGCCGGCCGGTGACGACCGACAGCAGGATGTAGAGCGCCCAGCAGACCGCGGCCGCCAGGCCGAACAGGACACCGACCGGGTCCAGGTCCAGGTCCCCGCCGCCGAGCGCGAGCACCCCGGTGAACGCGAGCACCGCCCACAGTCCGTCCCGCCAGCGTCGCCCGGCCAGGACCGCCACCGCCAACGGTCCCAGCACCTCCAACGTCACGGCCGCGCCGAGCGGCAGCCGCGCCAGCGACTCGTAGAAGGTCATGTTCATCGCGGCCAGCACGGCGCCGAACGCGAGGACCACCCGGACGTCGCCGCGCGTCCACGTGCGGCGCCACGGCCGGGCCCACGCCAGCATCACCAGGGCCGCCGACACCAGCCGGAGCACGACGAGGCCCAGCGGGCCGACCCGGTCGAACAGCGTGGCCGCGACAGCGCCGCCGACCTGCACCGAGACGATGCCGGTGAGGACCATCCCGACCGCGGTGGGCGGGGCCGCACCGGCGAGCGGGCGGACGGGGGCCTGGACGGTCACCTGCGGAACGGTAGGGGCCCGCGCCCGCCGGTCAGGGCCAGGTGCGCGCTGTTGCGGCGAAGTCCGCGGGGTCGCTGTGCAGCGGGATCACGCACACAAGGTGCCCGCCGGGAGCCCGCATCGTGTGGCAGCCCTGCCAGACGGCGACCTCGACCGCGCCGAGGGCTGCCAGGCGGGCGACCTCGGCGGGGACGTCGTCGGTCTCCAGGTCGACGTGGAACCGGGCGGTGTCGTCGACGGCCTGGACAGCCAGGACGAGTCCGGGCACGGCATCGGCCAGGCCGGTGAACTGCGGCTCGCCGGGCGGGTGGCGCAGCGGAGCGCCCAGGGCAGCGGACCAGAAGGCGGCGCTGCGCTCGGCGTCCGCCGTCGGGGTGTCGATCAGCAGGGTGGACAGCCGGCTCCGGTGCACGCCCGGCACGGTAGTGACAGGCAGGCCGACCGGACCCCTAGCCTGCGGACCGCGGGCGGGCGCCAACCGGCGGCCCCGTCAGAGCGCACAGGGAGGCACCCCGATGGTCACCGACGGGACGAGCTGGCGGACCCTCGGGTCACACCTGCACTGGCTGGGTGGTGAGACCGACCGGCTGCTGGCCTTCGCGGAGGGCTCGGTGCACCCGTCCGGCGGTTTCGCCTACCTCGACGACGACGGCGTGCCCGACCACGCGCACCCGGTCGAGGCCTACCTGACGGGCCGGATGACGCACGTCTACAGCCTGGCGGCGTTGATGGGCCGCCCCGGTGCCGGCCCGCTCGCCGACGCGGGCGTGGCGGCGCTGACCGGCCGGCTGCACGACGACGAGCACGGCGGCTGGTTCGGCGCGGTCGCCGACGACGGGCCCGTCGAGACCCGCAAGCAGGCCTACGAGCACGCGTTCGTCGTCCTCGGGGCGTCCAGCGCAGCGGCCGCCGGCCGGCCCGGTGCCAGAGCACTGCTCACCGACGCCCTCGACGTGCTGGAGCGCCGCTTCTGGCGCGAGGACGAGGGGATGCTCGCCGAGAGCTGGGACGCCGCCTGGACCGAGCTCGAGCCCTACCGAGGCATGAACGCCAACATGCACGGCGTCGAGGCGATGATGGCCGCCGCCGACGTCACCGGGGACCGCGTCTGGCTGCAGCGGGCCGCCCGGGTGGTCGAGCACGCGGTGCACCGCTCCGCCGGCGGGAACGGCTGGCGCCTGGTCGAGCACCACGACCCGGGCTGGCACGAGCTGCTGGACTACAACACCGACGACCGCGGGCACCAGTTCCGCCCGTACGGGGTGACCATCGGGCACCTGCTGGAGTGGTCGCGGCTGACCCTGCACCTGCGCGCCGCGCTGGGCGAGCAGGCGCCGGACTGGGCGCTGCCGGACGCGCAGGCCCTGTTCGACACCGCGCTGGCCGACGGCTGGGCGGTCGACGGCAGCGACGGGTTCGTCTACACCGTCGACTTCGACGGCCGCCCGGTGGTCCGGGAGCGGATGCACTGGGTGGTGGCCGAGGCGATCGGCGCGGCGGCGGCGCTGCACGAGGCCACCGGCGAGGACCGCTACGAGCAGGCGTACCGCCGGTTCTGGGACCACGCTGCCGCGTACTTCCTGGACCGCGACGCCGGCTCCTGGTGGCACGAGCTCGGGACGGACCTGCGGCCGTCGGCGACCGTCTGGCAGGGCAAGCCGGACGTCTACCACGCCCTGCAGGCGACCCTGGTGCCCCGGCTGCCGCTGGCGCCGAGCTTCGCCACCGCGCTGGGCGCCCGCCAGCTCCGCGACTGACCGGGCGGGCCGGGCGGGCCGGGCGGATACACCGGTCGTGCGGCCCACCCGGAGCAGCGGCGCCCTGTGACACGGTGACGGGATGGTCCGGGTCGTGGTCGTCGGCGGCGGGATCGTCG
>CAXTBU010000058.1:13589-20018 GCA_964242885.1 uncultured Actinomycetales bacterium
CTGTGACACGGTGACGGGATGGTCCGGGTCGTGGTCGTCGGCGGCGGGATCGTCGGTGCCGCGTGCGCCTTCTTCGCCACCCGGGCCGGGCTGGACGTCACCGTGCTCGAGCGCTCCGCGGTGTCGGCGGGGACCACCGGAGCCGGCGAGGGCAACCTGCTGGTCTCGGACAAGGAGGCCGGTCCCGAGCTGGCGCTGGCCCTGCGGTCGGTGCAGCTGTGGGACGAGGTGGGCCGGGCCCTCGGTGCCGACACCTTCGAGCTGGAGCGCAAGGGCGGCGTCGTCGTGGCGAAGACCCCCGAGGCGCTGGCCGGGCTGCTGGCCTTCGCCGACGCGCAGCGGCGGGCCGGCGTGGACAGCGAGCCGCTGGACCCCGACCAGCTGCACGAGGCCGAGCCGCACCTCGCGCCGGGCCTGGCCGGCGGCGCCTTCTACCCCGGTGACCTGCAGGTGCAGCCGATGCTCGCCGCCGGCCGGATGCTGCAGGCCGCCGTCGCCGGCGGCGCCCGCCTGGAGCTGGGTGCGGAGGTCACCGGGCTGCGGCTGGCCGGCGGCCGGGTGGCCGGGGTCGTCTCCGACCGCGGCGTCACCCCGGCCGACGTGGTCGTCAACGCCGCGGGGACCTGGGGCGGGCAGCTGTCCGAGCGGTTCGGCGCCCCGATCCCCGTCCTGCCCCGGCGCGGCTTCGTCCTCGTCACCGAGCCGCTGCCGCGGGTCATCCGGCACAAGGTCTACTCCGCCGACTACGTCGCGAACGTCGCGTCCAGCGCCGAGGGGCTGGAGACGTCTTCGGTGATCGAGGGCACCCGCTCCGGCACGGTGCTCATCGGCGCCAGCCGCGAGCGGGTCGGCTTCGACCGGACGCTGTCGCTGACCGTGGTGCGCCGGCTGGCCGCGCACGCGGTCGACCTGTTCCCGGTGCTGGCCGGGGTCGACCTGATGCGGGTCTACGGCGGCTTCCGGCCGTACTGCCCGGACCACCTGCCGGTGATCGGCCCAGACCCGCGCGTCCCCGGGCTCCTGCACGCCTGCGGGCACGAGGGCGCCGGGATCGGGCTGGCGCCGGCCACCGGGGAGATGGTCGCGCAGCTGGCCGCCGGCGCGCCGACCACCGTCGACAGCGCCCCCTTCGGGCCCGACCGGCTGATCGCGGCCGACCGGCTGGTCGGGGCGTCCGCGTGAGCACCGCGCCGACGGCGGTCGGTGCCGCCGCCCCGACGGAACGCCTGGCGTTCACCTTCGACGGCCGCGACGTCCCGTTCGCCGCCGGGCAGACCGTCGGCGCGGCGCTCGTCGCGTCCGGCGTCCTGAGCTGGCGGACCACCCGCCGCCGCGGCCGCCCGCGGGGGCTGTTCTGCGGCATCGGCGTCTGCTTCGACTGCCTGGCCACGATCGGCGGCAGCCCCAACCAGCGCGCCTGCCTGGTCCCCGCCGAGCCGGGCATGGTCGTCGCCACCCAGACCGGGACAGGCCGCGATGACCTCGCCGTCTGACACCCGCGCCGCCGGGGCGGAGGGCGCAGCTCACCCGGACGGCGCAGCCCCGACCCTGACCGTCGTCGGCGCCGGCCCGGCCGGCCTCGCCGCCGCGGTCGAGGCCGGCGAGTCGGGGATGGCGGTGACCGTCGTGGACGCCGGCGCGCGCATCGGCGGGCAGTACTGGCGGCACGGCCCGGCCGGGCTCGCCGCGGACGCCGACCTGCACCACGACGCCGCGGTGTTCGCCGACCTGGCCGCCCGCTTCGGCCGTCTCGTCGCCGCCGGCCGCGTGGTCCACCTGCCGCTGCACACCGTCTGGACGGTCACGACCGGCCCGGGTGGCGGCACGGGGTCCGACGGCTGCACCGTGCACGCGCTGGACCGGTCCGACCCGGCCCACCCGGTCGAGGTCGCGGTGTCCGGCGACCGGCTGGTCCTCGCGGTCGGCGCCTACGACCGCCAGGTGCCGTTCCCGGGCTGGGACCTGCCCGGGGTGATGACCGTCGGCGCCGCGCAGGCGCTGCTCAAGGGCAGCGGCGTCGTCGTCGGCCCGCGGGTGCTGGTCGCCGGCACCGGCCCGTTCCTGCTCCCGGTGGCCACCGGGCTGGCCGGCCGCGGCGCGACCGTGGTCGGCGTGCACGAGGCCGGCTCCCCGGCGCGGTGGCTCCGGCACCTGCCCGCCCTGGGCACCCAGCGGGCCAAGCTCGGCGAGGCCGCCGGGTACGCCGCGGCGTTGGCCCGGCACCGGGTGAAGGTGGTGAACCGGTCGGTCGTCCTCGCCGCGCACGGCACGGACCGGCTGACCGGGGTCACCGTTGCGCGCCTGGACCGCGCCGGCGCGGTGCGGCCCGGCACCGGCCGGCGGATCGCCGTCGACGTCCTCGCCGTCGGTCACGGGTTCACCGCGCAGTCCGAGCTGCCGCTGGCCGCCGGCTGCACCGTGCACCCCACCGCCGACCAGACGCTGGCCGTGACCACCGACTCCCACCAGGCAACCACCGACCCGCGGGTGTACGCCGCCGGGGAGAGCACCGGGGTCGGCGGCGCGCAGCTCGCCGTCGCCGAGGGGACGATCGCCGGGGCCGCGGCCGCCCGCGCCGCGGGGCTGCGCCCGCACGGAGCCGACCAGCTGCCCGGCCTCGCCGTCCGCCGCGACCGGCTGCGAAGGTTCGCCGCGGCGATGCACGCCGTCTACCCGGTCCCGCCGGCGTGGCTGGAGATGCTGCGGCCGGACACCGTCGTCTGCCGGTGCGAGGAGGTGACCGTCGCCGAGATCGACGAGGCGATCGCCCTCGGCGCGCGGGACACCCGGACCGCGAAGCTGCTGTCCCGGTCGGGGATGGGCTGGTGCCAGGGCCGAGAGTGCGCCTACGCGACTGCGTGCCTGGTCGCGTCCCGGACCGGCCGCGAGCCGGACCTGGCCAGCGGCGCCGCCCGGCCGGTCGCCACCCCGGTGCCGCTCGGGGTCCTCGCCGCCGGCGTCCCGCCGCCCTGACCCCGCCGGGTTCCGCCCGGACCCCCGTGACCCGCCAGCTCCCGCCGGCACACCGCACCGACCCGGAGGACCTCATGGACCGCATCCCCTGGCACGGCGTGCTCGTCGCGACCGCGCTGCCGTGGAACGACGACGACACCCCGGACCTCGACGCCTTCGCCCGGCACGTGGCGTGGCTGGCCGCGAACGGCTGCGACGGGGTGACGCCGAACGGCTCGCTCGGGGAGTACCAGCAGCTGACCGACGCCGAGCGCGAGGCCGTCGTGCGGGCCGCGGTCGGTGCCGCGCCGGAGGGGTTCACCGTGATGCCCGGCATCGGCGCGTACGGGGCGAAGCAGGCCCGCCGCAACGCCGAGGTCGCCGCCGAGGCCGGCTGCGCCGCGGTGATGCTGCTGCCGCCGAACGCCTACCGGGCCGCCCGCCGCGAGGTCGTCGAGCACTACCGGATCGTCGCCCAGGTGGGGATCCCGGTCGTGGCCTACAACAACCCGTTCGACACCAAGGTCGACCTGGTCCCGGACCTGCTCGCCGAGCTGTCCGGCGAGGGCCTCGTCGTCGCGGTCAAGGAGTTCACCGGCGACGTCCGCCGGTTCTACGAGATCGCCGAGCTGGTGCCGGACCTCGACGTGCTGGTCGGCAGCGACGACGTCGTCCTGGAGTTGGCGATCACCGGCTCGCCCGGCTGGGTGTCCGGCTATCCCAACGCCTTCCCGAACGCGTGCGTCGAGCTGTTCCGCGCCGCGCAGGCCGGCGACCTCGAGCGCGCACTGCCGTTGTACCGCCAGCTGCACCCGCTGCTGCGCTGGGACTCCAAGACCGAGTTCGTCCAGGCCATCAAGCTGTCGATGGACCTGGTGCCGGCCGCGATCGACGGCGGCCGCTGCCAGCCGCCACGCAGCCCGCTCGCCGAGAACGACGCCGCCCGGGTCCGGGAGGCCACCGAGAAGGCCCTCGCCGCGGGGCTGAGCTGACGGTGCGGTCGATCCGGACGCTGCACGCGGTCGACTCCCACACCGAGGGGATGCCCACCCGGGTGATCGTGGGCGGGGTGGGCGTGATCCCCGGCGCGACGATGGCGCAGCGGCGGCTGCACTTCGTCGAGCACCTGGACGACCTGCGGACGCTGCTCATGTACGAGCCGCGCGGGCACTCGGCGATGTCCGGGGCGATCCTGCAGCCGCCGACCCGGCCGGACTGCGACTGGGGCGTCCTCTACATCGAGGTGTCCGGCTGCCTGCCGATGTGCGGCCACGGGACGATCGGCGTCGCCACCGTGCTGGTGGAGACCGGGATGGTGCCGGTCACCGAGCCGGTCACCCACATCCGCCTGGACACCCCGGCCGGCCTGGTGACCGCAGACGTCGCCGTGCAGGACGGGGCCGCGCGGTCGGTCACCATCCAGAACGTGGCGGCCTTCTCGTTGGCGCTGGACCAGACCGTGGACGTGCCCGGACTGGGGCCCATCGACTACGACCTGGCGTTCGGTGGCAACTTCTACGCGATGGTCGACCTGGACCGGATCGGGCAGCCGTTCGACCGCGCCGCCCAGCAGCCGATCCTGGACGCCGGGCTGCGGATCATGGACGCGATCAACGCCGCCGAGCGGCCGGTGCACCCGGAGGCGCCGGACATCACCGGCTGCCACCACGTCCAGTTCGTCGCCCCGGGGTCCACCGCCCGGCACTCCCGGCACGCGATGGCCATCCACCCGGGCTGGTTCGACCGCTCCCCGTGCGGCACCGGCACCAGCGCCCGGATGGCCCAGCTGCACGCCCGCGGCGAGCTCGGCCTGGACGAGGACTTCGTCAACGAGTCGTTTCTCGGCACCCGCTTCGTCGGCCGCCTCGTCGGGCAGACGACGGTCGCCGGCCGGGGAGCCGTCGTCCCGACCATCACCGGACGCGCCTGGGTGACCGGCACCGCCCAGTACCTGCTGGACCCCACCGACCCGTTCCCCGCCGGCTTCGCCTTCTGAGCCCAGCGCGGTCAGAGCTGGCGCAGGCGGGGCACGACGGTCTCCCCGGCGCGGGCCACCCAGCCGGGCAGGTCCGGCCCGCGGGCACCGACCCACACCGTGTCGATGCCCAGCGCCGCGTAGGTGCTCATCGTGGCGAGGAACGCGTCGACGTCCTCGAGTGGGTCGGTGCCGGTGATCACCGTCTTGCGGACCTCGGCCGGGTCCCGGCCGGCGTCGGCGCAGTGGCGCGCCAGCACGTCGATCTTGTGCGCGAGGACCTCGGCGCCGGCGTCGAACAGATTGCACGCGTCGGCGTACCGCGCGACCAGCCGGAGCGTCTTCTTCTCGCCCATGCCCCCGATGAGCACGGGCGGCCCGCCCGCCTGCAGTGGTCGCGGCCGACACAGCGTCTCGGCCAGGGTGTAGTGCTCACCGCTGAACGGCCCGTCGTCCTCGCTCCACATCTGCCGGCAGATCGCCAGGGCCTCCGCCAGGCGCTCGAAGCGTTCGGCGACCGGCGGGAACGGCACCCCGAGGCCGAGGTGCTCCCGCTCGTACCAGGCGGCGCCGATCCCGAGCAGCGCCCGGCCGCCGGACAGCACGTCCAGGGTCGCGAGCGTCTTGGCCAGCAACCCGGGGTGGCGGTAGGTGACCCCGGTGACCAACAGGCCCAGCCGGAGACGTTCGGTCTGCCCGGCGAGGTAGCCCAGCGCCGTGTAGCCGTCCAGCATCGGGTCGCTGGCCGGGGCCATGCCCTCCATCTGGAACCAGTGGTCCATCAGCGTCAGCGTCGTGAAGCCGGCATCCTCCGCGGCCCGCGCGGTGGCGGCCAGGCCGGGCGCGATGGCGGCGGGTGCGCCGAACGCGGTGAAGTCGGCGACGTGCAGGGCGATGTCCATGGGTTCCCTCCAGTGGGCGGCGCGTGCCGGACGTCCACCGGGTGCTCGGCGGGACCGGCGCGTCTGCTGCAGCGTTCGGTCGGCCCGGTTCGTGACGATGGGAACGCTAGGGCTGTCCGCCGCGGATCGGAGCGTCCCTGGTGGTCCTGACCGGCCAGGCCGCCGGCACCGGACCGCCGTAGTAGTGTCCGGATCAGAACGAGGTACGCGGCGGGCGATCGACCAGCACTCCAGCCCCCGTCCTCGTGCGTGGATCCGGTCGAGTAGCATCGACCGCCTGCGCCGTGGGAGACCACGACGCAGGGTTCGGAACCTCGTTTGCAGAGGCCGGACAGCCCTTGTAGTGTGAGAGACCGCCACCGAGGCAGGCAGAGATGCTGAATCCGGTGCGCGCCCGATCCTTGAGAACTCAACAGTGTGCCGAAAGTCAATGCCATGTACCCCGTTCTGGCTGCCCGTTGTGGGTGGCTGGTGCGGTTTTCTTTGAGAGTGGTCGGGTCAAGCCGATCGCTGTAGTGAAGTTGTGCCATGATCATTTTCGTTGTATCAACGGAGAGTTTGATCCTGGCTCAGGACGAACGCTGGCGGCGTGCTTAACAC
>CAXTBU010000059.1:0-1537 GCA_964242885.1 uncultured Actinomycetales bacterium
CTGCTGCTTGGTGACCGGCCGGCCGGTCACCAAGCAGCAGGAACGGTCACCAAGCGGCAGAGCGGTCACCAAGCGGGTCGTGGGTGCGTGCGGCGCAGGCCGGGCGGTCAGCCGACGGTCGGGCCCGGCTGGAAGGCGGCCCGGCGGGCGGCCCGGCGCAGCGCGACCAGCACGGCCCGCCCCGCCAGCGCCGTGACCGTCGCCAGCGTCAGGCCGCGGACCAGGTCCCACCCCAGCGAGGTGGCCACGGCGAACCGCGCGAACGCCGCCAGGTTGTCCGCGAGCGGTGCTCCGGGGACGAACGACAGGCCGGGCACGCCGGCGGTGCCCGCCGTCAGGACCGGCCAGGCGGTCAGGTCCAGCAGGAACCCGTAGGCCAACCCGGCGACCAGCGCGTACCCCGCGAGCAGGGCGACCTCCGCGCGGCCGGCCGCCCTGGGCAGGCAGCCGGCGCCGAGGCCGATCCACGCCGCACCGAGCATCTGGAACGGCAGCCACGGCCCGACGCCGCCGGTGAGCAGTGCGCTCGCCAGCAGGGTGACCGCGCCGAGGACGAAGCCGAACCCGCGGCCGAACACCCGCCCGGCCGGGATCAGCAGCAGGAAGACCGGCTCGATGCCGGCGGTGCCGGCCCCCAGCGGGCGCAGCGCGGCGCCGACCGCGGCGAGCAGGCCGAGGACCGCGACGGCCCGCGCGTCGATGCCGTGCTCGCTGATCGCGGCGAGCACCACCGCCAGCACCATCGGCAGCAGGACGACGAACAGTCCCGTGCCGTCGCCGGCCGACGCCACCGGCGAGCCGGCGGGGACCAGCAGCGGCCAGCCGAACCCGAGCAGGCCGGTGACCGAGGCGAGGGCCAGGGCGGCGGCGGTGCGCAGGTGCAGCGGCACGGCGCGCACCCCGGTACGGGCCGGCACCCGGGAGGTCGCGCCGCTCACGGCTCGCCGTTCCCGGCAGCGCCGCTGCCCAGCGCCGCTGCGACCTGTCCGACGGTGAGCCACCGGGCCGGCGCGAGGATCCGCGCGACCTGCGGGGCGAAGGCCGGGGAGCCGGTCACCACCTCCGCGGTCGGCCCGTCGACGACCACCTCGCCGTCGGCCAACACGACGACCCGGTCGGCGGCCTCGGCGGCGAGCTCGACGTCGTGGGTGGCCAGCACGACGGTCCGCCCGTCCGCGGCCAGCCGGCGCAGCGTGGCCACCAGCCAGGTCTTCGCGGCCTGGTCCAGCCCGCGGGTCGGCTCGTCGAGCAGCAGCAGCGGCGGCGCGGCGGTCAGCACGATCGCCAGCGCCAGCGCCAACCGCTGTCCCTCGGACAGGTCGCGCGGGTGCCGGTCGGCCGGGATCCCGGGCGCCACGGCTGCCAGCAGCCGCGCGGCGGTGCCCGCGGCGACCGCGGGATCGGCCCGCCGGGCATCGGTGTCGGCGGCGCGGCACTCGGCGGCCACGGTCTCGGCGTAGAGCAGGTGCCCGGGATCCTGGGGGACCATCCCGACGTGCCGCAGGACGTCGCGCGCCCGCAGCCGGGCCGGGTCCAC
>CAXTBU010000059.1:1637-5778 GCA_964242885.1 uncultured Actinomycetales bacterium
GGACCATCCCGACGTGCCGCAGGACGTCGCGCGCCCGCAGCCGGGCCGGGTCCACACCCTCCACCTGGCCGGAGCCGCCCACCCCGACGGAGCCGCCCACCCCGACGGAGCCGCCCACCCGGACAGTGCCCCCGGACGGCCGCGAGCTGCCCGCCAGCAGGGCGAGCAGCGTCGACTTGCCGGCGCCGTTGCGGCCCATCACCGCGGTGACCGTCCCCGCGTGCAGCTCGAGCCGGACCCCGTCCAGCGCGCGCACCGGACCGTGCCGCACCGAGACATCGGCCACCGCGGCGGCGACCGGCGTGCGGGCGACCGCCACCGGCGGCGGCGGGGAACCGAGACGCTCGCGCAGCGGTCCGGCGACCCGGCGGGCGTCGCGGACGGTCAGCGGCGGCGGCGTCCAGCCGGCCAGCGCGCCGAGGCGGACCACCGGCGGCGCGACCGGCGAGCCGGGCAGCAGCTCGCCCGGCGACCCGACGTGGACCGGGGCCCCGCCACCCGGGACCAGCACCACCCGGTCGGCGTGGTGGGCGACCCGCTCCAGGCGGTGCTCGGCGACCACGACGGTCAGCCCGAGGTCGGCGACCAGGCGCGCGAGGGCGGCGAGGACGTCCTCGGCCGCCGTCGGGTCCAGGGCCGATGTCGGCTCGTCCAGGACCAGCGTCCGGGGGTGGACGGTGAGCACGCTGCCGACCGCGACCCGCTGGGCCTGGCCGCCGGACAGCGTCGAGAGCTGGCGGCCGCGCAGGTCGGCCAGCCCGAGCAGGTCCAGCGTCTCCTCGACCCGGCGGCGCATCGTCGGCGGCGCGACGCCGAGCGACTCCATGCCGTAGGCCAGCTCGTCCTCGACGGTGTCGGTGACGAACCCGGCCGCGGGGTCCTGCCCGACCCAGCCGACGACGTCGCACAGCTCCCGCGGCGGGTGGTCGGCGGTGTCCCGGCCGGCGACGGTGACCGTGCCGTGCAGGGTTCCCCCGGTCGCGTGCGGCACCAGTCCGTTGAGCGTGCCGAGCAGGGTCGACTTCCCCGACCCGGTCGGCCCCGCGACGAGGACGAACTCGCCCTCGTCCAGCGTCAGGTCGACGCCGGACAGCACCCGCCCCGCGGCGCCCGGGAGGGTGACCCCGACGTCGGACAGCGTGACCAGCGGGCTCACCGCCGCACCCGGGAACCGGACGGGGCCGGCGGGGTGAGCGGGGCCGGCGGGGTGAGCTGGGCCGGCGGGGTGAGCACGGCCGGCAGGGCGGCGAGCAGGATGCCGGCGGTGGCCAGCGGCGGCAGCCCGGGCACCGGCAGCGGAACGGCCGCCGGGATCAGCTGGTCGGCGCCGAACCGGCCGCTGACGGCAGTGACCAGGACGGCGGCCGCGGCGGCGGCGCCGGACCCGGCGACCAGCCACTCCGGGGAGCGCCAGGGGTCCGGCCGGTACCGGGTGCGGGGGCTGCGTCGGGACCCGGTGACCAGGGAGATCGCGCCGAGCGCCACCCCCGCGCCGAGGACCGGCAGGCCGAGCGCCGGCGGCGACCCGGCGTCCAGCAGCCCGTACACGCCGACGAGGACGGCGAGCAGCCCGCCGAGTGAGCTGATGGCGGTCGCCGCCCGGACGGCGGCGCCGACGTCGCTGGTGCGCCCGTACCCGCGGGCGTCCATCGACGCGGCGAGCGCCAGCGCCCGCTCGAGCCCGCCGTGCAGCACGGGCACCGCCGTCTCGGAGAACGCCCGCACACCGGTGGCCGACCGGCCCCGCAGGCGTCGTGCGCTGCGGACCCGGCTGGCCTCGGCGAGCAGCTGCGGCGCGGTGGTGACCGCGACCACCACCGCGACGGCGACCTCGTACAGCGCGCCCGGCACCGCCTTGAGCAGGCGCAGCGGGTGGGCGAGGGAGTTCGCCGCCCCGACGCACGCGAGCAGGGTGGCCAGCTGCAGCCCGGCGGTCGCGCCGGCGACCAGGCCCTCGGCACTGACCGGGCCACCGAGCCGGATCCCGGCGAACAGGCCGGGCAGCGGGACCTCGGGCAGGTCGGCGACCACGGTGGTCCCGGCAGCGGTGCCGACGAGGGCGGCGAAGACGGTGCGGATCGCGACCACCACGAGGCCCAGCAGCAGGAAGCTCCGGTAGGCGCGCGACCACGGGGCGTCGGTACGGCGGGCGGCGACGACGAGCCCGGCGACCGCGATCACCAGCCCCAACAGCAGCGGGTCGGTCGTCCGGGACGCGGCCGTCGCCAGCCCGAGCGCCCACACCCACCAGGCGACCGGGTGCACGGCCCGGGGCGGGCGGCTGCGGGGGAGTGGCGGGTCCGGCCGGCGGCGCTCTGGGGTGGTCCGCGGCCGGCGGGCCGTGTCCAGGCTCAGCGGTCCTCCGGTCGGATGCGGCGCCGGACGGTGACCACGGCGGTCGCGACGCCGAGGCACGCCAGCAGGCCCAGGCCGACGACCGTCGGCACCGTCGAGTGCGTCCCGTCCTCGGGCCGGGTGGCGCCGGTGAGCAGGGGCGGCCCGGCTGCGTCGTCCTCCGTTCCACCTGCGGCACCCGGAGTCGTCGGGGCGGGCGGGAACGGGGTGCGGACGCCGGTCGTCGGGCCCGTGGTCCTGGGCGGGGCGGCCGTTCCCGGCGTCCGCGCGACGCCGGCCGGCCGGCTCGGGGCGACGCCGGGTCCGGCGGCTGTGTCGGTGGACCCCGCAGCCCCGGACGGGAGGGGCTGGTCGGGTCCGGACCGAGGTGCCGGCGGGCGGCTCGGCGCGCCGGGACCGGGTGCCCCGGGAGAGGTCCGGCTCCCCGCGTTCGGGAGCTCGGCAGGCCGGCGGGTCGGCCGTGGGGTGGCGCGACGGGTCGGCGGCGCCGACGCGCGCCCGGTCGGTGCGGCGGTCGGCCGCCGGGTCGACGGAGGTCGCGTGGGTGCGGGTCGCGTGGGTGTGGCGGTCGGCCAGCGGGTCGGTGCGGGACGGGTCGGTCCAGGACGGGTCGGTGCAGGACGGGTCGGTGTCGGGGCGGGGCTCGGCGGGCCCGCCGGCACGGTGTCCACGCAGCCGGTCGAGGGATAGCCGTCGAAGGCGCACAGCAGTCCGTCACCGCGCAGGCGCACCCTGGCGATCGAGCCCTGCAGCTCCTGCGCCGACGCCCCGGGCCGGCCCGAGGCGCAGCCGGCGCGCAGCGGGGGCGGGGTCTGACCGGCACGGGCGTCGGCCCGGGTGCCGTAGTCGAAGACGAACGCGACCCGCTTGCGACCGGCCTTCACCGGCACGCCCGCGCAGACCGCCGCGAACGAGATCGACGTCCGCGGCGCCTTGCCGCCGCCGTCGGCGGCGACCTGGTACCGCCAGCCCTCGACGGCGCCGTCCTTCGGGTAGGAGGTCGCCGCCCCACGGTTCGACGCGGCCCAGCCCCCGTCGGTCCGGTGGAAGAACGCCCAGTACCGGTACAGCGTCTGGGCCGAGGCGACCCCCGCGGGAGCCACGGCGAGCACCGTGGCAGCGAGCAGGACCGCCGCGACGGCCATGGCGGCCAGCCGGCGCACCGGCCGCGCGGTCACCGTGTCCGCCGCCGACCCAGCAGGACGAACGCGGCCCCGGCGGCGAGTGCGGCGAGTCCGCCGCCCGCCAGCGGGAGCGTCAGGTCAGAACCGGTCCGCGGCAGCTCCCCGCCGGGCGGCGTGGGCGCCGCGCTGGGCTCCGGACCGGTCGGGGGATCCGGGCCGGGTGCCGAGGCGGTCGACTCCGGGGTCGCCGGGGCGGTGGTCGGGGCAGTGGTGGTCGGGGCAGTGGTGGTCGGGGCAGTGGTGGGCGGGGCAGTCGTCGGCGACGCCGTCGCGGTCGCGGTCGGCCGCGGCGACCCGGTGGCCGTGGCGGTCGCCGTGGCGGTCGGGCCGGCCGCGGATCGGATCGTCGCCAGCGTTCGCGCGGGGTAGTCGACGCCGCCGAACCCGGCCGGGTCCTCGCCGACGGCGGCGATCGTCAGGGCGGCCTGGCCCAGGGAGCCGGGCCGGTCGGCCCCGGCGTCGTCGACGAGGAAGGCCGGCAGCGCGGCGGGCAGGGCCTGGACGGCCCCGTCGACCTGGTCGGCCCCGATCCCGAGCTGGACCAGCCCGAGCACCGCGGTCAGCGTCTGGCCGACGCTCGGCTCGCCGAGGTACTGCACGAG
>CAXTBU010000059.1:5878-19258 GCA_964242885.1 uncultured Actinomycetales bacterium
CCGGGCCGGGGACCTCGGTCGACCCCGTGCGGGGCTCGACCGGGAACGCGCCGCCGGCGAACCCGAGCAGCGCCCCCGAGGTGGCGAAGGTGTCGGCGAACAGCTCGCCGTCCTGCGGCTGGAAGGCCAGGCCGCCGACGTCCGACCGGTCGCCGGAATCCGGCTCGCAGTCGACCTGCAGCCCGATCAGCGCGTCGTACGGGTCCCTGCCACCGGGTGTGTCGACGCCGGCCGAGTCCACACCGGCGGCGACGAGGGCACTGAGGAACAGGCCGGTGGAGTTGGCGTCGGTGGGCGACCCGGGCGTGAAGCCGATCCCGCCGTCGGCGTTCTGCAGGCCGCGGAGCCAGGTGACCGCCCGGGTGGCGGCGGCGCCGGTGTCCGGTGACCCCAGCGCGACCAGCGCCTGGACCGCGGCGGCGGTGGAGTTGCTCTCCACGGCGGCCGGGACGCACGGCGCCGTCGTGTCGGCGCGGTAGGACGGGAACGAGCCGTCGGTGCACTGCTGGCGCAGCAGCCAGTCGATCGCCGCGGCCGGCACGTCGACGTCCGCGGCCACCAGGCCACCGATCGCCAGGGACTGCCGGTAGACCCCGTCGTAGGTGGGGTCCTGGACACCGAACAGCCCGACGTCCCCCGCCGGGGCCGCCGCGGCGAGCGGCTGCCCACCCGCGGTGGCCGACGGGGCCAGCGCCCACGCGAGCGCGGTCGCCCCGATCGCCAGCCGGGCCAGCGGGGTCCGGGCCAGCGGGGTCTGGGCCAGCGGGGTCCGGGCCAGGCGTGTGTGGGTCAGCGGGGTGCGCGCACGGGGAGCGCGGGCGGTCGTCGGGGGCGTCACGGGTGCCTCTCTGGCGGCATGGCGCGCAGAGAGCGGGACGGCACGCGGCGCCGCGGCGTCCGCGGTACCGGTCCGACGCCCTCCCTGCAGTCCACGACAGGTCGGTCTGGCTGTGCCGACCTGGCGGGCGATCCGACTCGTCCGGCGACACCCCTGCTGCCCGGATCGGGGAAGCGGTCGGTCCACGGACCCACGGTTGCGGGACAGCGCCGGCTTCTGACCGGCTTCTCCCGTCGAGGTCGAGCGCATCCCACCACGCCCGCCGGAGCGGGTCAACGCCGACGGGCCGCGGACGCCGCCAGGTCGGGTCCGGGTGTGGCAGCCTCGACGGCGACATGGCCACTCCCACCACCCTGCTGAACATCGAGCGCGCCAGTGTCCGGTTCGGCACCCGGGACGTGCTGTCCGGCGTGAGCCTCGGCATCGCGGCCGGTGACCGGATCGGCGTCGTCGGGCGCAACGGCGGCGGCAAGACGACCCTGCTGCGCGTGCTGTCCGGGTGGATGGACCCCGACTCCGGCCGGGTCACCCGGGCCGGCGGTGCGCGTGTCGTCGTGCTCGGCCAGGGCGACGACCTGCTGCCGGACGCCACCGTGCGCTCCGCTGTCGTCGGCGAGGTCCCGGACCACGTGTGGGCCGCCGACGCCCGGGTCCGCGACGTGTTCACCGGACTGCTCGGCGGCGTGCACGGCACCGCGTTCGAGTCCGGGCTGGACACCCCGGTCGCCGGGATGTCGGGCGGCGAACGGCGCCGCGTCGCGCTCGCCGCGGTGCTCACCGGGCTGGGCGGGGACGTGCACACCGCCGCGTCTGCCCGGTCCACCGGCGCCGCCGGTTCCGGCTCGACCAGCCTGGACGGCGTCGTGCTGGTCCTGGACGAACCCACCAACCACCTCGATGTCGACGGCGTCGACTGGCTCGCCCGCCACCTGACCGCCCGCTACGACGGCACCGTCGGCGCCCGCGGTGCGCTGGTGGTCGTCACCCACGACCGGTGGTTCCTGGACGCGGTCTCCACCCGGACGTGGGAGGTCGTCGAGGGCCGGGTCGAGTCCTACGACGGCGGGTACGCCGCGTACGTGCTGGCCCGCGCCGAGCGCCGCCGGGTCGCCGACACCAGCGAGGAACGTCGGCAGAACCTGCTGCGCAAGGAGCTCGCCTGGCTGCGCCGCGGCCCGCCGGCGCGGACCAGCAAGCCGCAGTTCCGCATCGACGCGGCGAACGCGCTCATCGACGACGAACCGCCGCCCCGTGACCCGTTCGAGCTGCAGAAGTTCGCCACCGCCCGCCTGGGCAGGACCGTGGTCGAGCTCGAGCACGTCGACGCGCGCATCGGCGACCGGCTGCTGTTCCGCGACCTCACGTGGAACCTCGGGCCGGGGGACCGGATCGGGGTGCTGGGCGCGAACGGGTCCGGCAAGACGACCCTGCTGCGGCTGCTGACCGGTGAGCTGCCGCCCGCGTCGGGCCGGGTGGTGCGCGGCCAGACCGTGCGCCTGGCCCAGCTGGTGCAGCAGGTCGAGCTGGTCGACGACGAGGCCGCCGCGGACGCGGACATCCGGCTGCTGTACCCGCCGTGGCGGGTGCTGGACTCGGTCGAGCGCCTGCGCCGGGAGGTCGACCTCGGCGGTGGCCAGACGATCGGCGCTCGCCAGCTGCTGGAGCGGTTCGGCTTCACCGGTGACCGGATGTGGACGCCGGTGGGCGACCTGTCCGGCGGGGAGCGCCGGCGGCTGCAGCTGCTGCGGCTGCTGGTCGGCGGGCCCAACGTGCTGCTGCTCGACGAGCCGACCAACGACCTGGACACCGACACCCTCACGGTGCTGGAGGACCTGCTCGACACCTGGCCCGGGAGCCTGGTGGTCGTCAGCCACGACAGGTACTTCCTCGAGCGGGTCACCGACCGCACCGACGCCGTCGTCGGCGACGGGACGGTGCGCAACCTGCCCGGCGGGGTCGACCAGTACCTGCGCGAGCACCGCTCCCCGATTCCGCGGAGCACTGCTCCGAGTCCGGGGACCAGGCGGCCGGCCGCGGGGCCGGAGCGGTCCGCGTCCGACGTCCGGGCAGCACGCAAGGACCTCACCCGCATCGAGCGGCAGATGGAGAAGCTCACGGCCACCGAGGCCCAGCTGACCGGGCAGCTGGCCGCCGCGGCGACCGACTACCAGCGGGTGCTCGACCTCGACGCCCGGATCCGGGAGGTCGTCACCGAACGGACCGGCCTGGAGGAGCAGTGGCTCTCCCTCGCCGAGGCCGCCGACGCCTGACCCGACCCGGGTCAGACCGCCCGCACGCGCCGGGCCGGCGCCAGCTCCAGCTCGGCGGTCCTGCCGCCCGGCGCGCGGACGATGACGGTGAGCGGCCCGGTGGCCGGTCGGTCCGCTGCCGTCGGAAACCAGACGCGGCCCTCGGCGACGACGATCAGCAGGCCGGTGTCGTCGCCGACGGGCGCGAACCGCGGTTCGGGCTCGCCGAACCGGCTCAGGCCGTGGGTGCGTCCGAGGTCGTCGACGGCCGCTGCGACGTCTGGCACCGGCAGGCCGACCTCGCTGATCGAGAGCAGCGATCCCGCGCCGAACGGCGCAGCCTGCCCGGCAGGTCGATCCGCCAGCCGGTGCCGCGCGATCAGTTCGAGGATCGCGCCGTCCGGACCGCGGAAGTACACCGACTCGCTGTCCCAGCCCGCCGGCCCGTCGACGATCTCAGCCCCCGCGACCCGCATCGGCGCGACTCGGCCGCGCAGCCAGGACAGCGCGTCCTGGCTCGAGTCCGCGGAGACCGCGAACGCGAGGTGGTGGTGCCCCGTCTCGGCCGGCCCGGGGACCAGCCGGAGTGTCGAGGTCCCGATGCCCACCGAGGGTCCGTCGGTGTCCAGCCCGAGCACGTCGCGGTACCAGCCGGCCGTGGTCGCCGGGTCCGGTACGGCTATCTCGACGGCGACGATCCGCACGCCGGTCAGACCGCCGTCACCGGGACGCGGGCCCAGCTGCTGTTGACGTAGCCCTTCGGGTTCCACACGTCGGCGGCTCGCGCGGGGCCGGTGGAGCCCGACGCGTCCCAGGCGCGGGCGACGAGCTCGGTCGGCCCGGCGGCCACGTCGACCCGGGCGGTCCACTGCCGCCAGGCCCACCGGCCGAGATCCGCGTCGAGCGCCGCCTGCACCCAGGTGACCCCGCGGTCGCCGGACACGTCCACCCGGAGAACCCGGCGGCCGTCCCCGGCGAAGGCGTAGCCGCTGACCGGGAGCCGACCCGCGGGAACGGTGGCGCCCGGCGTCGGGCCCACGACGGCGGCGGCGACCGCAACCGGGCCCAGCGCCAGACCGCGGGTCTCCGCGTCGCGCCCGTAGTCGCCGTCGGCGGGCACCAGCCGGTAGGCGTGTGCCTGGAACCAGTTGGGCGACGGGTCGGCCCGGAGCACGACCCGGTCCACCCACTTCACGCTGCGCGCCCCGATGTGGCCGGGCACGACCACCCGGACCGGCGCGCCGTGCACCCGGGTCAGTGGCGCCCCGTTCATCCCGGTCGCCAGCAGGACCTCGCCGGCCAGCGCCGTGCCCAGCTCCACCGACCCGCCGAAGCCCTGCGGCGGCGAGGCGTCGGGTGCGATGTCGGGGGCCAGGAACTCCACGTGCGCGGCTTCGTCGCGCACGCCGACGGTGGCCAGCACGTCCGACAACCGGACGCCGGTCCAGGTCGCGGTCGACGTGGCTCCCGGGCCCCACGCCACCTCGCCGGGCACCGCGCGGAACGCCTGCAGCTCGGTGCGCCGGTTGCCCGCGCACTGCAGCGTCGCGGTGAGTTCTCGCTGTTCGAACCCTGCCAGGTCGGCCAGGGTCAGGGTGGCGGGGGAGTCGACCAGGCCCTCGATGCGCAGCGTCCACGTCGCGGGGTCGACGTCCGGGATCGGCCCGTGGTTGCGGGAGTAGAAGGCGTCGACGTCGGTGAGCGGCGTCCGCAGGGCCGCCGGCGGCGCCTCGGCGTTGAACGGCTCACGCGTGTGGACGACGACGTCGGCGCGCTTGCCCCAGGCGGTCACGGCGCCAGTGTGCGCATCCGCCGGCGCGGGCGACGACCGGCGGGCCCGCGTCGGCGATCATCGGCGGGTGACCGAACCGGGTGCCGACGGAGACCGGGAGCCGGACTACCGGTTCACGCTGGCCAACGAGCGGACGTTCCTGTCGTGGGTGCGCACCGCTCTCGGCCTGCTCGCGGCAGGGGTCGCCGTCGTGCAGTTCGCGCCGGAGCTGGGCATCGCCGGGGTGCGCACCACGATCGGGTTGCTGTTCGTCGCGCTGTCGGTGGTCAGTGTCGTGGGCGGGTTGCTGCGCTGGCGGGCGGTGGACGCGGCGATGCGCCGCGACGGGCCGCTGCCCCCGGTCCGGCTGCCGTTCCTGCTCGCTGCCGGCCTGGCCGTGCTCGCCGTGGTCGTCGGGGTCACCGTGGTGGTCGGCGGGTGAGCACCCGTCCGGCACCGCCGGGGTTGCAGGCCGAGCGGACCGCGCTGTCCTGGACACGGACGTGTCTGGGCCTGTCCGCGAACGGGTTCCTGCTGCTGCTGCGCGACCGGCACCCCAGCCGGGGCGGCGAGCTGCTGGCCGCGGTGGCCCTGGTGCTGGCGGTCGGGGTGGTGGTGCTGGCGCGACGGCGGACGCGTCAGCTGCGCAGCGTCCCCGACGGGGGTCGGGCTCGGGCCGGTCCGGAGATCACCGCTCTCGCCCTGGGTGTCACCTGCCTGGCGGTCGGTTCCGGCCTGGTGCTGGTGGTCAGTGGCTCCCTGTGACGCCGTCGCGGCCGGCGCCCGGTCCGCCTGCATCGCGCGGCGCGGGGGCGGCGGCGGTGTCGTCGACGCGCAGGGTCAGTTCCCGCAGCAGGGCCGCGAGGTCTGCGCGGCGGCGCGGCGAGAGCCCGGCGAGCAGGGCGCGCTCGGACTCCAGCAGCGCCTCGAACCCGGCGTCGACCCGCGCCCGGCCGGACCCGGTCAGCCGGACCAGCACGCCCCGGCGGTCGCGGGGGTCCGGGCCGCGCTCGACCGAGCCGCGCTCCACCAGGCGGTCGACCCGGTTGGTCATCGTGCCGCTGGTGACGAGCGTCTGCCGGAGCAATTCGGACGGCGTCAGCTCGTACGGGTCCCCGGCCCGGCGCAGCGCGGCCAGGACGTCGAACTCCCACTGCTCGAGCTCGTGCCCGGCGAACGACGCCCGCCGGGCGAGGTCGAGCTGGCGGGCGATCCGGCCGATCCGGGACAGCACGGTCAGCGGGGACAGGTCCAGGTCGGGCCGCTCGCGGGACCACGCCGCGACGAGCCGGTCCACCTCGTCCGCGGGCCCGGCCATGGCTGCAGGCTACGGCGGTCGAGATTCTCGACGTCGAGACACTCCGGGCATCGGACGACGGGTGGCCGGCTGCGCGCCGCTGCCTCGACAGCCGGTTGTCTTGATGTCAAGATACTTGGCGTCAAGACACCAGCCGTGGTGGAACCCGTCCCGGCAGGTGCCCATCCCCGAGCAGGAGACCCGATGCCCGTCTGGGACCCCGACCGCTACCTGCGCTTCGCCGACGAGCGTGGCCGGCCGTTCGTCGACCTGCTCGCCCGCGTCGGGGCCACCGCGCCCCGTGACGTGGTCGACCTCGGCTGCGGTCCCGGCAACCTGACGGTCACCCTCGCCGACCGGTGGCCGCCCGCGCGCGTCACCGGCATCGACTCGTCCGAGCCGATGATCGAGGCGGCGCGCGGTCGCGGCGACGCGCGGGTCGGGTTCACGACCGGGGACGTCCGCACCTGGGCGCCCGTCGGCCCGGTCGACGTCCTGGTCTGCAACGCGACGCTGCAGTGGGTCCCCGGCCACCTCGAGCTGCTGGCGACCTGGCTGGCCTCGCTCGCGCCGGGTGGGTGGCTCGCCCTGCAGGTGCCGGGCAACTTCGACGCCCCCTCGCACCGCGCGCTCGCCGAGTTGGTGGCCAGCGAGCCGTACGCGCGGGTGCTCGGCACGTCGACCGAACGGGCCGCGGCGCCCGGGCCGGCGGAGTACCTCGACGCGCTGGTGGCGGCCGGGATCGACCTGCCCGGCGGCCTGGCCGTCGACGTGTGGGAGACCACGTACAGCCACCTGCTCCCCGGGCCGGACCCGGTGCTCGCCTGGCTGTCCGGAACCGGCGCCCGGCCGGCCGTCCAGGCGCTCGCGGCCGCCGACCAGGACCTGGCCGACCGGTTCGTGGACGCGCTCGCCGAACGGCTCGCCGAGGCGTACCCACCGGGTCCGGGCGGGACCGTGCTGCCGTTCCGCCGGGTGTTCGCGGTCGCGCACCGGGGGGACGGCTCGTGACCGGGTTCGCGCGGCTGCACCACGTCCAGCTGTCCTGCCCGCCCGCCGGCGAGGACGCCGCGAGGGCGTTCTGGGCCGGTGACGTCGGGCTGACCGAGGTCGCGAAGCCGGCGGACCTGGTGCCTCGCGGCGGTTGCTGGTTCCGGGCTCCCGGCACCGACCTGGAGGTCCACGTCGGCGTCGAGGAGCCGTTCCGTCCGGCGACCCGCGCCCACCCGGCCCTGCTGCTGGGCACGGTCGGCGACCTCGCCGCGCTGGCCCGGCGGCTGGCCGCGGGCGCCCGCGCGGTCCGGGTGGACGAACTGCTCCCCGGGTACCGGCGCTTCTACACCGACGACGCGCACGGCAACCGGGTCGAGTTCCTGGCCGCGGCCGGCTCCTGAACCGGCCACCGCCGCACGACCGCCGGCGCGCTGCGCCGGCGCGCCCGCACCCGGTACGAGCTGGAGCGCTGCCCGGTGTCTCCCCCGTCGCGAACGAGACCGCCGGACGGCCGCACGCGCCGCGGACCCGGACGCGTCCGGAGCGTGGCACGCGCGGCGCGCCGAGGTGGCGACCCGCCGCAGCCCTGGGGACGCGGTGCGTCGGTGCGACACTGACCGGGCGGCGGACCGCAGGGTCCGCCACCATCCGGCGTGGGGTAATTGGCAGCCCGGAGGCCTTTGAAGCCTTCCAGTCCTGGATCGAGGCCAGGCGCCGGAGCGTGTCTCTCACGGTGATCGTCCTGGCGGCCGGCGCGGGTACCCGCATGCGCTCGGCCCGGCCCAAGGTGCTGCACGCTCTCGGCGGCCGCAGCCTCCTCGCGCACGTGGTTGCGGCGGCGCGGGCCCTGGACCCGGACCGGCTGGCCGTCGTGGTCGGGCACGGCCGTTCCGAGGTCACCGCCCACCTGGCCACGGTCGACCCGGCCGCACAGCCCGTCGTGCAGGAACGGCAGCTGGGCACCGGGGACGCGGTCCGGGTCGCGTTGGCGGCGGGCGCCCTCGCGCCGTCCGGAACCGTGCTGGTCACGACCGGCGACAGCCCGCTGCTCAGCACGGCGACCCTGGCGGCGCTGGTGGCCGCCCGCGAGCGGGCCGGTGCCGCGGTGACCGTCCTCACCGCCGTCGTTCCGGACCCGACCGGGTACGGCCGGATCGTCCGCGCCGGGACGGGTGGCACCGCCGCGGGCGGTGCGGACGGCCCGGTCCTCGGCATCGTCGAGCACCGCGACGCCACCCCCGCCCAGCTGGCGGTCGCCGAGATCAACTCGGCGGTCTACGCCTTCGACGCCGCGGCGCTGCCGGGGCTGCTGGACCAGCTCGGAACGGACAACGCGGCCGGCGAGGTCTACCTGACCGACACGGTCGCGGCCGCGGTCGCCGCCGGCCTGCCGGTGACCGCCCTGCGCACCGCGGACGCGTTGGAGGTCGAGGGCGTCAACGACCGCGTGCAGCTGGCGGCGCTCGGCGCCGAACTGAACCGCCGCACCGTCACCGCGTGGATGCGCGCCGGGGTGACCGTCGTGGACCCCGCCACGACGTGGATCGACGTCGGGGTCCGCCTGGATCCGGACGCGACCGTGCTGCCCAACACCCAGCTGCACGGCGACACCACGGTCGCGGCGGGTGCGACGGTCGGCCCGGACACCACGCTGGACGGCGTCCGGGTCGAGGTCGGCGCATCCGTGGTCCGCACCCACGGGTCCGGTGCGGTCATCGGCCCCGGGGCCACCGTCGGCCCGTTCGCCTACCTGCGGCCCGGGACCGTGCTGGGCACCGACGGGAAGATCGGCACGTTCGTGGAGACGAAGAACGTCACGATCGGCGAGGGTTCGAAGATCCCGCACCTGACCTACGCCGGCGACGCGACCATCGGGGTCGGCTCGAACATCGGGGCCAGCTCGGTGTTCGTCAACTACGACGGCGTGCACAAGCACCGGACCACCATCGGGGACCACTGCCGGACCGGCTCGGACACGATGTTCGTCGCGCCGGTGAGCATCGGGGACGGCGCGTACACCGGCGCGGGCACCGTGGTCCGCCGCGACGTGCCGTCGGGCGCGCTGGCGATCAACGTGGCCCCCCAGCGCAACCTCGAGGGGTGGGTCGGGCGCTACCGGCCGGGGAGCCCGGCGGCGCTGGCGGCAGCCGCCGCCCGCAGCGGGGTGCCGGGCGAGGACGAGGTCGACGAGGGCGACGTCGGGCCGGGCGAGCCGGATGGCGCACCTCCCGGGTCCGGTCTGTCGGACGCCCCGACGGGCGGCGCAGCGGACGGGTCGACGACCGTGGTCCCGTAGTCTCGGCCGCGCCGGATCCGACTCCGCGGGCTGGCCCCGACCCGCCCGCCGGCCGCCGGCAGCACCCCCGCCACCCAGGCCGGCCCCAGGAACGGAGTGCGCCCGCGCATGGAAGTGACGATCAGCAGGCCGACCCACAAGAAGCTCATGCTCGTGTCCGGGCGAGCGCACCGGGAGCTCGCTGAGGAGGTCGCCGCGCTGCTCGGCGTCGCCCTGGTCCCGACCGAGATCCGCGAGTTCCCCGACGGCGAGGTCTACTGCCGCGTCGAGGAGTCGGTGCGGGGCTGCGACGTGTTCGTCATCCAGAGCCACGGCTACCCGGTCAACAACTGGGTGATGGAACAGCTGATCCTGCTCGACTCGCTCAAGCGCGCGTCGGCCAAGCGGATCAGCGCGGTCGTCCCCTACTACGGCTACTCCCGCCAGGACAAGAAGTCCCGCGGCCGCGAGCCGATCTCGGCCCGGCTGATGGCCGACCTGTACAAGACGGCCGGCGCGACCCGGCTGATGAGCGTGGACCTGCACGCCGCGCAGATCCAGGGGTTCTTCGACGGCCCGGTGGACCACCTGTTCGCGATGCCGATCTTCTGCGACTACATCATCGACAAGTACGACACCTCCGAGTTCACCGTCGTGACACCCGACGCCGGCCGCATCCGGGTGGCCGACAACTGGAGCGACCGGCTCGGCGCGCCGCTGGCGATCATCCACAAGCGCCGTGACCCCGCGAAGGCCAACGTCGTGCACGTCAACGAGGTCGTCGGCCGGGTCCGGGGCCGGACGTGCCTGCTGGTCGACGACATGATCGGCACCGGCGGGACCCTGGTGAAGGCCTCCGAGGCGCTGTTCGAGAACGGCGCGGCCAAGGTCATCGTGGCGGCGACCCACCCGGTGCTCTCCGGGCCGGCCGTCGACCAGCTGAAGAACTCGCGCATCTCCGAGGTCGTCGTGATGAACACCCTGCCCGTTCCCGCGGAGAAGCGGTTCGACAAGCTGACGGTGCTCTCGATCGCGCCGCTGCTGGCCCGCGCGATCCGCGAGGTGTTCGAGGACGGCTCGGTCACCCGGCTGTTCGACGGCGCCGCCTGAGCTGCTTCCCCGTCCGGCCGTATGACGTCGGCGGTTCGGTTCCGCCCGGTCCGGCCGGTACCCTCGTGGGGTTGCCCTGGCGAGGGCCGACGCCGCGGTCCTGTCCGGGACCGCTGGTCGGCCGTGATCGACGGGGGTGCTCCGACCGGCCGTCGTGCCGCCTCGGTCGCCCGCCCGTCGATCGCCCGGGGCGGCGGACGAGCAAGCCGACGACGTAGGAGCACCTCATGGCCAAGGAGATCGACCTCACCTTCGACGCGGAGCCGCGCGAGGAGTTCGGCAAGGGAGCGGCGCGCCGCATCCGCCGCGCCTCGAAGGTCCCCGCCGTCCTGCACGACCACGGGGCGGACCCGGTGCACCTGACGCTGCCCGGCCACCAGGTGATGCTCGCGCTGCGCGCGTCGTCGAACTCGATCTTCACCGTCCGGACGGCGGCGGGCTCCGCGCTGGCGCTGCCCCGGCAGATCCAGCGCGACCCGATCCGCGGCACCATCGAGCACGTCGACCTCGACGTCGTCCGCCGCGGTGAGAAGGTCACCGTCGCCGTGTCGATCCACGTCACCGGCGAGGCTGCCCCCGAGACGCTGATCGTGTCCGAGCTGACCGAGGTCGAGCTCGAGGCGGACCCGACGGCGATCCCGGAGCGCATCGAGGTGTCCGTCGAGGGCCTCGCGGCCGGCACGATCATCACCGCCGGGGAGCTGACGCTGCCGGAGGGCTCCACGCTGATCACCGACGCCGACCAGCAGGTGGTCAACGTCACCGCACAGCAGACCGCTGCCGCCGCCGACGCGGAGCTCGCCGCCGCCGAGGCCGAGGCCGGTGTCACCCCGACCGAGACCGCAGCGCCGGCCGGCGAGGTCGAGACCGAGGGCGGTTCCGGCGACGAGAACGCGTCGTCGGCCGCCGCTGCCGTCCAGCAGTCCTGACGCCGGATGCTGCGGCGGGGTCGGCTGCACGGGTGCCGGGTCCCGACGACCGCTGGTTGGTCGTCGGGCTCGGCAACCCGGGCACCGAGTACGCGGGCACTCGGCACAACGCCGGTCGTCTGGTGCTCGACGTGCTCGCGGGGCGCGCGGGCGGCCGGTTCTCGCGGCACCCGCGCGTCAACGCCGAGGTGGCCGAGGTCCGCTTCGGCCCGTTGCCCGGCCGCCGGGTCGTGCTGGCCCGGCCGCGGACGTACATGAACGACTCGGGCGGGCCTGTTGCGGGGCTGTCCGCGTACTTCGGCGTGCCCGCGGCTGCGGTACTGCTGGTGCACGACGAGCTGGACCTGCCGGCCGGCGTCGTGCGGATCAAGGTCGGCGGCGGCGACGGCGGGCACAACGGCCTGAAGTCCGTGCGGGCCTCCCTCGGCACCGGCGACACGGTCCGGGTGCGCGTCGGCATCGGCCGGCCGCCGGGCCGCCAGGACGCCGCCGACTACGTGCTGCGGGGGTTCTCGGCGGCCGAGCGCAAGGACCTCGACGTGACGCTGGAGATCGCCGCGGACGCTGTCGAGGCCGTCGTCCTCACCGGCGCCGGCGCCGCCCAGAACGCCTTCAACGCCGCCCCCTGACGTTTCCTCATCCCAGCGGTTGGCGGCGCTCGTTCGCTTGGTGACCGCTGCCGCTCTTGGTGACCGCTGCCCCGCGTGGTGACCGCTGCCCCGCGTGGTGACCGTTCCTGCTGCTTGGTGACCGGTCCTGCTGCCTGGTGACCGGCCGGCCGGTCACCAGGCAGCAGCTGCGGTCACCAAGAGGGTGGTGGACGACCGTGCTCGCGGGCCGCGCGCTCGAAGGCGGCGCGGACCCGGCCGACCAGCAGGGCCGGACTGCCGTGGACGTCGTCGGCGACCACTCGCACGACGGCCCAGCCGGCTTCGCGGATCGAGTCCTCACGGCGCTTCTCGGCCCACAGGGCTGCCGACGCGGAGCCCGACCGCGGGTCGTCGTACTTCACGCGTCCGTCGACTTCGAGCACGGTCCGGCGGTCCGGCCAGCAGAGGTCGACGCGGAACGTCCGGCCGTCGCCGCCGCGCACCGGGTGCTGGAGCACCGGGACCGGTAGTCCGCCGTCCAGGACCAGGAGCCCGCGGACCAGGCTCTCCAGCGGCGACTCGGCGCCCGGGTCCGCCAGCGCCAGCACGCGCGCGGCCGCTCGCGAGCCCGGCCAACCCCCCTGCTCGCGCAGCAGGGCGGCCAGCGCGCCGAGGCTGACGATGCCCGCAGCGAGGGCTGCATCCGCAGGCACGAGCGCCGCCGGTCCGCGAGTCGCCCGAGCCAGGTCGCAGATGGCCCGAGCGGGCGAGGTGACGGCCAGCTCGCGGACCCGACGAACGTCTGCCGCCCCGAGTCGGGCGCTGTGCAGGTGGACGCGGGCAGGGTCGGGTCGTCGACGGTTGCCGGACCGGTCCGGGCGGGTCACACAGACGACGGCATCGTGGGTCGCCACCGGCAGGCCGTGGACCGCCGCCGCCGCGGCATGGCTGACGACGGCGTCCGGCACGAGCACGAGCGCCGATGCGGCCCGCGCCACCGAGCGGTCCAGGTCCGACCCCGCGTTGCGTCCAGCCGTCAGCACCCCTCGGCGCAGCCGGGTCCGGCGGCCGTCGCGCACCTGACGCGCAAGGTCGTGGCCGGACAGGCCGGCGGCCAACAGGTCCGCGGTGCGAACGACGGTCACGGGGCCTGGTTGCACGCCGTCGACCGTCGTTCAACAGGTCCGGCCGCCGGCGCGTGCGGGGGGTGGCTGAGGACGACGGCCAGTCTCGACGGGACCGCTGTCCCGTCCGCCGGGCTTGGTGACCGCACCTGCTGCTTGGTGACCGGCCGGCCGGTCACCAAGCAGCAGGAACGGTCACCAAGC
>CAXTBU010000060.1:0-16393 GCA_964242885.1 uncultured Actinomycetales bacterium
TCGACGCTGCCACCGGCGACCGCCGGATCGGTGCTGCCACCGGCGACTGCCGGATAGGTGCTGCCACCGGCGACCGCCGGATAGGTGCTGCCACCGGCGACTGCCGGATAGGTGCGGGTGACGGCGCCGGGGTCGGCGGGACCGGTGCCCACGGTGGCGGTCCGGTCGGCGGTCGCGGTCATGCAGTCTCCCCGTTTCGGAAATCGGTTGCCGTCGCTCACCGTAGACCCGCGGTCGGCAGACGTGAACCCCTACGCGAACACCGACCTGAACCGCTCCTCACGCACCGGGCCGGGCCGCCGAGTTTCCGTCGTTTTCCGTGACGGCTAGCGTGGCCTGATGGCCGAGCGAGGGGTGGGCGCCGCCCACGCGGCCGTCACGATCTCCGACGTCGCCCGAGCCGCGGGAGTGTCGGTGGGGACCGTCAGCAAGGCGCTCAACAACCGCGGCCAGCTGCGTCCGGAGACCCGGCTCGCGGTCCGGGAGGCCGCCGACCTGCTCGGCTTCCGGGCCAACAGCCTGGCCCGCGGGCTGCTGTCCGGCCGCAGCTACACCGTCGGGCTGATCACCTCCGACAGCTTCGGCCGGTTCAGCCTGCCGGTCATGCTCGGTGCCGAGGACGCGCTCGCGGCCAACCAGATGTCGGTGTTCCTGTGCGACACCCGCGACGACCCGGTCCGCGAGCAGCACTACGTCGCCACGCTGACCGCCCGGCAGGTGGACGGGTTCATCGTCACCAGCCGACTGAGCCAGTCACGGCCGCCGCTGGCGCTGACCGCGCGCCGGCCCGCCGTCTACGTGCGGACGCGCTCCACCGACCCCGCCGATGCCAGCGTCGTGTCCGACGACGTCGCGGGCGGGCGGCTGGCGGTGGAGTACCTGCTCGCGACCGGGCGGCGGCGCATCGCCCACGTCACCGGACCCGAGCGGCACCGGGCGGCCACCGACCGCGTGCTCGGCGCCACCGCGGCGCTGGCCGACGCCGGCTCGGCGCTGGTCGCGGGCCGGCCGCTGTACGGGGAGTGGTCCGAGGAGTGGGGCCGGCAGGCGGTCCGGCTCGCCCTGGCGGCGGACCCGCGGCTGGACGCGGTGAGCTGCGGCTCTGACCAGGTGGCCCGCGGGGTCATCGAGGGCCTGCGGGAGGCGGGCCGCTCGGTGCCCGGCGACGTCGCGGTGGTCGGCTACGACGACTGGGACGTGATGGCGACCGGCCGGACCCCGATGCTGACCACCGTCGATCCGGAGCTGTCCACGATCGGCCGCCGCGCCGGGCAGCTGCTGCTGGCAGCGCTGGACGGCACGCCGGAACCCGGGGTGCACGTCACGACGCCGCGCCTGGTCGTCCGGGAGTCGACGGGCGGAGCAGTGCTCCCTGGTCGCTGACGCGGCCGGTGTGCCCGGCCGCCGCGGCGCACGCGGCGAGCGCCGGCGCGAGGTCCCCGCGGGCCTCGACGACCACCTCCGGCAAGCCGAGCCACCCGCCCAGCATTGCCAGCTCCGCGAGCAGGTGCTCGGCGGTGTCCGCCGGCGCACCCGGCTCGGCGTGGGCGGCGCGCACCCGGAGGACTCCGGCCTGCCGGTCGGCCTTGAGGTCGACGCGCGCGACCAGGGTGTCGCCGAGCAGGAAGGGCAGCACGTAGTAGCCGTACACCCGGTCCGGCTCGCGGGTGTAGATCTCGATCCGGTAGTCCATCCCGAACAGCTCGCGGACCCGGGCGCGCTCGAAGACCAGGGGGTCGAACGGGACGAGCAGCGCTCTCGCTGCCATCGACCGCGGCACGGTCGCGGCCGCGTCCAGGTAGGCCGGGCGGGACCACCCGTCGACGGTGACCGGGATCAGATCACCGCTCTCGACGAGGTCGTCGATCGCCGGGCGGCACTCGGTCGCGCCGAGCCGGAAGTAGTCGCGCAACGCGAACTCGCTCGCCACGCCGAGCGCGCGGGCGGCGATCCGGGTCAGTTCACGGCGGGCGTCGGCCGGCTCCGGCGTCGGTGCCTCGACCACCGCCCGCGGCAGCGCGCGCTCCGGCAGGTCGTACAGGCGCTCGAAGCCGCGGCGCCCGGCACTGGTCACCTCCCCGGCCCAGAACAACATCTCCAGGCCCTGCTTGACCGACGACCAGTTCCAGCCCCAGTTGTCCGTGCTGCGCGCCGCGCGGGCGCCGTGCGCGACCAGCTCGATCTCGCCGGCCGTCGCCGGCCCCGCGTCGGCCACCGCCGCGCGCACCCGGTCCAGGACGCCGGGGTGCTCGGTCTCGACCCGGCGCATCCCGCCCCACGCCTCGTCACGGGCACGGTCCATCCGCCACCGCAGCAGCGGGTGCAGCTGCACGGGCAGCAGGCAGGCCGCGTGCGCCCAGTACTCGAACAGCCGCCGGGGAGCCCGCGCCGACATCCGGTCCAGCGCGTCGCGGTCGTAGGCGCCCAGCCTGCTGAACAACGGCAGGTAGTGCGCGCGGGTCAGGACGTTGACCGAATCGATCTGCAGCAGTCCCAGCCGGCGGACGGTGGGGAGCAGCGCTCCGGTGTGGTCGGCCGCACCGCGGGGCCCGAAGCCCTGTGCGGACAGAGCGACCCGGCGGGCCGCGGCGGCCGACAGCCGGGTCCGCCTGCGCGGGCCCGGCTGTCGGGGGGACGTGCCGTCCGGGGGTGTGCTCAGGACGGGCTCAGGACTGGACGGCCAGGTGCAGCACGCCGTAGTCGTAGGCGCGGCGGCGGTACACGACGCTGGGCATGCCGGTCTCGATGCAGCTGTAGAGGAAGAAGTCGTGGCCGACCAGCTCCATCTGCTCCAGCGCCTGGTCCCGGGTCATCGGGGAGGCGGTGTGCACCTTCTCCCGGACGATGAACGGGCCGTCGCCGGCGCTGCCGTCGTCGACGGTGGTCGCCGGGCCGGGCTCGGGGTCCAGCACCGGGGTGGTCACCGCCGACCCGGCCGGCGCGGCCGACAGCCCGGCCCCGGCTCCGTCGGCCCCGGCCGCGTCGGACCCGCCCGCGCCGGCCACCGGAGCGGTCGCGAGGTCGAGCAGCGTGGGCGGCACGCCGTGCCGGACGGTGGGCACCGGGTGGTTGCCGTGGTTGTGCGCGTCCTTGCGGCGGCCGGCGAGCTTGCGGAGCCGGGCCTCGACCTTGGAGATGGCCATGTCGAGCGCGGCCAGCGGGTCGGCGGCGTGCGCCTCGGCGCGCACCACCGGTCCTCTGCCGGACAGCGTCAGCTCGACGCGCTCGCTGATCGCGGACTGCCGGGGTGCGGTCTCCCGGCTCAACTCGACGTCGGTGCGGGCGATGGGGTGACCGAACCGGTCCAGCCGCGACACCTTCTCCTTGGCGACCTCACGGAACTTCTCGCTGGGGGTGCAGTGCCGGCTCTTGACGACAATTTCCATCCAGACCTCCCACGTCGCGGTGTGGCGTCGATCCGACTGACCGTAGCCCTCCGGTCAGCGGTCGGCGCACCTGACGACGACGGTCTGGGGTCGGCGCGCGACCGACGGCCCCGGGTCGGCGACCGTGGTCCACGAGCCGGCCGGCTCGCCCGGCACCCTCGGCGGGCGGATCGGGTCCCCGGCCCGGGCGACCGTCGCGACCGCCGCCACCCCGACGCCCGCGGCCGCCAACGCCCGGACGGCCTCGCGGACCGTCGCCCCGGTGGTCAGCACGTCGTCGACGACGACCACCAGCGGCAGCGGCCGGCCGGGCCGGGCGACCAGTGCCGCGGCCGCGCCCCGGCGAGCCGCGAACCGGCCCGCCAGGTTGGCCGCCCGCTCCCGCCGGGACAGGCCCGACTGGTCGGCGGGGGTGCCGCGGACCCGCAGTCCGGACACCACGCGCGCCGGGACACCCTGCTCGCGGAGCCGGGCGGCGGCGCACCGCGCGACCCGGCGCAGCGGGTCGTCGCGGCGCCGACGCCGCGCCCGTCGGCTGGTCGGCACCGGTACCAGGACGACCGGCCCGGCGGTCGACCAGCCCAGCTCGGCGTACGCGACGCCCACGGCGAGGTCGACGGCGGCCGCCAGCAGGGCGCCGAGTGGCCGGGCCAGCGCCCGGCGGCCGTACTCCTTGTGCGCCACGACGGCCGGCGCGACGACCCCGGCGTAGGCGGTCGCCGCGACCGCCGGCGGGTCCGACCAGCCGGGGACCTGGCATGCGCGCGAGCCGGCGGCGGACAGCGCGTCCGCGCAGTCCCGGCACAGGCCGCGGCGCTCGGGGACGCCGGCACAACCGGCGCAGTCGGCCCCGCCGACCAGGTCGGCGACCGCGCGGCCGAGACCCCCCGCCAGGTCGGCGACCGCACGGCCGAGACGCTCCGCCAGGTCGGCGGTGTACCGGAGCGGTCCCGCGGTGGGCATGCTCGCGACGGTCGCGGTCCCGGAGAGGACGCTGCAGCGCCCGGCCCGTCGCTGTGGACGACGGCCACCCGGCCAGCCGGGCCGGCCGCTCAGCCCGGGTAGACGGGCGCCGTCAGCCGGGGCGGGGTCGGCGTGGGGACCGGCGGTGCCGGGGAGGACGGGCGTGCGCCCGGGACCGGGACCGGCACCGTCGGGCTGGGCGCCGGCGTGGGCGTCGCCACGACGGGGGTCCACCGGGGCGGCAACGGGATCGGGCGGACGTACAGCGTTCCGTCGGACCCCCCGACCACGATCCCGCGTGCACCCGGCCCGGCCGCGACCGACACCCCCGACGGCGGCGTCCCCAGCGCCTGCACCGCCGACCCGTCCTGGCGCAGCTGGACGACCTGCAGCGTGGAGGTGGAGTCCCGGGCCAGCAGCACGAGGTCGACCGCGTCCACCCACCCGAGGTCGTCCACCACCGGGTAGGCGGTGGTGACCAGGCGTGGGGCGTCCAACCGCAGCCCACCGTCGCGGCGGACCCGCATCAGCACGACGGTCGCGGCGGCGCGGCCGGTCGCCAGGACGACCGCCGCCCGCTGGCCGTCCCGGGCCAGCGCCACCCGCTGCGCCCGCAGCCCGCTTCCCGGGAGCCGGACCGGCGAGGCCGCCTGCAGTCCGCGCAGGTCGACCTGGACCCGCCGGGCCGCGGTCCCGTCCCAGACCAGCACGTCGCCGGTCGCGTCGACGGTCCACACCAGCCCGGCCCGGTCGAACTGCGGCCGGGTCAGCCGGGTGCCGGACAGCACCGCACGGACCGGCCCGGCCTCCGTCGGGGCCGGCCCGACGGAGACCGAGCGCCCGTCGGCGGCGACGACCGCGAGAGCACCGGTCCGCGGGTCGACCGCCACCGACCGCGGCACGCCGCCGGCGAACAGCCCGGCGGCCACCCCGCGGACCTCGCTCAGCGAGCCCGGGTCGCCACGGACCAGCGCCGGCCCCCCGTTCTGCACCGACAGCACCGTGAGGTCGCCCTCGGTGGCCGTCAGCACGTCCGGGTCGAACTGGTCCCACGAGTCCACGGGCTGCTCTTCGGGGACCTGGCGGGGCTGCAGCGACGCACCGCCGGAGACGATCGACACGGCCGACACCGACGGCGACAGCTGGCGCAGGGTCGTGACCACCTGGGCCGACAGCAGCACCCGCGCGGTGTCGTCGAGGTCGCGGGCCGGGGCGGTCAGGTCCACGGTCGCGACACCCTCCTCGACCGGTACCGCGGCGACGGCCAGCTCCGTGCCGGCGGCCAGTGCCGAGCGGACGACCGGCGCCAGCCAGGCGGACGGCCCGGTCACCAGCCGCTGGACCAGCTGGGCGGCGTCGGTCCCCCGGTCGGGCAGGTACACCGGGTCCGGCACCGTCGAGGTCCCCGACGGGTTGACGAACAGCACCTCCCAGGCGGTGTACTCGCGGGCGAAGTCCTCGTCGGGCACCAGCAGCCCGGCCGGCGGGTCCTCGATCCGCCACTGTCCCTGCTCCCGGCGCAGGCCGAGCCGGACGGTGAAGGGCGCCGTCGCCGCCGCGGCGGTGAACGTCCCGGCGGGGTCCACCCGGCCGACGGTGGTCCCGGTCAGCACGACCGACGTGGTCAGCGACGCCGCCGGGAGGTTGCCGGGGCCGCGCCAGGAGCCGTCGGCGAACACCGTCAGACCGGCGGCGGGGTCCCAGCGCTCGCCGGCCGCCGCGGTCAGGTAGCGGCGGGCCGTCGAGTAGTCCGGGCCGGAGACCGCGCACGCCTCGAGGAAGCCGGCGGTGACGGCCTGCGGGCCCGAGCCGGCCGCCGGTGGGCTCGGGTAGGTCCGGATCTCCGGGGCGGCGGTGCCTGCGGTGGCCCGCTCCCGGCGCCGGACCGGCCCGTCGTCCGGGATCTGCACGCAGCCGGCCGCCGCGGCGACGGCGGCGACCAGCAGCGCTCGCCGGGTCGGACCCGCGATCCCCCGCCCGCCGTCCGTCGGGCCGACCCCGCCGGTCCCGGTCACCGCGCCCGCTCCGGTGCGGTGCCGGCGGTCGTCCCGCCGGAGCTGCCCGGGCCGGTCGGGACGGGCACCGCCGGCGGCGGTCCGGGCACACCAGCGGGCGGCGCTCCGGGCACACCAGCGGGCGGCGCTCCGGGGACACCAGCGGGCGGCGGTCCGGGGACCCCGGCAGCACCGGCCCGCGCGTCGCGCGGCACCAGCGGCAGCGGCTGGGTGGACAGCGGCCCGTCGACCCGCACCGGCAGCAGCAGCCGGAAGGAGGCCCCACCGCCGGGGACCCCCCAGACCTGCAGCCGGCCCCCGTGCAGCGCGGCGTCCTCGGCGGAGATGGACAGCCCGAGGCCGGTGCCTCCGGTGGTGCGGGCCCGCGCCGGGTCGGCCCGCCAGAACCGGTCGAAGACCCGCTCGATCTGCGGCGGGGACAGCCCGACGCCGTGGTCGCGCACGACGATCGCGGCGACCTGCCGGTCCCCGGCCACGGTGACCTCCACGGGCAGCCCCTCGCTGTGGTCGACGGCGTTGGCGAGCAGGTTGCGCAGGATCCGGGCGATCCGGCGCGGGTCGACCTCGGCGGTCACCGGCTGCGACGGGGCGTGCACGAGCACCGGGCAGCCCCGCGCGGCGGCCAGCGGGCCGACCGCCTGGACCGCCTCGTGCACCAGCGGCCGGAGGTCGGTCGGCACGGCCGCCAGCGCGGCCGCCCCGGCATCGAACCGGCTGATCTCCAGCAGGTCCACCAGCAGCGCCTCGAACCGGTCGAGCTGGTCCTGCAGCAGCTCGGTGGACCGGACCAGCTGCGGTGGGAGCTCCGCCCGGTCGTCGAACAGCATGTCGGCGGCCATCCGCACGGTCGTCAACGGCGTCCGCAGCTCGTGGGAGACGTCGGAGACGAACCGCTGCTGCACCCGGGACAGGTCCTCCAGGCGGAGGAACTGGTCCTCCAGCGCGGTGGCCATCTGGTTGAAGGTGTCCGCCAGCCGGGCGATGTCGTCGACCCCGCTGACCTGCATCCGCTCGGTCAGGTTGCCTGACGCGTACCGCTCCGCGATGCCCGCGGCGGTCCGGACCGGGCGGACGACCTGGCGGGTCACGGTGCCCGCGATCACCGCGAGCAGGACGACCAGGAACGTCCCGGCCAGCACGATGCTGCGGCGCAGCAGGTTCAGCGTCCGCACCTGGTCGGCCATCGAGTACAGGTAGAACACGTCGAAGGTCCCGGCGTCGACGGTCGAGATCTCCCCACCGGCGATCACGCCGGGCTGCGGCTCCCCGGTGGAGTAGGAGATGGGGCCCAGCGCCCAGGCGACGTCGTCGGTGCCCCGGACGGCGTCGCGCAGTCCCGCGGGGACGCTGCTGGGCAGGACGTTGCGGGACGCGCGGGGGGCGTACTGCTGGGTCGCGTCCGGCGTGCCCTCCTCGGTGCTCGCCGTCGGTCCGGACGATGCGAACACGACGACGTCGAACAACCCGGCCGGTCCGGTCGCGCCCTGGGTGGCCAGCGTCTCGGCCAGGTCGGTGATCAACCGGCTGGGATCGCCGGGCGCGGAGTCGTCCAGCAGCGCCTGCGCCCGGGTCAGGCCGACGGTGGACTCGCTGACCGCCGAGGCCTCGCGGTTGGCGACCAGCCCCGCCGACACCTGGTCCAGGATGAACCACCCGGCGACGCCGACGAGGACCGCCGACACCACCAGCGTGACCGTGACGACGCGCAGCTGCAGCGACCGCGCCCACAGCGATCCCCGGCCCAGCGAGCCGCGCCGGCGTGGGCCGGGCGCGGCAGTTCGACGGGCGCGGGCCGAACCCGGCGCCGCGATCCCCGGAGCGCTGCTCGCCGGAGCGCTGCTCGCCGGAGCGCTGCTCGCCGGAGCGCTGCTCGCCGGAGCGCTGCTCGCGGGAGCGGTGCTCGCGGGTGCCGCTGCGGTGCCTGCGGCTGCTGTGCCCGCGGCTGCTGTGCCCGCGGGTGCTGTGCCCGCGGGTGGGGTGCCTGCGGGTGGGGTGGTCGCCGGTGCGGTCGCGGCGAGTGCGGCGGTGGCAGGTGGCAGCGCCCGGGACCGGCGGCGGCGACGCGGCGGGCGCGAGGGGCGCAACGGTCTGCCCGGTCGCCAGGTGCGCCGGACCGCTGCCGTCGACGCCGTCGCGGTCTGGGTGGTCGACGTCCCGTCGACCATCGCTGGGCCCCCGGTCGTCCCCTGCATGTCGGCCAGCACGTCGGTCAGGTCGTTCGCGGCAACCAGGTCCGCCGGGACCGGCGGCTCGAGCGGCGCTCGGGGCGCCGACGGGCCGACCTCCCCCGGGGAGCCGGCCCCGGTCCCGCCCGGGCTCCCCGGGGTCACGCCGGGGGTGCGCCCGCGGGGCCGGCCCGGCCGCCCGCGGGGCTCCCGGCGGACCTCACGGTGGGCCCGCCTTGTAGCCGACGCCGCGCACGGTCACCACGACGTCCGGGTGGTCCGGGTCCCGCTCGACCTTGGACCGCAGACGCTGCACGTGCACGTTGACCAGCCGCGTGTCGGCCGGGTGCCGGTACCCCCAGACCTGCTCCAGGAGCGTCTCCCGGGTGAAGACGTGCCGCGGCTTGCGCGCCAGGGCGGTCAGCAGGTCGAACTCCAACGGCGTCAGGGAGATCCGGCGGTCACCGCGGCTGACGACGTGGCCCGCGACGTCGATGGTGACGTCGGAGATCTGCAGCGTCTCCGACGTGACGTCGTCACGGCGCAGCCGGGCCCTGATGCGGGCGACCAGCTCCTTGGGCTTGAACGGCTTCACGACGTAGTCGTCGGCGCCGGCCTCGAGCCCCGCGACGATGTCGACCGTGTCGGACCGGGCGGTCAGCATCACGACCGGAACCCCGGAGACCGCGCGGATCTGGCGGCAGACCTCGACGCCGTCGATCCCCGGCAGCATCAGGTCGAGCAGGACCAGGTCGGGCTTGGCGTCCTCGAAGGCGGCCAGCGCACCGCTGCCGGTGGCGCAGACGACGGGCTCGTAGTCCTCCTGGCGCAGGACGATGGCGAGCATCTCCGCCAGGGCGCTGTCGTCGTCGACGACCAGGACGGTGCCGCGCATTCCGCCTCCTCCTGCGGTGGCCGCGACCGGGTGCGGTACGACCAGAGCTGTCGCGATTGTGACACCGACCGGAACCCTGCCGACGGAGGGCAGGGGAGCCGGTCGCGTCCCGCGGGGCCGGACGCCGGACGCTGCACCGGGCCGGATGCCGCGGCCGGACGCCGGGCGCGTCCCGCGAGCAGGAGGCCCTGACACGATGGCACCGCGGACCGACACCGATCGTCGGTCCCCGACGGTGGCGGGAGCGACGGTGTGAGCGACTCCGGAGGCTGGGACCGACCGGGTCCTGACGGACCCCCGGCCGGCGGGCCGGACCAGCCGCGTCGCTCACAGCCCGGCTGGGACGAGCCCGGCCGGCAGCAGCCCCCGGGCCAGCCGTCAGGCTGGGAGCAGCCCGGCTGGGGGCAGCCCGGCCCGGCCGGCGCGCCGCCCGGCCGTCCCTGGGAGCCGGCGGACACCGCGCCGAAGCCCGGCACCATCCCCCTGCGCCCGCTGGGCATCGGCGAACTGCTCGACGGCTCCCTGCAGGCCATCCGGCGCAACCCCCGGCCGATGCTCCTGCTGCCGGCCGTCGTGGGCGCCGTGTACGGCCTCGCCACCGGCATCGTGCTGGCGGTCGCTGCGCCGACGCTGTTCCAGGGCGGCCTGTTCGACAGCGGGAGCGGCCAGCTGACCGAGGCCGACGCCAGCCGCCTCGGCCTCGCCGTGCTCGGGCTGCTCCCGGTGGTGATCCTGTTCGGGCTCGCGACACTGGCCGTGACCGCGGTGTTGACGGTCGTCGTGGCGCGGTCCGCGCTGGGGGACCGGACGACCGCCGGCGAGGCCTGGCGGTTCTCCCGCGGCCGGGTGCTGCCGCTGGTCGGGCTCGGCATCGTCCTCGGCGTCGCCGCGGCCGTGGCCTTCTCGGTGGGGATCGCACTGCTCGTCGCGCTCGGGGTCGCGATCGCCGAGCTGACCACCGGTGCGGCGCGGGTGGTGCTGTTCGTCCTGCTCGTCCTCGTCGCGCTGGCGGCGGTCGTCCTGTTCGCGCTGGTCTACGTCGGCCGCCTCGGGTTGGCCTCGGTCGTCCTCGTCCTCGACGGCCGGTTCCCCGACGCCACCGGCCGGCCGCTCGGGGTCTTCGCGGCGATCGCCCGGACCTGGCGCCTGACCCGCGGCCACCTGTGGCGGACCCTCGGCGTGCTGCTGCTGGTCCAGCTGATCGCCGGCGTCGCCGCCCAGCTGGTCCAGACGCCGCTGAGCCTGCTCGGTGGGCCGCTCGGCCTGTCCGACACCGCCGCCCAGGTCGGCCTGCCCATCCTCAGCGCCCTGACCAGCGTCGTCGGCCTCGTCGTCGCGCTGCCGTTCACCGCCGCCGGGACCACCCTGACCTACCTGGACCTGCGGATGCGCCGCGAGGGCCTCGACCTCGAGCTCGCCCTGGCCGCGGACGCGGCGCGCGGCCTGCAGCGGTGACACCGCTGGTCCTCCTGGGCGCCGACACCCCGGTGGACATCGGGCGGGACGAGGCCGCCGAGGCCGCCAGGCGGGAGTTGTCGCGCGGGGTCTACGGCACCGGCCTCGGGGACCGGGTCGCCGAGCTCGTCGCGCGGCTGCGGGGCCGGCTGGCGGACCTGTTCGACGGGTTCGCCGGCGCCGGGGACGCCGCGCCGTGGGTCGGTGCGGTGGTGGTGCTCGTCGCCGTGGCCGCGGTCGGCCTCGGCCTGTGGCGGTTCGGGCCGCCGGCGCGGCGGCGCCGTGCCCGGGCCCGCGATGTCGCCGCCGCGACCCCCGTCGTCGACGCCGCCGGGCATCGCGCCGCGGCTGCCCGTGCCGCCCAGGGCGAGGACTGGGGCCTCGCGGTCCGCGAGCGGTTCCGCGCCGTCACCCGCGAGCTGGAGGAGCGTGGCGTCCTGGTGGCGGTGCCCGGTCGGACCGCGCTGGAGATCGCCGACGACGCGGCGGCGGCCCGGCCGGGCCTCGGGCCGCTGTTGCGCCCGGCCGCGGACGCGCTCGGCGCGGTCGCCTACTCATCCCGACCGGCCGGGCCGGCCGACCTGCAGGCGGTGGCCGCCGCCGACGACGCCGTCCGGGCCGTCCGGTTCGACGCCGCAACCGCCCGGTGACGGCGATCCGGGCAGCGGTGCTCCGGCACCGCCGGTTGGCCGCCGTCCTGGTGGCGGTCGCCGTCCTCGTCCTGGCGACCGGCCTGCTTCGCCCGCGCGGCGGGGCCGGCGAGCTGGGCACCGCCGAGGACGACGCCGACGGCTCGCTGGCCCTGGTCCGCCTGCTCGCGGACAACGGGGTGGAAGTCCGGGCCGCCGACTCCGGCCCGGCCGCCCTGCAGGCCGTCGACGGCGCCGCCGCCGCCCAGCGCACCCTGCTGGTCACGGCCGCGCAGGGGGTCTCGGTCGACCTCACCCGGCGGATCGTGGACAGCGGCGCCCGCGTCGTGCTCGTCACCCCGACGTCGCGGCAGCTCGCCGAGGTGCTGCCGGACGTGCGGACCGCCGGGACGGCCACCTCGCCGGCCGCCGATCCGGACTGCGAGCTGCGCGCCGCGCGCCGGGCCGGCACCGTCGACCTGTCGGGGCGGACCTACGCGGTGGGCGTCTCGGCCGGCGCGGGTGCGGCGACGGCCTGCTACCCCGGGTCCTCCGGCGCGTCGCTGGTGCACGTCCGCGGGTCCGGTGGGCGCAGCGACGTCGACGTGCTCGGCACCGACCGCCCGTTGCGCAACGAGGCGCTGGCCACCGGCGGCGCCGCGGCGCTCGCGCTGAACCTGCTCGGCGAGCGCCCGACCCTGGTCTGGTACCGCCCGGCGGCCGGCGACGCGGTCGAGCCCGGCCAGCCCGGCCGGCCGCTGAGCCAGCTGCTGCCCGGCTGGGTCGGGCCGGTCGCCGCGCAGATCGGCGTCGCGGCGGTGCTGCTCGCTCTCGCCCGGGCGCGCCGGATCGGCCCGGTCGTCCCGGAGCGGCTGCCGGTCGTCGTCGCGGCCGGCGAGACCACGGCGGGCCGGGCCCGGCTCTACCGGCGGCACCGGGCCCGGGACGCTGCGGCGAGCGCGCTGCGGGCGGCCGCGGTCCGCGACCTGGCCGTCCGGGTCGGCCAGCCGCTACTCCCCGGCCCGGCTCGCGACCCGGCCCCCAACCCGGCCCGCGGGCCCGGTGCGGCGGTCCCGCCCGGGGTGGTGGCGGCGGTGGCGCAGCGCTCCGGCCGCCCGCCGGAGGTCGTGGCGTCGCTGCTGGCGGGGCCCGATCCGCACGATGACGACGACCTGACCCGGCTCGCCCGCGAGCTGACCGACCTGACCGAGAGGACCCGATCGACGTGAGCGCGAACCCCAGCCCGGACCAGCAGGGCGCGGAGCCGCCGGACGCGCAGCGGGCCCGGGCGGCGTTCGACGCCGTCCGCACCGAGCTCGGCCGAGCCGTCGTCGGGCAGTCCGGTGCGGTGTCGGCGCTGGTCGTGGCGTTGCTCTGCCGCGGCCACGTCCTGCTGGAAGGGGTGCCGGGCACCGCCAAGACGCTGCTGGTCCGGGCGCTGGCCGAGGCGACCCGGCTGTCCTACGCGCGGGTGCAGTTCACCCCGGACCTGATGCCCGGGGACATCACCGGGTCGCTGGTGTACGACAGCCGGACCTCGGAGTTCTCGTTCCGCGACGGGCCGGTGTTCACCAACCTGCTGCTGGCCGACGAGATCAACCGGACCCCGCCGAAGACGCAGGCGGCGCTGCTGGAGGCGATGGAGGAACGCCAGGTCAGCGTCGAGGGACGGGGCCGACCGCTGCCCGAGCCGTTCGTCGTGGTCGCCACCCAGAACCCGGTCGAGTACGAGGGCACCTACCCGCTGCCGGAGGCCCAGCTCGACCGCTTCCTGCTCAAGGTCGAGCTGCCGCTGCCGGGCCGGGCCGACGAGGTCGAGGTGCTGACCCGGCACGCCCGCGGGTTCGACCCCCGCGACCTCGCGGCCGCCGGGATCCGGCCGGTCGCCGGTGCCGAGGACATCGCCGCGGCCCGGGCGGCCGTGCGCACCGTCGAGGTCCGGCCGGAGGTCATCGGGTACATCGCGGACCTCGCGCAGGCGACCCGGGCGACGCCGTCACTGCGCCTGGGGGTGTCCCCGCGCGGGTCCACCATGCTGCTGGCCGCCGCCCGCGCCTGGGCCTGGCTGGGCGGCCGGGCCTACGTCACCCCCGACGACGTGAAGGCGCTGGCCCGGCCTGTGCTGACCCACCGGGTGCAGGTGCGGCCGGAGGCGGAACTGGAGGGTGCGACGGCGGGGGCGGTGCTGGACGGGGTGCTGGCCAGCGTCGGCGTCCCCCGATGAGGAGGCGGCGCCGGATGGTGGCTCCGGAAACCGGACCCGCCGGACGGCCGGACTGTGGCTCCCACGCAGCGGGGCCGGCTGAGTGGCGCTGACCGGGCGGACCGCGCTCGTCGCGCTGGCCGGCGCCCTCGTCGTCGGACTGGTCACGCCGAGCGCGGCCGGGGTGCTCGCCGTGACCCTGGCGGTGCTCGCGCTGGCCGGCCTGGACCTGGCACTCGCCGGGTCGGTGTCCGCGGTGCAGATGACCCGGTCGCCGGACGCCCGCGTCCGGCTCGGGGAGACGACCGAGACCGCGCTGGTCCTCACCAACACCGGCCGCCGCCGGGTCGCAGGTGTGCTGCGGGACGCCTGGCCGCCGTCGGCGGGGGTGAGCCCCCGGCGCCTGCGCGTCGACGTCCCCGCCGGTCAGCGGCGGACGGTCGTCTCCGCGGTGCGGCCGACACGGCGCGGGAACCGGCACGCGGTGCGGGTGACCGTGCGCAGCGTCGGGCCGTTGGGGTTGGCCGCCCGGCAGCGCTCCCGGCAGGTGCCGGGCACGGTGCGCGCCCTGCCGGCCTTCGCCAGCCGCCGGCACCTGCCGTCCCGGCTGGCCCGGCTGCGGGAGCTCGACGGGTCCAGCCCGGTCGCCGTCCGCGGCCCCGGCACCGAGTTCGACACGCTGCGCGAGTACGTGCCCGGGGACGACGTCCGGTCGATCGACTGGCGCGGTACCGCCCGCGGCGGCGGCGTCGTCGTCCGGACCTGGCGCCCGGAGCGGGACCGCAGCGTGTTCGTCGTCCTGGACTCGGGGCGGACCAGCGCGGGGCGGCTGGAGTCCGCCGACGGGCCGGCGACGCGGCTGGACTTCCTGCTCGACGCCGCGCTGCTGCTCATCGCACTGGCCACCCGGGCCGGTGACCGCGTCGGGCTGGTGGTGCTGGACCGGGTGGTCCGGGCCCAGCTGCGCGACCCGGCACGGGCCCGGGCGCTGGCCGCGGTCACCGAGGTGACCGCGGAGGTCGAGCCGGCGCTGGTGGAGACCGACCACCGGCTGCTGGCGCGGACCGTGCTCACCCGGGCGCCGGCGGGATCGCTGCTGGTGGTGCTGACCGGGCTGGACGGCCCGGTCGTCCGGTCCGGGCTGCGCCCGGCGCTGGCGCCGCTGCTGCGCCGGCACACCGTGGTGGTCGCCGCGGTCGCCGACCCGGCGGCTGCCGGGCCCGCGCGGGACGGCACCGCCGTACCCGCGGACCCGCCGACGGACGAGCTGGGCGCGGCGTACGCGGCGGGCGCCGCGGCCCGGGACCGGCTCGACCGGGCCGAGGCGGCGGCCGAACTGGAGCGCGACGGGGTCGTCGTCGTCGACGCGGTGCCCGAGGTCATCGCACCGCGGCTGGCCGACGTCTACCTGGAGCTCAAGCGCGCCGGCCGGCTCTGACCCGGCTCCGACCCGGCTGTGACCCCCGCGCGGGCGGGGTCAGAGCCGCTTGGTCAGAACCGTGACCCGCGCGGCCCGAGCCGGGACGCGTCCGGCATCACCATCCACAGCGCCGCGTACACCAGGACCTGGGGCCCCGGCAGGATGCACGAGAGGACGAAGATCAACCGGACGGTGCTCGCCCGCAGCCCGTAGCGGTCGGCCAGACCGCTGCAGACGCCGGCGATCACCCGGTTGCGGGGACGGACCAGTTCGTAGCTCATCTGCCGATGATGCGCCCGTCCCCGCCGCGCAGTCGCCTACCGCTTCGCCGGGACGTCCGCCTCGTAGGTGAGGATCTCGGTGCCGTTGATCTCCTCGCCGTTGTCCGGAGCCACCTTCAGCGTCAGGTGGTTGCCCACGGCGCTGAGCTTGACCGGGTTCCGGGTGGCGACGTGGCCGGCGCTCGACCACTGCTGGAAGGGCACCTCGCGCAGGACCCGGCGGCTGTGCAGGTCGACCAGGGCCAGGCCGCCCAGCTCGTAGGCGACGGTGTTGCCGCCGGCGACCGGCGTCTGCGGCAGCGCCGTGATGCCGCCGCAGATCATCTTCGCCGAGGGCACGTACTGGCAGTCCTGGTAGTCGACGAAGAAGCCGGGGTTGTCCAGGGTGCCCAGTGTCCTGCCCTGCAGGGTCCACTCCGCGAAGCGCCGGGAGCCCCACGTGTTGCCGACCAGGTGGTTGGTGGTCTTGTCCAGGACGATCCCGCCGAAGTGGTCCTGCACCCGGAACTGCTCGTGCACGGCCAGGCTCGCGGCGTCGACCCGGTAGACGATCGTGCTGCTGTCCGGCCGGTACTGCGCGACCGGCACCCAGACGTCCTTGCCGTCGAAGTCGATGCCACCGGGGTGGTACATGTCCCCCTCGCCCAGCACGATGTCCTTGATCAGGGTGCCCTGGCGGTCCATCACGAACAGGTGGCCGATCCCCTTGCCGGGCGAGCGGTCGTACCCGTCCTGCGGCACCGGGTACCGGACGGTCGGCTCGAGGATCTCCACCGAGGACAGGAAGATCCGGTCCGCGGTGAAGGCGATGCCCTCGGTGTGGAAGGTCGGGAAGTCGAGCTTCAGCGTCCCGGTCAGCTTCCAGGCGGTGTTCCGGTCCACCCTGCCGAACGCGGTGGCCAGCTCGGAGTCCGCGGCCTTCGGCGCGGCAGCCGAGGGGGCGGCCTTCGGCGCCGCAGCCGAGGGGGCGGCCTTCGGCGC
>CAXTBU010000060.1:16493-18914 GCA_964242885.1 uncultured Actinomycetales bacterium
GCAGCCGAGGGGGCGGCCTTCGGCGCCGCAGCCGAGGGGGCGGCCTTCGGCGCGGCGGCGGGGCGGTCGGCGCCGAACGGGCTGACCGCGGTGGCGGCGCCGCCGAAGGCCAGGGCGAGGGAGACGCCGACGGTGGCGGTACGGCGGGGGACGCGCACGGGTGCCTACTTCCGGTCGAGGGGGGTGTGGGGCGCACCGTAGGGAGCGGGGATGAACCGCCGGCCAACGCCCGGCGGCCACGCCGCGTCGGAACGCCGGTCACTCGGCCCCGGCGTACGTCCCGAAGCTCCAGCGGTTCCCCTCGACGTCGGCGATGCTGAAGCCCCGGGAGCCGTACTCGGTGTCCTCCATCGGTCGGACCACCTGCGCACCGAGGCGGTGCGCGCGGGCCAGGACGGCGTCCGGGTCGTCCACCACCACGTAGACCGAGGCGGCGCCGCGTCCGACGCTGAACGTCTCGTCGGGTCGGCCGCGGCCGGACACCGTCACCCGCCCGCCCTCGGGCCACAGCATCTCGCTGTGGTGGACGGTGCGTCCGTCGGCACCGGCGACGAGCACCCCCACCTCGAAGCCGAGCCCGGACAGCCAGGCGCGGGCGGCGATCGGGTCGTCGTAGGTCAGGCCGGTCCAGATGTTGTGGTCGGTTCGGGTCATGTCAGCGAGCGTGCGCCGGCCGGCGCCGGCCGTCTTGAACGTTTGCGAGCACGTCCTGGCGCGGCCACCGCGCCGGGGTCGTCCCCGCCAGCCGGGTCCACTCCCGGGTCATGTGCGCCTGGTCGGCGTACCGGCACCGGGCGGCGACCTCCGCGAGGGCGGCCCCGGCGCCGACCAGCCGCACCGAGCGCTCGAAACGGACGATCCGCCCGACCACCTTGGGCGCCGTCCCCACCGCGGCGACGAACTGGTCGGTCAGGTGCCGGGGCGACCAGCCGACCTCGGCCGCCAGGTCGCCGACCCGGGCGGTGCCGCCGGACGCGGACAGCATCGACCACGCCCGCACCACCTCTGGACGGTGCGCGCGGGCCCGATCGGCCGAGCTGTCCAGCCGGCGCAGCAGCTCCCGCTCGACCAGGGCCAGCCGCGCCGGCCAGCCGGCCTCGCCGGCCAGGCGGTCGAGCAGCGCGCCCGCGGCTCGGCCGCCCAGGACGTCGGCCAGCTCGACAGCCTGGTGCGCGACCGCGCCCGCCGGGACGCCCAGCAGTCGCTGCAGGCCGAGCGGGGTGAGCGCGAGCTGCACCCCGCGCTGGGTGCCCTGGTGGTGGATGGTCACCGGCCCGTCGTGCAGTCCGGCCAGGCAGCTGGCCATCGCCCGGCGCGCGGTGCCCGGCATCGACAGCTCCAGCGAGGCGCCCAGCGGGATCACCAGGGTGATGCCGGACGACGGCATCCCGACGTGCTCCCCCGCCGGGAACCCGCTCACGTCGTAGGCGTGCAGCCAGGTGACGTACGGGCGCAGCGCGGGACCCGGCTGCCGCGCCGCGTCGGACACCATCGACCGAGGCTAGAGCCCGCCGGAGCGGCCGCCGGCGTGGCTGGGGCCCGGCCGCCGGGTCAGCCGGCGGTCGGCAGGACGGCCTCGCGCGCGTCGGCGGCCAGGTCGCCGTCCCGGCCGGCCGCGATCGCACGCCGTCCCAGGACGACCACGTACACCAGGAAGGCGACCTCGACGACGGCCCCGATGGCGACCCGGGCCCAGGTCGGCAGCGGTGACGGCGTGACCACCGACTCCAGCACCCCGGAGATCGCCAGGACCACGGTCAGCCCGAGCGCGGCGCGCACCGTGGCCCGCCCGGTCCGGGCCAGCGACTGGCTCCGGGACAGCGGGCCGGGGTCGATCCAGCTCCAGCCCAGCCGCATCCCCGCGCCGGCCGCGACGAACACCGCGGTCAGCTCCAGCAGCCCGTGCGGGGTGATCAGGCCGAAGAACACGTCGAGGCGGCCGAAAGAGGCCATCACGCCGGCCGACACCCCGATGTTCGCCGCGTTGGAGATCAGGATCAGCACCACCGGGACCAGCAGCACCCCGACGACCAGGCACTGCGCCGCGATGTAGGCGTTGTTCGTCCACACCCGCGCGCCGAACGCCGCCGCCGAGTCGGTGGAGTAGTAGCTCTCGAAGTCGGTGAACGCGAGCTGGCGCAGCTCGGCGTCGGTGCCCAGGTTCGCCAGCACCGACGGGGTGCGCGCCACCCACACCGCCAGCACCGTCGCCAGCAGCAGCGACGACGCGCCCGCTGCGATGCTCCACCGCGCCGACCGGTACACGGTCACCGGGAAGTCGACGGTGAAGAAGTCGGCGACCGCCTGCAGCGTCGGCGTCCGGGACCCGGTCAGCACCGTCCGGGCCCGGGCCAGCACGCCGGACAACCGGGCGGCGGTCGCCGGGTCGGTGCCGGCCGAGCGCAGCTGGGTCAGGTCGGC
>CAXTBU010000061.1:0-18267 GCA_964242885.1 uncultured Actinomycetales bacterium
GTGCAGTCAGGCGCCGAGGCCGGCGCGGTCGACCTTGCGGTGGAACCGCATGCCGGCCAGGCCACCGAGGACCGCGCCGACCAGCGCGGCGATCGCGACCACGAGCAGCGCGATGATGCCGCCGGTGGTCAGGTCGCCCTCGTTCACCGGGATCCGCGGGAAGCTGTTGAGCCGGGCCAGGACGTCGTACTTGTCCCCGGCGACCACGCCGAGGACGGCGATGACGACGGCGATGAGCACGGCCCACAGCCACACCGCCACGCCCTGCTTGGCGCCGTCGAAGCGGGCCATCCGGCCTGCCACGTACCCGCCGCAGTAGTAGGCGACCAGCACGACCACGAGCAGCGCGATCGCGCCGGCGACGCCCACGGTCGTCGCGTTCTGCGTGGCCGCGGCGGCGGCCTGGCCGACGTCGCTGGTCGTCGCGACGCCGATCGCGGTCCCGGCCGCGCTGAGCAGTGCGGTCAGCAGGACGGCCATCCCGGTGGCGGTCAGCCAGCCGAAGAACGCCGACCCGAACTTGATGCCGCCGTGCTCGGCCTTCTCCCGGTTGACGACGGTCTGCCGGTCCGGCAGTGCGTCCAGTCGTCCGCTGCCGGCGGCGCCGGACGGAACACTGCTCGCCTTGGTCGCCCCGGTCGTCTCGGAAGCGACACCCGATCCGTACCCACTCGGTCTGTCTGCACTCATGTCTCGACTCCAAGCATCGTGTGGCCACCAACCGCGGCACCACCCGCCTCGGGCCGCCACGGCTCCGGCCCGGCGGCGAGATCGTCGCCCTCGGCCGGCACCGCGGCACGGCGAACCACCGCGGGCGGTGGTTGCGAGAGCGGGTGTCGCGGTTGTGCGGGGGTTGTCGCCAGGGGGCGGGGGCCAGGCTCCTGTGCGTTTCGTCCGGGCCGGCTGGCGAGAGAGCCGCCGCACCCGTCTGTTCGGTGCACGGATGTTGGACGACCCGGCCGGCCGGATCCTCACGCGGAACGGGCGACCAGTTGGAGGCGGTAGGTGTCCGCACCCGGTCGATGCCATAGTCGGTCCGCAACGGATCAGCCCGGCTCGCCCGGAGAGCGGTGTTCGCGGCCGGCTGCGGACACCGCCGCACCTGACCGCAGGCGTCCTCCGGCGTCCGCCGCGGCGGCGTCCCGCGTCGCGACCGGCCCGGCACCGGACTGGTCGAGCGCCCCACCCACCTGACCGAAGGACTTCGATGGCCGCCATCGCGACACCCCCGCCCGCTCCCGGCTCCGCCGGCGCCGGTCAGCCGGCGGGACCGAGCCGCGCCCGTGCCGGCGCCGCCGAGGTGATCGGCACCTTCTTCCTGGTCTACGCGGGAACCGCGACGGCCGCGGCCGCGAACCTCGGCGAGACGATCGCCGGCAGCCCGCCGGACTCCCTCGCCATCGCGCTGGCGTTCGGCTTCGTGCTCGTGGCGATGGTGGCCGCGCTCGGGCAGGTGTCCGGGGCGCACCTCAACGGCGCCGTCACCCTGGGGTTGGCGGTCACCAACCGTTTCCCGTGGACGTTCGTCCCGACCTACCTGGCATGCCAGCTCGTCGGGGCGGTGCTCGGCGCGGGCGCCACCTGGGCGACGCTCGGCAACCCGGCGCGTACCCAGGCCCAGCTCGGCGCGACGTTCCCCGCGCCCGGTGTCGGTGATCTGCGGGCCGTGGTCGTCGAGGCGCTGATCACCTTCCTGCTGGTCTTCGTGATCATCGCCACCGCCGGCGACGACCGGGTGACGCACGCCGTCGCCGCCCCGGCCATCGGGTTCGCCCTCGTCACCGCCGTGCTCATCGGCGGGCCGGTCACCGGCGGCGCCGCCAACCCGGACCGGGCGCTGGGCCCGATGATCCTCGCGGGGAACTTCACCTCGGTCTGGGTCTACCTGGTCGGCCCGCTGGTGGGTGGCCTCGTCGCGGCGGTCACCTACGACCGGTTCGTCTCCCGGACGACCCCGCCGTCGACCGACTGACCTGCCGGGTGCGGGCCGATGAGTTCCCGGCAGCCGCCGGGTCTGCCCTGGACAGCGAGCCCGCACCCGAGAGAGGCCGACCCCGATGCCCAAGACCGTTCCGTGCCTGTGGTTCGACGGACAGGCCGAGCAGGCCGCCCGGCACTACACCGCGATCTTCCCGAACTCCGCGATCACCGCGACCACGCGCTTCGGACCCGACAGCCCCGGGCCCGAGGGCAGCGTCCTGACCGTCGACTTCGCTCTCGACGGCGAGCCGTTCGTCGCCCTCAACGGCGGGCCGCAGTTCGCGTTCACCGAGGCCGTCTCCTTCCAGGTCCCGTGCGCGGACCAGGACGAGGTCGACCACTACTGGGACCGGCTGTCCGACGGCGGGGAGCCCGGGCAGTGCGGCTGGCTCAAGGACCGCTTCGGCGTGTCCTGGCAGGTGATCCCGACCGAGCTGCCCGCGCTGTTGGGCGACCCGGACCCGGACCGGGCGCAGCGGGCGATGCAGGCCATGCTGGCGATGGGCAAGCTCGACGTCGCCGCGATGCGGGAGGCGGCCGACCGGCTGCCGGTCTGACCCGGCCCGCCGGGACGGTCGGGCCGAACAGGGCAACGGGGAGTAGGCGTCCGGTCTGTCAGACCCTTGGGTGTCCGGCGCTGACGTCCGGCCTCGAGCGGTGGTCTGGGCAGGTCGGGTCCCCGCCGCCCGCAGGATGGCTCGGCCAGCGGGCGACGAGCCGGTCGAAGAACGCGGACTTCCGCTGCTCGTACGCGGCCTCGTCGAGGAGGCCGTTCCCTGCGCGCTTGACCGCGTTGTACTCCGCGACCAGGTCCGGGTCGGCGGCGAGCAGCTGCCAGGTCCGGGTGAACCGCAGGTCGTGCTCGGACCCCGCCGGGGTCACCGCCAGCCCGGCGGGCACCGGCGCCGGGACGTCGAACGTCGCGAGCGTCGGTCCCCAGATCTCCGGGTGCACGACCGGGTGGGTGCTGCGCAGCGCCGCGACCACATCGGCGAAGCCGGCCGCCGGTACCCGCAGGTGCAGGTCCACGTCGCCGCGGGTCACCGCGCCCGGAACGCTGCAGCCGCCGACGAGCTGCAGGTCGCCGGGCACACCGAGCGCAGCAAGCCGGCGGCGCTCGGTGTCCAGCACGTCCGCGACCTGCTCCGCGAACTCCTCGGCCGGCCGCAGCACCGTCACCATCCCAGGATGGCGGCCCGCTGGGGTGGGCCTGCCCGGTTCACTGCAGGTGCGGCCACCCGGCGGCGTCCAGGACGACGCGGTTGATCGCCAGGTGCGGGATGCCCTCGCGCAGGCCGTCGTAGTAGTGGTAGACCATCTGGGCGCCGGTGCTGTCGAACGAGATGTCCTGGCCACCGGGGCCGATGACGTCGTCGTGGGTCCCGACGACCTGGGTCCCGCCGCCCTCGAGCATCGCCCGGCCGGTCCGGTCGACGAACGGGCCCTGCGGGGAGCGCGATCGGCCGACCATCACCCGGTAGCTGGCCTCCATGTTCCGGCAGCAGTAGTCGAAGCTGGTGAACAGGTAGTACCAGCCGTCGTGCTCGACCAGCGACGGCGCCTCGATGGCGTGCGTGGGGTGGTCCGGCCGCGAGGCGAGCAGCCTTGGCGCCGAGGTGTCCCCGGCGATCCGCTTGCCGGTCGCCGGATCCAGCCGGATCTGCGCGATGCCGGACCAGAACGACCCGAAGCCGAGGTAGGCCCGGCCGGACCGGTCGACGAACAGGTCGGGGTCGATGGCGTTGATGGTGTCGCCGGTCTTCGTCGCGTAGACCAGCCCGCGGTCGGTCCAGCTGCCGGGCAGGGCGCTGCGGCTGGTCGCCAGGCCGATGCCGGAGTTGTTCGAGCCGAACGACGAGGCGGCGTAGTAGAGGACGTAGAGGTCCCCGACCTTGGTGACGTCGGGAGCCCACATCTCCATCGGGTCCCCGGCGTACGTCTTCGCGATCGGTGTGCCGTTCGGGAACACCGGTGCCTCACGACGCCAGCTGTGGCGGTCGGCGGATGAGCGGACCTCGATACCGTTGTGGGTGGAGAAGACGTACCAGCGTCCGTCGGCGGCGCGGACCATCGACGGGTCGTGCGCGACCAGGTCCGGGCCGGACGCGGGCATCGGGCGCGGCCACCCGTCGGTGATCACGGGGGCGGGGACGGCCGGTGTCGTCGCCGCCGGAGTGGTCGCCTGGGCGGGCTGAGCAGCGAGGTAGGCCAGCGGCGCCCCCGCGGTGACGGCAGCGACGATGGCGGCGGTGAGCACGGCGCGTACGGACATCGGTGTCCTTCCGGTCGGATGGCTCGAGTGTGAGCGATCACATCCGGTAGATCAATCCCGACGGTCCGGAGCCGGCGTCGTCGGGTTGTCGCGCCGGCGTCCCGGGTCGAGGCTGGGCGGGTCCGATCCACCAGCGGAGGGAGACCGTCCATGGCGACCGGGGAGACCGGTTTCGGGGACGTCGAGTTCGACCTGATCTCGACGCAGTACCACTCGCTCAAAGCAGGCCACGACTACGGCCAGTACGTCAGGGACGCGGAGAACGCCGGCCTCGACGACGTCGCGGCGTTCTTCCGCCAGGTGATGGCCGAGGACTCCGAGCGGGCGAAGAAGTGCCACGAGCTGCTGGGCAAGCTGCCGGGGACACCGTCGCCCAGCTGAGCTCGGCGCCAGGGCGGCCTGCCGACCGACGTTGTGACCGGTTCAGCCACGGTGTGACCGGCGCTCCGGTCACAACGTCGGTCGAGCGGTCACAACGTCGGGTGCAGGGCGGCCATCGGCAGCTGTCGGTCAGGCCGACACGGGGACCCGGGCCAGTTCGGCCTCCACCAGCGGCGCGACCTCGGTGCCGAGCAGCTCGATGGCGTGCAGCACCTGGTCGTGCGGCAGCGTCCCGACGCTGACGTGCAGCATGAACCGCTCGATGCCCAGCGTCCGTTGCATCCGGACGATCTTGGCGGCGACCTCCGTCGGGGAGCCCAGGACCAGCGAACCGCTCGGCGACACCGCGCCGTCGAACGCCTGGCGGGTCAGCGGCGGCCAGCCGCGCTCGCGGCCCAGCTGGGTCATGGCGACCTTGTAGGACGGGAAGAACTGCTCTCGCGCCGTCTCCGCGTCATCGGCGACGAAGCCGTGGGCGTGCACCGCGGTCGGTGCGGTCGCCGGGTCGTGCCCGTACTCGCGCAGCGCCCGGCGGTGCAGGTCGGTGAGCGGGGCGAACCGGTCCGGCTCGCCGCCGATGATCGCCAGCGCCATCGGCAGGCCGAGCGCGCCGGCGCGGACCACCGAGGACGGGTTCCCGCCGACGCCGACCCAGATGGGCAGCGAACCGGGGACCGGACGGGGGTAGACGGCCTGGTTGCGCAGCGCCGGGCGGTGCTCGCCGGACCAGGTGACCGTCTCCGAGCTCCGCAGGGCCAGCAGCAGGTCGAGCTTCTCGGCGAACAGCTCGTCGTAGTCGGCCAGGTCGTAGCCGAACAGCGGGAACGACTCGGTGAACGACCCGCGACCGGCGATGATCTCGGCGCGGCCGTTGGACAGCTGGTCCAGCGTGGCGAAGTCCTGGAACACCCGGACCGGGTCGTCGGAGCTCAGCACGGTCACCGCGCTGGTCAGCCTGATGTGCTCGGTGCGGGCTGCCGCGGCGGCCAGCAGGACGGCCGGGGACGAGGCGGCGAAGTCGGCGCGGTGGTGCTCCCCGACGCCGTACACGGCGAGACCGACGCGGTCGGCGGTCTCGATCTCCGCCAGGACCTGGCGCAGCCGCTCGCCGTGCCCGACGAGCTCGCCGGTCTGCGGGTCCGGGTAGGTCTCCGCGAACGTGGTGATGCCGAGTTCCACTGCCGTACCTCCGTGTCGACGCCGGCGGCCCGTCGGTCGGGCCGTTCACTGTCGTTGCACCGTCAACCACCGGGTCGCGGCCGGTGTTCCCGCTGCCCCCCGATCCCTGGGGGTCGGGCCGGTATCGTCCGGCCACCGTCCGGGGACGAGGAGGCAGCGCGTGCGCGTCGAGCAGGTCGTCGACATCCCGGCCCCGGCCGACCGCGTGTGGGGCGTGCTCTGCGACCTGCGTGGCTGGCCGACCTGGACCGCGTCGATGCGCGAGGTCACCCCGCTGCGGCCCGGACCGGTGGAGCCCGGCCTGCAGGTCCGGGTGGTCCAGCCGCGGCTGCCGACGACCGTCTGGACGGTCGAGGAGGTGGTGCCCGGCCGGTCGTTCCGCTGGTCCTCCCGCAGCCCGGGGATCGCCAGCGTCGGGGACCACGTTCTCGAGCCGACGGCGACCGGCTGTCGCGTCACCCTGTCGCTGGCCCAGACCGGGCCGCTGGCGCCGGCGGTCGGGGTGCTGCTCGGCCGGTTGACCCGCCGCTACGTCCGGATGGAGGCCGTCGGCCTGCGCGCCCGGTGCGAGGCCGACCCCCAACCGGGCAGCTGACCGCCGACCGGCCGCAGTTCGCCTCCGGCCCGCCGACCGGACCGGTCCCGGTGCCGGTCGGCCCGGCGGCGGCTCTCGCGGGACGCCCCGCAGCCGCCGTCTGGCGCAACGAGCTGGGCACGGTCACGTGGGCGGTCGGGCAGCCGCCGACCGCGTACCTCAAGTGGTCCCCGTCGGGTGGACCGGACCTGGCCCCGGAGGTCCAGCGGATGGGCTGGCTCGCCCGCTGGACGCCGGTGCCACGCGTGCTGACCACGGGGACCGATGCGGAAGGCACCTGGTTCACGACCGCGGCGCTGCCCGGGCGCAGTGCGGTCGACCCGCGCTGGCACGACGACCCGGCCGCCGCGGTCGCCGCGCTCGGGCTGCGCGCGTTCCACGACGCAGTCCCGGTCGCCGGATGCCCGTTCTCCTGGTCGGCCGCGGACCGGGTCGCCGACGCGCGCCGCCGCGCCGCCGAGGGCGCTGTCGACCCCGGGCGCTGGCACGCCGACCACCGGAGGCTCGGCCTCGCCGGCGCGTTCGCCGTGCTCGCCGACGCCCCACCGCCGGACCGGCTCGTGGTCTGCCACGGCGACCCGTGCCCGCCGAACACCCTGATCGCCGACGACGGTTCCTGGTCCGGGCACGTCGACCTCGGCGAGGCCGGGGTCGCGGACCGGTGGGCGGACCTCGCGGTCGCCACGTGGAGCGCCGGGTGGAACTACGGCCCCGGCTGGGACCGGCCCCTGCTGGACGCCTACGGCATCGACCCGGACCCGGAGCGGACCGCCTGGTACCGACTGCTGTGGGACCTCGGTCCGTGAGCCCGTGCGCCGGTCACCCGTGCGGCCGGTCCGGTTGCAGCAGGTGCTGGACGGCACGCCAGGCGATGTCCGTGTCGCCATCCCGGGCGTGCGGGCCGCGCAGGTCGCGGACGAACAGCGCCAGGTCGGTCAGGTCCCAGCGCAGGCGGTAGAGCACGAGGTCGTCCGGGTGCACGCTCCGGCCGGTCGCGGCCGCGTACCGGTCGACCGCCCCCGGGTCGTGGGCGGCCAGCCACCACAGGTCCCGGGCGGCCGGGGCGAGCAGCGCCGTGTCCCAGTCCACGAGGGCGGGCCCGGACGCGGTGTGCAGCAGGTTGTCCGGCTTCGGCTCGCCGTGGGTGGGTACCACCGGCTCCGCCCGGCGCCGGGTCCCCGCGACGAGAGCGTCGTAGGACGCCAGTCGGTCGCGTACGTCGCCCGCGGCGGCGGCCAGCAGGTCCCGGCAGCCGGCGGAGTACGGGCCGGCGTCCCAGCGCTCGTCGAGGCGGGAGAGCGCGTCCTGCAGGTCCCGGCGCGCCTCCACCCGGAGGTCGTCGGACCTCGCGTACGGCCGCGCGGCCGGTGTCGCCCCGTGCAGCCGCCCGAGCATGTCGAGAAGAGCCGCAGCGTCGGCTCCGCTGGCGGTCGACCAGGGCCGGCCCTGCACGAACGGCAGCAGGGTGACCGCGAACTGCCCGACACGGACGACGACCTCGCCGTCCACGGCCGGCGCCGGCGCGACCACGAACTCCAGGCCGCCCTGCCGGCGAAGCGCGACGGCCGTGCGCATCGCTGCGCGCAGCTGCTCCAGCCGCTGCTGGCCGCCGCGGCCGGGCAGCACGTCGACGGTGACGAAGTGGCGTCCGCCCTCGGTGGTCGTCACCGACCAGTGATGGCTGCCGTAGCCGACCGGCTCGTACCGCAGGTCGGCCGCGTCGACGTCCCAGTGCTCGGCGAGCACTGGGCGCAGCACTGTGTCGTCGAGGTCCCGGGGCCGCTCCCGCACCCGATGAACCTAACGCCGTGGGGGGCTGAGCGGCCCGTCAGACCAGCTGCGGAACGGCCTCCGCCGCGTCGACCGGGCCGGGCGGGGTGCCCTCGCCGAACGGCCGGCCGGGCATCGAGTCGCGATGGTGAGCAGTGCTCCACCCGGCGACGTCCGGTCCGACCGGGACGATGCCGCTCGGGTTGATGCTGCGGTGGACGCCGTAGTAGTGCGTCTTGATCTGGTCGAAGTCGACGGTGTCCCCGAAGCCGGGGGTCTGGAACAGGTCCCGGCCGTAGGCCCACAACACCGGCATCTCGGTCAGCTTCTGCCGGTTGCACTTGAAGTGGGAGTGGTACACGGCGTCGAAGCGCACCAGCGTGGTGAACAGCCGGATGTCGGCCTCGGTGATGGTGTCCCCGACCAGGTACCGCTGTCCGGCCAGCCGCTCGCTCAGCCAGTCCAGCCGCCGGAACAGCCGGCCGTAGGCGGACTCGTAGGCGCGCTGCCTCGTCGCGAACCCCGCCTGGTACACGGCGTTGTTCACGTCGCGGAACACGAGAGCGTTGATCTCGTCGATCTGCGCGCGCAACGGGGCCGGGTACAGGTCCGGCGCGCCGGGCCGGCTGTGCGCGCCCCACTGAGTGTCCAGGTCCAGCGTGATCTGCGGGTAGTCATTGGTGACCACCGCTCCGGTCGGCACGTCCACGATCGCCGGCACGGTGATGCCGAGGTCGTAGCCGGGCACGGCCTTCTCGTAGGCGTCCTTCAGGCGCGGGATGCCCAGCACCGGGTCCACCCCGCCCGGGTCGAGGTCGAAGGTCCAGCTGCGCTCGTCGTGCAGCGGTCCCGCCAGTCCCAGTCCCAACACGTTCTCCAGCCCCAGCAGGCGCCGGACGACAATCGCGCGGCTGGCCCACGGGCAGGCGCGCGCCGCGATCAGCCGGTAGCGGCCCGGCTCGACCGGCCAGCCGTCGGCGCCGTCCACGGTGATGCGGGCGTTCAGGTACCGGGTGTCCCGCGAGTAGCTGCCGTCGGAGCCGCGCTGGATGCCGTCGGTGCCGGGCCCAGGGTCCTGCGCGGCCGTCACGACCGCGCCAGGGCGGGAGCGACGCTCTCGTCGACAACCGAGCCGCGGCCCGGGCCGGCGGGGCGCCAGCCGAGCGCCGGGGCGACGTGGCGGGCCACCGCCTCGAGCAGATGGGTGTTGTAGGCGACGCCGAGCTGGTTGGGCACGGTCAGCAGCAGCGTGTCCGCCTCGCGCACCGCCGCGTCACGGCTGAGCTCCTCGGCGATCCGGTCCGGCTCCCCGGCGTAGGTCCGTCCGAACCTGGCGAGCCCGCCACCGAGGTAGCCGACCTGGTCGCCGTGGTCGCGCGCCTGGTCCCCGAAGTAGGCCCGGTCGGTGTCGTCCACGATCGGCAGCACGCTGCGGCTCACCGACACCCGGGGCTCGCGCTCCCACCCGGCCGTCGCCCAGGCCGCGCGGTACAGCGCGATCTGCTCGGCCTGCAGCTCGTCGAACGGCACCCCGGTGTCCTCGCTGAGCAGCGTCGAGCTCTGCAGGTTCATCCCCTGCTCGGCAGCCCACACCGCGGACGCCCTCGTGCCGGACCCCCACCAGATCCGGTCCGACAGGCCCGGGGACCGCGGCTGGATCGCCAGCGCGCCACTCGAGCCGGTCATCTGCGGGTTCCCGCGGACGATCCCGGCGCCGTCGATGGCGGCGCGGAACAGAGCGGTGTGCGCCCGGGCGACATCGGCGTCGGTCTCGCCGTCGGCGGGGACGTACCCGAAGGCCTCGGAACCGCGGTCGGCGTGCTCCGGGGATCCCCGGCTGACGCCGAGCTGGAGCCGGCCACCGCTGATCAGGTCGGTCGAGGCGGCCTCCTCGGCCATGTACAGCGGGTTCTCGTAGCGCATGTCGATGACGCCGGTGCCCAGCTCGATGCGGCTGGTCCGGGCGGCCATCGCGGCCAGCAGCGGGAACGGCGAGGCGAGCTGGCGGGCGAAGTGGTGCACCCGGACGTAGGCGCCGTCCAGACCGAGCTGCTCTGCGGCGACCGCGAGCTCCACGGTCTGCAGCAGCGCGTCGGCCGCCGTGCGGGTCTGCGACCCCCGTGCCGGCTGCCAGTGACCGAACGACAGGAACCCGATGCGCTTCACGTCGGCAGAACGTCCGCCCGGCCGGGCGTGTTCCGGGTCGCGCGGGTCAGCCGGCGGGGCAGGTCAGCCGGCGGGGCAGGTCAGCCGGCGGGGCAGGTCAGCCGGCGGGGCAGGTCAGCCGGCGGAGCGGGTCAGCGGGCGGGGCGGGTGCCCCAGTGCACGATCGTCGTCCCCTGGGAGTCGACGACGGCCGGCAGGTAGGTCCGCCGGTAGGTGCCGCTCGCGTAGTGGGCCTCCGTCGAGGCCAGGGTCGCCTGTGTCCGCTCCAGCTCCGCGGTCAGCTCCGACACCCGCGCGCGGAGGGCGTCGACCGCGTTCTCCAGCTCCATGATCCGCTTGACCCCGGCCAGGTTGACGCCCTCGTCCTGGCTGAGCCGCTGGACCTCGCGCAGCTGCGCGACGTCGCGCGCGGAGTAGCGGCGCCCGCCGCCGCCGGCCCGGCCCGGCGTCACCAGGCCGAGCCGGTCGTACTGGCGCAGCGTCTGCGGGTGCATCCCGGACAGCTCGGCGGCGATGGAGATGACGTACACGGGCGTCTCGATGTCGATCCGCACCGTCGTACGCCGTCCTCGGCCCTCGCCTGCCGGATCGTCCGGAGCGGTGCTCACGTCGTGCCTCCCGCCGAGTCGGACCCGGCCGCGCGGGTGGCCGCGCGGAACTTCTCCAGCGCTTCACGGGAATCGGCGTCCAGCGTGTCCGGAACGGTGACCTCGGCGGTGACCAGCAGGTCCCCGCGGGTGCCGTCGCGGCGTGCCGCGCCCTTGCCCCGCACCCGGAAGGCCCGGCCGTTCGGGGTGTTGGCCGGGATCTTCAGCAGCACCGACGGGCCGTTGAGCGTCGGGACCCGCACCGAGCCGCCGAGGGCCGCGTCGGCGAAGCTGACCGGCACGGTCACCGTGAGGTTGTCGTCCTTGCGCCCGAACGTCGGGTGCGGGTCGACGCGGACGCGGACCAGCAGGTCGCCGGCCGGGCCACCGTTCTCGCCGGCCGCGCCCTTGCCCCGCAGCCGCAGGACCTGGCCATCCTCGACCCCCGCAGGGATCCGGACCTGCATGGTCTTGCTCGACGCCGCGCGGCCGGACCCGGAGCACTGGGGGCAGGGGTCGTCGACGACCAGACCGCGTCCCCGGCACTCCGGGCAGGTCTCCGGCATCGGGACGCCGTTCTCGTCCTTGAGCAGCGTTCCGGCTCCCTCGCACCGGGGACAGATGTGCGGCATCGTCCCGGCCTTGGCGCCGGTCCCGCGGCACACCGGGCACGGGCTCTGGCTGGTCGTGCGCAGCGGGATCGTCGTGCCGTCGACGGCTGCGGTGAACCCGATCCGCACGTCGGCCTCCGTGTCGGCGCCGCGGCGGGCCCGGGACGTGTCCGTCCGGGACCGCTGCGGGTTGAACAGCCCGCCGAACACGTCGCCGAGGTTGGGCGCCCCGCCGGTGCCGCCGGTCTGGCCCGGGTTGTTGCGCCCGCCGCCGAACAGGTCACCGAGGTCGAACCCGAACCCCCCGGTCCCGGAGCCGCCGGACTGGCCGGTGCCCGGGCGCGGCGACGTGCGGGAGCCGAAGCCGCGGAACGGGGAGCCGCCGAACAGCGAACGTGCCTGGTCGTACTCCTTGCGCTTGACCGGGTCACCGATCACCGAGTTGGCCTCGGAGATCCGCTTGAACCGGGCCTCCGCGGCCTTGTCGCCGGTGTGCCGGTCCGGGTGGTTGTCCCGGGCGAGCTTCCGGTACGCGCGCTTGATCGCGGCCGCGTCAGCGTCCTTGGGGACCCCGAGGACCTTGTAGTAGTCCTTCTCGGCCCAGTCCCGCGCGCTCACCGGTCTCCTCTCATGACGGGTCCGCAGCTCCCCCTGCGCCAGCATCGCCGGCTGCAGGATCCCCGGCGGTGCCGACACCCTCGACGTCGGTCACCTCGGCCGGAGCCGGCGTGTCCATCACCATGACCCGGGCCGGGCGGACCACCCGGTCGCCCATCCGGTAGCCGGCGGCGACGATCACGGTCGCCGTCGGCCCGTCGACCTCCTCGGAGTACCCCGACATCAGGGCCTCGTGGATGGTCGGGTCGAACGGGTCACCCGGCGTGCCGAACCTCGTCAGTCCGGCCTTCGCGACCTGCTGCTCCAGACCGTCGGCGACGCTGCGGAATCCGGCGGACATCTGCTCGTGCTCGCGCGCGCGGTCGACGTCGTCGAGCACGCCGAGCATGCCGGCGACGAACGAGGCGACCGCCGTCGACTGCGCGGTCTCGAGCTCACGGTCGCGGCGCCGCTTGTAGTTCTGGAAGTCCGCCCGCGCACGCTGCAGGTCCGCGGTCCGCTCGGCCACCTGGGCCTCGAGCTCGTCGATCCGGTCGATCGCTGCGGACCCGCTGCCGCCCCGCTCCGCCGGCGGGGCGTCCACCGCGGGGTCGGCCGGCGTGGTCGCCGGGCCCGCTGCCGTCGGTGCTGCATCCGCTGCTGGTGCCGTCACTGTCCCGTCCATCCGTACCCGGCGCTTGTCGCGCACGATCGGCTGCTGGTGCTCGGACTCACGCTCCGGGCCGGGGGTCCAGCCCCGGCCCGGAGCGCTGTTCGGGGAGGTCACGCCTTCCGCTCGGCGTCCTCGTCGACGATCTCGGCGTCGACGACGTCGTCCTGGGCGCTGTCCGGAGCACTGCTCTGGCCGTCGGTGGGGCCGTCCTCGCCCGCGTCGCCGTCGCCGTTGGACGAGGCCTGGGCGTTGGCGTAGAGAGCGGCGCCCATCTGCTGGCTGGTCCGCGACAGGTGGTCGGTTGCGGTCTTGATCGCCTCGACGTCGTCGCCGCCGAGAGCGGTCTTCACCGAGGCGATGGCGTCCCGGGTGGCCGACTTGGGCTCCTCGGGCAGCTTCTCGTCGTTGTCGGCGATGAACTTCTCGGTCGAGTAGACGAGGCTGTCGGCGGCGTTGCGGGCCTCCGCGGACTCGCGGCGCTGGCGGTCCTCCTCGGCGTACTGCTCGGCGTCGCGGACCATCTGCTCGATGTCGTCCTTCGGCAGGCCGGAGCCGCCGGTGATCGTCATCGACTGCTCCTTGCCGGTGCCGAGGTCCTTGGCGTTGACGTGCACGATGCCGTTGGCGTCGATGTCGAAGGACACCTCGACCTGCGGGACCCCGCGCGGGGCCGGGGCGATGCCGGTGAGCTCGAAGTTGCCGAGGCTCTTGTTGCTCCGGGCCATCTCCCGCTCGCCCTGGTACACCTGGATCTGCACCGAGGGCTGGTTGTCGTCGGCGGTGGTGAAGACCTCCGACCGCTTGGTCGGGATCGTCGTGTTGCGCTCGATGATCTTCGTCATGATGCCGCCCTTGGTCTCGATCCCCAACGACAGCGGGGTGACGTCGAGCAGCAGCACGTCCTTGACCTCGCCCTTGAGCACGCCACCCTGCAGGGCCGCGCCGACGGCGACGACCTCGTCGGGGTTGACGCCCTTGTTGGGCTCCTTGCCGCCGGTCAGCTCACGCACCAGGTCCGCGACAGCGGGCATCCGGGTGGAACCGCCGACGAGCACGACGTGGTCGATCTGGTCCACGGACACGCCGGCGTCCTTGATGACCTGACGGAACGGGCTCTTCGTCCGGTCCAGCAGGTCCGCGGTCAGCCGCTGGAACTCCCCGCGCGTCATCTTGACGTCCAGGTGCAGCGGGCCGTTCTCGCCGAGCGTGATGTACGGCAGGTTGATGTTGGTCTCGGTCGAGCTGGACAGCTCGATCTTGGCCTTCTCCGCCGCCTCGGACAGCCGCTGCACGGCGATCCGGTCCTTGGACAGGTCGATGCCGTTCTGGTTCTTGAAGGTGTCGGACAGGTGCTTGACGACCCGGGCGTCCCAGTCGTCCCCGCCCAGGCGGTTGTCCCCGCTGGTGGCCTTGACCTCCACGACGCCGTCACCGATCTCCAGCAGGGACACGTCGAACGTGCCGCCGCCGAGGTCGAAGACGAGGATCCGCTGCTCGGCGTCACCCTTGTCCAGCCCGTAGGCCAGGGCGGCCGCGGTCGGCTCGTTGACGATGCGCAGCACGTTCAGGCCCGCGATCTCGCCGGCCTCCTTGGTGGCGGTCCGCTGGGCGTCGTTGAAGTACGCCGGGACCGTGATGACCGCGTCGGACACCGTGTCGCCGAGGTAGGCCTCCGCGTCCCGCTTGAGCTTCTGCAGGACGAACGCGCTGATCTGCTGCGGGGTGAACTTCTTGCCGTCGATCGAGGTGGTCCAGGGCGTGCCCATGTGCCGCTTGACCGAGCGGATGGTCCGGTCGACGTTGGTGACGGCCTGCCGCTTGGCGACCTCGCCGACCAAGACCTCACCGTTCTTCGCGAAGGCGACCACCGACGGCGTCGTGCGGGCGCCCTCGGCGTTGGTGATGACCGTCGCCTCGCCACCCTCCAGGGTGGAGACGACGGAGTTGGTGGTGCCGAGGTCGATTCCGACCGCACGTGCCATGGGGAGTGCTCCTTCGTGCCGAGTGGGTGCGCGTTCGTGCCGAGTGCGTGCGCGCGACTTGAGTCTGCTGTGCTCAACTGTGTCAGGTCCGGCGACGGTGGGCAAACGGCGCGGACGTAGTTGAGCTGAAGCGGGTCAGGCAACTGACTGCCTGTGCCATCAGGTCGAACGGTCGGCGCCGGTCTGCTGTTCCCCCGGCGTCCCCGGGCGCGACCGGGTCGCCGTCGCGGGGGCCCCCTCGCTCGTAGCGTGGGCGCGTGCTGAGACGACTACGCGGGTCCGGGGACGGCGGGGTGCCCGCGCGGACCCTCGCCCTGGTCGTGTTGGTGGTCGTCGCCCTCAGTTCGGCCCCCGTTCTCGTGCCGGTGTTCAGCTGGCTGCTCGGGGCGCTCACCTGACGGATCGCCCACTGGGCGACGGTGACGCCGGCCAGGGTTGACTCTGACGCCACGGTGGCGTCACTCTGGCGTCATGGAGTTGACCGCGTACGTCGACGCGCTGCGCGCCGAGCTCGACGCCGCCGCAGCCGCCGGCACCCCGGAGGTCGCCGACGCGGCCGCGCGGCTGGCCCGGGTCCTCGACCCGGCGACCCGGCTGGTGCTGCTCGACGCGATCGGCGCGGCCGCGGCCGAGGTCAACGTGGCGCTCGCCGACCGTGCGCACGACCTGGACGCCGTCGTGTCGGTGGACGTCCGACTGCACGGGCGCTCTCCCGAGCTGGTCGTCGACCTGACCCCCACCGACGCGAGCCCGCCTCCCGCCGCTGTCCCGTCAGCCGCAGCGCCGCTCCCCGACGAGCCGCCGGCGGACGAGGTCGCGGTCGCCCGCGTCACGGTCCGGGTGCCGGAGCAGCTGAAGGCCCAGGTCGAGGACGCCGCCGCCGCCACCGGGATGTCCGTCAACGCGTGGATCACCCGCGTCCTCGCCGACGCGGTCGACACCGGCGCCGGTCCAGGCAGGCCGCCGGGTGGCCCGACCGGCGGTCCGGGGGCGCGCTTGCCTTCGCCCGACGGCCGGTCCCGCGGCGGCCGCCGCATCCAGGGCTGGGTCCGCTGACCCGGGCCCAGCGCCTACCGCACCGCACCGCACCGCACGACACCGCTTCGCCCACCCACCCGACAGTCCCCGGAGGACCTCATGGACGTGCAGGCCGACCTGACCACCGACCCGACGACCGTCCCGCTGGACTCGCCCGACGACACGATCCTCACCGGCTCGGTGCCCGTCGACGGCCCGGTCACCGTCGTCGTCGGCATCCGGTCGGGATCCGTCGAGGTGGACGCCGCCGGACCGGACGGGTCGGTCGCCGTTGCCGTCCACGCGCTGAACGACGCGGCTCGGGACCTGCTCGGCTCGGTCCGGGTGCTGCACGCGGACGGAACCGTCTCGGTTCCGCTGCCGCACGAGCACGGCGGGCTGTTCCGGGGCCGGACGCCGGACTTCGCGCTGCGCATCCGGATGCCCGCCGACTCCGGGCTCCGGGTGTCCGCGGCCAGTGCGGACGTCACCGGAACGGGCCACGTGGGGGAGGTCGAGGTGGCGACCGCGTCCGGGGAGGTCGACCTGGCCGGGGTCGCCGGGGGCCGGGTGAGCGTCGCCTCCGGGGACGTCCGGATCGCCGATGTCGCCGGCGCGATCGAGGTGCGGTCCGCGTCCGGCGACGTGTCGCTGGTGCACGTCGGCGGGGACGCCCGCGTCCACTCGGTGTCGGGGGACGTCCGCATCGACTCGGCGGACGCCGGTGCGTCGGTGGAGTCGGCATCCGGCGACGTCCGGATCGGGCGGGCCGCGGGCAGGGTGACCGTCCGGACGGCATCCGGCGACGTGACGGTCGGCTCGCTGCTGGGGGCGGCGGCCCGCCTCACCACGGTGTCCGGCGACGTCGAGGTGGGCGTGCCGGACGGAACGGCGGTGTGGCTGGACGTCAGCACGCGCAGCGGCGAGGTCTCCTCCGACTTCACCGGGTCCGCGGGTGGCGCCGGCGGCGAGCCGACCGCGGGCGACCGCGTGCTCGAGCTGAGGGTGTCGACCGTGTCCGGGGACGTCGCGGTCCGCCGGACCTGAGCTCGGTCAGAGGGCTGTGGGGTCGGTGTCCGGCCGGGTGGCGGCGAGTCTCGCCAGGACGCGGGCGCTGAACTCGACGTCGTAGGGCACCTGCCGCAGCGGCGTCGGCCGAGGTCTCGATGCCGTACCCGCGCACGAAGACGGCGAGCTCCTCCCACGGGTGCTCGTCCACGGGTTCGTCGTCGTCGGGCTGGACCACGGCGCGGACATCGCGCTCGAGGCTCTCCCGTTTCAGGTGGGACCACTGGACGTCCGCGGTCAGCGGGTCGTTGGGCACCCCGGTGAACCCGCGGTTGCTGTGCAGGGTCGACCGCCGGTGAGCCCCTCTCGGTACTCCCACTCGCTGATCAGGTCGCACCACGCGCCCAGGCGCACCACGGTCACCAGGGCCTCCAGGTCGGCGCGCGGCTCGGGCTGACAGGGACCGGACGAGGCCCCGCGCGGGCTGCGATAAAGTCTGGGCGGGCCACGGACGGGCTCACGCGGGTGTAGTTCAATGGTAGAACTTCAGCTTCCCAAGCTGATAGCGCGGGTTCGATTCCCGTCACCCGCTCCACGATCCACCGGCGCCCGACCCAGCGGCGAAGCTCCCCGCGGGCGAGTCGCCAGCCGGCCAGCGGGTAGAACGGGGCCGTGGACCTCCAGCTGTCGGGCAAGCGCGCTCTCGTCACCGGCGCCAGTCGCGGCATCGGGCTGGCGATCGCGCGAGCACTGCACGCCGAGGGCGCCCGCGTCGCGCTGGTGGCCCGGTCCGCCGACGACCTGCGGGCGGCCGCCGAGGGGATCGGGTCGCCGTTCACCGCCGACACCTCCGACGACGCGTCGGTGCGCGCGATGGTCGCCGCGGTGGCCGACGCGTTCGGCGGGATCGACATCCTGGTCAACGCCGCCGCCCGGCCCAGCGGCGGTGCCGCCCCCGCACTGGCCGACCTCACCGACGACGCACTGCGGGCCGAGGTGGAGACCAAGGTGCTCGGCTACCTGCGCACCGCCCGCGCGGTCGCCCCCCACCTCGTCGCCGGCGGCTGGGGCCGGATCGTCAACGTGAGCGGGCTGAACGCGCGGCAGGCCGGCTCGCTGGTCGGCTCGGTCCGCAACGTGGCGGTGGCCGCGATGACGAAGAACCTGGCCGACGAGCTCGGCTCCGCCGGGGTCAACGTGACCGTCGTGCACCCGGGGATGACGGTCACCGAGCGGACCCCGGGGATGCTCGCCGACCGGGCCGCGGCGGACGGGACGACTCAGGAGGCGGTGCGCGCGCAGCTCGCGTCGTCGGTGAGCATCGGCCGGCTGGTCACCGCCGCCGAGGTCGCCGACGTCGTGGCGTTCCTGTGCTCACCGCGCAGCGTGGCGGTCAACGGCGACGCCGTCGCCGTCGGCGGCGGGACCCGCGGCGCCATCCACTACTGA
>CAXTBU010000062.1:0-8548 GCA_964242885.1 uncultured Actinomycetales bacterium
CGCCAGCGGTCGACCAGCGTCCGGTACCGCGCCCAGGCGTCGGCGTCGCGCCCGTCACCGAGTGCGGCGACCACGGCGGTCATCGAGGCGACTGACGGGTCGTCGGCCACGTCGTCGATCCCGAGCAGTTCGACCAGCCCGCCGTAGTCCAGCTCCAGGACGCTGCGCGGGTGGAACTCGTTGACCCACACGCCGAGGTCCCGGACGGCCCCGGTGAGCCGGTCACGCGGAGCCTTGCGCCGGAGCAGGGCATGCGACCGCGAGATCCGCCGCCGGGCCTCGACCATCGTCGTCCGGTAGACCACGGACGGCTCGGGCCCGCGCTCGACGACCCGCTCGTCGACCCCGAACGCCGCGAACCAGCGGATCGGGACGTGCCACGCGCTGGCCCGGACGTGCGGGACCACGTCCGGGTGCGTGCCGGACCACCGGTCGTACTCGGCGTCGGCCTCGGCCAGCACGTGCGCCGGGAACGCCGCCTCCAGCAGCCGGCTGCCGTCGGTCCGCGCGGCCCGCAGCGCCTCCCAGCAGCGGTGCCGCTCGTCGGCCGGGCACCAGAACCGTTGCCGCCCGGCGGTCAGCAGGTAAGCGGCGCCGCTCGGTCCGGTCGGCGCTGCCGCCGGCGGCACGGCCAGCAGCCGACGGAACGAGGCGAGCGGCTCGTCGACCGTGGACACCGCCTCCGGCACCATCTCCTCCGCCCAGCCCACCGCGCCCTCGGGCTCGTAGACCCGCAGCGACGTCCGGTAGGGAACCGCCGCCGACCAGGGCCGGACGCGCCGTGGACCGACTCCCCCGTCGGGGCCGGGAGCCCCCGCGGGCGGGTCTCCACCGACGTCACGGGACACCCGCGCATCGTGACACCGAACCCGCCGACGTGCCGACGGTGCGGCCCGTCCACTCCGGCCGCTAGTCTGGCGGGCGAAGTCGACCAGGGACGAACCTGGACACACAAGCCCGCGGGCGCGACGTCACCGACGCCCCCGGACAGCGACGAGGGGGGTCGAGCCGATGGGCCGCGGCCGTGCGAAGGCAAAGCAGACAAAGGTCGCCAGGACCTTGAAGTACCAGGACATCGGAACCGATCTCCACCGACTTGCCGACGAGCTCCACTCCGACCCGACACCGTCGTCGACGCGGACCCGCACGACGGCTGACGAGGAGTTGGATCCTCGTTACTCGCAGTGGGCCGACTTCCAGCCGGGCCAGCGCGACACCGCCTGACCACCGGTCCTGGGCCCGGCCGGATCGTCGACCGGGTTCAGGGCCGCTGCCCGACCAGGGACGCCCGTCCTTCGACGCCGTCCGGGTCGGCCACCACCTCACCCGCCCGCCACGCCGACAGCCCTCGGGCCGTCAGCAACTCCACGGCGGCATCCGCCGTCTCGGCGGGCAGCACCACGACCATCCCCACCCCGGTGTTGAAGGTCCGCTCCAGCTCCGCGAGCGGGACGCCACCCACCTCGCCGACCACGGTGAACACGGCCGGCACCACCCAGCTGCCCCGCTCCACGACCGCGTTCAGCCCGGGCGGGACGACACGGGCCAGGTTCCCCGCCAGGCCGCCGCCGGTGACGTGCGCCATCGCGTGCACCTGCACGGCCGCGGCGAGCGCCAGGCAGTCCGCGGCGTAGACCAGGGTCGGCTCCAGCAGCTCCTCACCGAGGGTCCGGCCCAACTCGTCGACGTGGCGGTCCAGCGCCCACCCGGCGCCGGCCACCGGGTCCAGCAGCACGTGCCGGACCAGCGAGTACCCGTTCGCGTGCAGCCCGGAACTGGCGATCGCGACCAGCGCGTCCCCGGCCACGACCCGGTGCGGACCCAGCAGGTCGTCGGCCTCCACCACCCCGGTCGCCGCCCCCGCCAGGTCGAAGTCGTCCGGCCCGAGCAGGCCGGGGTGCTCCGCGGTCTCCCCGCCGATCAGCGCGCAGCCGGCGCGGGCGCACGCCGCCGCGATCCCGCCGACGATCTCGGCGACCCGCTCCGGGACCACCCTGCCGGTGCACAGGTAGTCGGTCATGAACAGCGGCTCGGCGCCGCAGACGACCAGGTCGTCCACGACCATGCCGACCAGGTCTGAGCCGATCGTGTCGTAGCGGCCCAGGGCCGACGCGATCGCCACCTTGGTGCCGACCCCGTCGGTCGAGGTGGCCAGCAGCGGGTGGCGGTAGCCGGTCAGCGCGGAGGCGTCGAACAGCCCCGCGAACCCGCCGATGCCCCCACGGACCTCCGGGCGGGACGCAGCGGCGATCGAGGCCCGCATCAGCTCGACGGCCTTGTCGCCGGCCTCGATGTCGACCCCGGCGGCCGCGTAGGTGCTGCCGGTCACGGCCGGACCCCGGTCTGGGCAGACCCGGTGTGGGCAGACCCGGTGTGGGCAGTTCCGGTCACGACCGGACGGGCGCGTCGAGTCGCCCGGCCGAGGCGCCGACCAGGTCCGCGCCCTCTCGGTGCGGCCCGATGATCCCGGCTGGCGTCGGCGTGTCCTCGGTCACCGGCGGCTCGAGCAGGTACTTGCCGAGCAGCGCGTCGTCGGGCAGCGCGACCGGGTACTCCCCGTCGAAGCACGCCCGGCACAGCCGGGCCGCGGGCTGCCGGGTCGCGGCGACCACGCCGTCGAGGGAGATGTAGCCGAGGCTGTCGGCCCCGATGGCCCGGCAGATGTCCGCGGTGTCCAGGCCGGGCGCCAGCAGTTCGGACCGGCTGGCGAAGTCGATGCCGTAGAAGCACGGCCACTGCACCGGCGGCGAGCTGATCCGGACGTGGACCTCGGCCGCACCGGCCTCGCGAAGCATCCGCACCAGGGCCCGCTGGGTGTTGCCGCGGACGATCGAGTCGTCGACCACGACCAGCCGCCGGCCGGCGATGACGTCGCGCAGCGGGTTCAGCTTCAGCCGGATGCCGAGCTGGCGGATCGTGTCCGAGGGCTGGATGAAGGTCCGGCCGACGTAGCTGTTCTTCACCAGCCCGATCCCGTAGGGGATGCCGGACCCCTCGGCGTAGCCGACCGCGGCCGGGATGCCCGACTCCGGGACGCCGATCACCAGGTCGGCCTCGACCGGGTGCTCCACCGCGAGCGTCTTGCCGACCTCGACCCGGCTGGCGTGCACCGACCGCCCGGCGATCGTGGTGTCCGGCCGGGCCATGTACACGTACTCGAACAGGCAGCCCTTCGGGACGGCCTCGGCGAACCGCCGGCTGCGCAGGCCCGCGCCGTCGATGGCGACCAGCTCGCCCGGCTCGACCTCGCGGACGAACGCGGCCCCGACGATGTCCAGCGCCGCGGTCTCGCTGGCGACCACCCAGCCGGTGTCCAGGCGCCCGAGCACCAACGGCCGGATGCCCTGCGGGTCCCGCGCGGCGTACAGCGTCTGCTCGTCGCAGAAGACGAGGGAGAACGCGCCGCGCAGCCGGGGCAGGACGGCCACCGCCGCGTCCTCGAGGTCCGCCGCCGGCTCGGCGGCGAGCAGGGCGGTGATCAGGTGGGTGTCGTTGGTCGCCTTGTCGCACGCGCTCGCGTCCAGCCGGACGTCCGGCAGCTCGAGCTCGCCCCGGTCGCGCGCGGTCTGCTCGACGACGCGAGCCAGCTCGCTGGTGTTCGTGAGGTTGCCGTTGTGCGCCAGGGCGACCGATCCCAGCAGCGTCGGCCGGAACGTCGGCTGGGCGTTGTCCCAGCTGCTCGAGCCGGTCGTGGAGTAGCGGCAGTGGCCGACGGCCAGGGAACCGCGCATCGAGGCCAGCGTGGGCTCGTCGAACACCTGGCTGACCAGGCCCATGTCCTTGTAGACCACGATCGACCGGCCGGTGGACACCGCCATCCCGGCGGACTCCTGTCCGCGGTGCTGCAGGGCGTACAGACCGAAGTAGGTCAGCTTCGCGACCTCCTCGCCCGGCGCCCAGACGCCGAACACACCGCACGCGTCACGGGCGGGGCGCTCGACGGGGTCGAGGTCCAGGCTCAGTCGTCCGTCGCCTCGCCGGCGGGGGGCCGGGGCGCGAGCAGAGGAGGAGGTGGGGGGTCCGCTGTTGCAGCGTGCGGGCACGTCGCCGAGTCTAGGTCCCGCCTGCCCCGCTGCAGCCGTCCGCGCGGACCCGTCCCCCGATTCGCGCACAGCCTCTCGTCAGGCCCGACAGCAGCTACTGTTGAACGGCCGAGCTCCGACCCTCGCTGGCGCGCTGTTCCGGTTCCCCGGACCGCGTTCGCGCGTTGGAGGAGCCGCATGACCGTGGACGAACGCGCTACCCCGGCGTCGGGCGACCGCGAGGCCGCACTGCTGGGCACCTTCGTCGACCTGGCTCGTGGCATGACCGCGGACTCCGACGTCCCCGACCTGCTGCACCGGCTGGTCGACCGCTGCGTCGAGCTGTTCCCGGCCACCTCGACCGGACTGATGCTCCTCGACGACGCCGGGGTCCCGGCCGTGGCCGCCGCGTCGAGCAGCGACCAACAGCAACTGGAGATGCTCCAGCTGCAGCGCGACCAGGGCCCGTGCATCGACTGCCTGCGCACCGGCGAGCACGTCCTCGTCGACGAGCTCGCCGGGGCGACCGACCGGTGGCCGGTCTGGGCGCCGCGAGCCCACGAACTGGGTGCCCGCAGCGTCTACGCGTTCCCGCTGCAGCTGGGCGGCCGGACGTTCGGCGCGCTGAACCTGTTCGGGGACCGCACCTACATGCTCCCGGCCGCGGACCAGACGGCCGCGGCTGCGCTGGCCGAGCTCGCCGCGGCGGTCGTCGCCGCCGACCGGCAGGCCCGCCAGGCCGAGCAGCTCACCGGGCAACTCCAGCACGCGCTGGAGTCCCGGGTCGTCATCGAACAGGCCAAGGGGATCACGTCGGTCGCGCTCGGGGTCTCGGTCGACGAGGCGTTCCAGGTGCTGCGCGGGTACTCCCGCTCGCACAACCGGCGCCTCGCCGACCTCGCCGCCGACCTGGCCGCGGGCCGGTTGGACGCGCGTGAACTCACCCGGCCCCAGCCGCCGGCACCGGCCCGCCGCACCCGGATCGGCGACTCCGCCGACCCCCGCACAGCGGCCCCGGCCCGCTCGACGCCCGGCACGAGGTCGAGCTGACCGCGCCCTGCTGACCTGGCCGCTGGGGAGCTGAGCTGGGCCGTAGGGAGCTGGGCCGCAGGGGCGGGCCCGTGGGGGCGGGCATCAGCCCACGGTGCGGAACTCCCCGAGCCGGGTCAGCAGGTTGCCGAGCGACTGCTCGAACTCGACGCCGGACAGGTCCTCGGACAGGTACTGCTGCATCCGGTGCAGGACGGCGTACTCCTGCAGCGGTTCGACCGGGCCACCCGCGTCGGCCGGGTCGCCACCGGCCGGGGACCCGACGCCGGAGTCCGCCACCGGACTGATGTCGACGTTCATCGCGGCGACGTCCAGCAGTAGGTGGCCGAGCAGGAAGCTGGTGAACGCCCGGTACACCCCGGCGGCGGCCTCGTCGGTGAACCCCGACTTGGTGAGGCCGTCCAGGAACGAGTTCATCCAGCGGAGGCTGCGCAGCGGCGGCCGGACCCACGGCGCGGCCGGCGGACGGGTCGCCACGAGCGGGAACAGCTTGGGGTGCCCGAAGGCGATCCGGCGCACCCCGTAGGCCAGCCGCTGCAGGTAGTCCTGCCAGTCCCCGCGGGGCTCCAGGTGGACCTCGGGGTCGCCGTAGAGCTCGTCCACGACCGCCTCGACCATCCCGTCGAGCAGGTCCTCCCGGCTCGGGACGTGGGCGTAGAGCGACATCGCCTGCACCTGCAGGACCGAGCCGAGGCGGCGCATCGTCAGGTCGGGCAGGCCGTTCGCGTCGACGAAGGCGACGGCGGCGGCGACGATCAACGAGCGTGACAGGCGGTCCGGACGACCACCGGCGCGACGGACACCGGCTGCGTCCTTGACGTCGGCGCCCTCGGCTCCGGCCTTGGTGGACCCGTGCTGACGGTTCCCCGCAACCTCTGCCACGCCGTCCACCCCCCGGTTCGACCGCTGGCGATCGCCGAGCGGGGGTCAGCTCGAGGCGCTGCCGCAGCGGTCCTCCGCGAACCGCATCGTAGGACGGCACCCGTTCGCACGTCGCGGCGGAACCGGCAGGTCGACGGGAGCCGGTCGGAGCACGGTCAGCGGGCGCGCTCGCCGGGGCCCGGTCAGCCGGTGGTGGCGAATCGGGCCGCCGACCGCTCGCGCGCCCGAACCGCCTCGACCTCGCGGTCCTTGGGCGGGGCGACCGTCACCAGCTCCTCGAGCAGGCGCCGGGAGGCGGCGGTCACCTCGGCGACAGCGCGCTCGAAGGCCTCGGTGTTCGCCTGCGACGGCTTCGTCGACCCGCTGATCTTGCGGACGTACTGCAGGGCTGCACTGTGCACCTCGTCCTCCGTGGCGGGGGGCTCGAAGTTGAACAGCGGACGGATGTTCCGGCACATGAGGTGAGGGTAGGAGCCGGGACCGGCCCGCGGAAGGGACCGGTGACCGACGGGTCGACGCGCCCGGCGCGGGCAGGTGCGCCGGTGCCCCCCGCCAGCGCATGCTCTGTCCGTGGCGAGCACCGGCGAGGAAGCCCCCTCCGCGGCCTCGGCCGCGGGTGCCCCCTCCGCGGTTGCGGCCGCCGTTTCCGGGCAGCCGCCGTTCGGCGCCGGGACCTTCCCGCCGATCGCCGACTACGCGTTCCTCTCCGACTGCGAGAACACCTGCCTGATCGCCCCCAGCGGCGCGGTCGAGTGGATGTGCCTGCCGCGCCCGGACGGGCCCAGCGCGTTCGGGTCGCTGCTGGACCGTGCCGCCGGTCGGTTCCGACTCGGCCCGTGGGGGGTGTCGGTCCCGGCGGCCCGCCGGTACCTGCCGGGCAGCCTGATGGTCGAGACCACCTGGCAGACGCGCACCGGGTGGCTGATCGTCCGGGACGCCCTGCTGATGGGCCCGTGGCACAACACCGAGCAGCGCTCGCGCACCCACCGGCGCTCCCCCACCGACTTCGACGCCGAGCACTGCCTGCTGCGGACCGTCAAGTGCGTCAGCGGCGCCGTCGACCTGGAGATGGTCTGCGAGCCGGTGTTCGGCTACGGGCAGCGCGAGGCCGACTGGGAGTACAGCGGCGAGGGCTACGGCCACGTCGTGGCGGTGGACGAGGCCACCGGCGTCGGCCTGCGGCTGACCACCGACCTGCACGTCGGGGTGGAGGGCCGCTCGGCGATCGCCCGGACCCGGATGGTGGAGGGGGACAACGCCTTCGTCGCCCTGACGTGGTCAGCCCTGCCGGCCCCGGCCACCTACGACGAAGCCGCCGACCGGATGTGGCGGACCTCGGAGTACTGGCGCCAGTGGATCACCCAGGGCGTCTTCCCCGACCACCCGTGGCGCACCTACCTGCAGAGCAGTGCTCTGGCGCTGAAGGGCCTCACCTATGCGCCCACCGGAGCACTGCTCGCGGCCTCGACCACGTCGCTGCCGGAGACGCCGGGTGGCGAGCGCAACTGGGACTACCGCTACGCCTGGATCCGCGACTCGACGTTCGCGCTGTGGGGGCTGTACACGCTCGGCCTGCAGCGGGAGGCCGACGACTTCTTCTACTTCATCGAGGACGTCTGCCGCGGTGACGTCGACCTGCAGATCATGTACGGCGTCGGCGGCGAACGGGACCTGCCCGAGCGGACGCTGGACGACCTGTCCGGGTACGAGAACGCGCGGCCCGTCCGCGTGGGCAACGGCGCGGTGGACCAGCAGCAGAACGACGTCTGGGGAGCGGTGCTCGACTCGGTGTACCTGCACGCGAGGTCGCGCGAGCAGCTGCCGGAGAGCCTGTGGCCGATCCTCAAGCGCCAGGTCGAGCAGGCGCTGAAGCACTGGCGCGAACCGGACCGTGGCCTGTGGGAGGTCCGCGGGCAGCCGCAGCACTTCGTGTCCAGCAAGATGATGTGCTGGGTGGCCGCGGACCGCGGCGCCCGGCTGGCCCGGATGCACGACGAGCCCGGCTACGCCGCGGACTGGCAGGCCGCGGCGGACGAGATCCACGCCGACATCTGCGCGAACGGCGTCGACGGGCGCGGCGCGTTCGTCCAGCGGTACGGCAGCGACGCCCTCGACGCCTCCGCGTTGTTGCTGCCCCTGCTGCGGTTCCTGCCCGCGGACGACCAGCGGATCCGCACCACCGTGCTCGCGGTCGCCGACGAGCTGACCCAGGACGGGCTGGCCCTGCGCTACCGGACGGACGAGACCGACGACGGGCTGGCCGGCGAGGAGGGCACGTTCACCATCTGCTCGTTCTGGCTGGTGTCCGCGCTGGTGGAGATCGGTGAGCTCCGGCGGGCCCACGAGCTGTGCGAGCGGTTGCTCTCCTTCGCCGGGTCGATGCAGCTCTACGCGGAGGAGATCGACACCCGCAGCGGCCGGCACCTGGGCAACTACCCGCAGGCGTTCACCCACCTGGCACTGATCAACGCGGTCGTGCACGTCATCCGGGCTGAGCAGGCCGAGGCCGGGCCCGGCTTCACCCCCGGTCGGCACACCCCCGGCGCCTGAACCCGGCTGGTCATCGGCGCTCGGCGACGCCGACCGAGGCGGCG
>CAXTBU010000062.1:8648-12778 GCA_964242885.1 uncultured Actinomycetales bacterium
GCGCCGCGGACCGGTCGGCCGGCGACCCACTCCGGGTCCAGCGGCAGGTCAGCCGGGGCGATCACGAACGCGTCGGTCTGCTCACCGCCCAGCGAACCGTGCGATCCCGCGAACTCCTCGAACGTGGTGACCCAGCCGGTCGCCGGATCGATCGCACCCTGCACGAGCACGTCGGGAGCGTGGGCGAACCGCGCCGCCCGCCGCAGCGACCAGGCGGCGTCCGGGCCGTAGTCGGCCAGCGGGTCGCTGCCGACCACCCGGTCCGGTTCCGTCGAGTCGGGCTCGGCGAGGTGCCGCTCACCCGCGCGCCCGACCACCACCACGCCCCCGGCGTCGGCCACGACGACGTAGCCGATGCCGGGGTGCCCGACCAGGGACGGCAGCAGCTCCGGGAACTCCGCCGCCAGCAGCTCCCGCGTCACCCGGCGCTGCGCCGGTCCGCGGTCGTCGGGCGCCGCCGGGTCCGCGGTCGGCGGGCGCGCCGGCAGCTCGGGGAACGAGATCAGCCCGAGACCGCCGGAGGCGAGCACCACGACGCCCTCCTCGATCTCCTCCGCCTCGCCGGCGTCGCGGTCCAGTTCACTGCGCAGCAACCGGGACGCCGCGCGGTCCCGGACGGCGCCGGTCCGGGCGTCGGCGAGAGCGGCGTTCACCGCCCACGACGACTCCAGCTCGGCCACCCGCCGGCGGGCGCCCCGGTCCCGCGGCCGGATGTCGCAGGCGACCCGAACGGTGTCGGCCAACGTCACGCCGTACCGCTCCGCGAACGGCTCGCCGGGGCTCTGGCCGTGGTCGGAGAGCAGGACGAACCGGTAGGGCCGCTTGACCTCCCGCGCCACCAGCTCCAGGCGGGCGATCCGCCGGTCCAGGTCGGTCAGCACCGCCAGGGTGTCCGGCCGGTCGATGCCGGAGTGGTGGGCGACCTCGTCGTAGCCGAGCAGGTCCGCGTACAGCACCGACCGGCCGAGCAACAGGTTGTCCACCAGCCACTGGACGGTCACGTCGCGGGCGACGACGGTCGTCAGCGCCCGGATCAACGGGTACAGCCCGCCGCGGGACACCCGCGGGCGGTCCCGGCGCAGCCGCTGGGCGGTGGCCTGCGCGACCTCACGGACGACCTCGACGACGAAGCCGGCCGCGGTGCGGACCGCGTGCGCCGGGTCGGCGAAGTAGCCGCCGTAGCCGTTGCCCAGGTGGCCCTTGCGCTGCCCGGCCAGGCTCATCGTCAGGATGCTGTCCGCCGCGTCGCCGCTGACCAGCGCCGAGCAGACCGCGCCGTCGGCGTGCAGCAGTCCGCGCCCGTCGCTGCGCCGTGCCTCCATCACCTCGGCGCCGTCGGTCCGGTTGGCGACGACGAGACGGCCGGTCTCCTTCTCCAGCCAGCGGAACGCGGGCACGTCGTCGTTGTCCCCGAACAGCAGGCCGCACTGGCTGGCCGCCGTCTGACTCGCCACCCCCGTCTGCCACGGCAGCAGCCGGTGGCTGCCGGTGGCCAGCCACCGGGCCACCGTCGGCATCCGCCCGGCCTCGACCGCCCGGCGCAGCGCCGCCCCGGACAGCCCGTCCAGCTGCAGGAACAGCACCCCCGGCACCGACCCGCCCGGGTCGACCTGCTGCAGGTACCGGCGCCGGGCCGGGCCGAGGACCCGGCGTTCCGAGCGCCGCAGCGACCGGCGGTCGGCGGCGGCCCGGTCCAGCGGCAGCGCGCCGGCGGTGAACGCCGACGCCGCCGACGCGACCACCGTCACGGCGAGGGCGTCGACAGGGCCGGCGAGCACCACCCCCGGCACCAGGGTCAGACCCAGCCACACCAGCGCCGCGTTCACGACGAACGAGGCGAGCCCGAAGGTGAGCACCACGACGCCGATCACCAGCCGCAGCAGCAGCGGCCAGACGACGGCGTTGACCAGGGACACGACCGCCGCGGCGCCGACCGCGGGCTCGATCCCGTACAGGCGGCCGGTCAGCGCGAAGCCGGGGACCACCGCGGCGAGCAGCAGCAGCGCGGCCACGGTCGCCAGCCCCACCGTCGCCGACCGACCGACCAGCCGCGCACCGTCGGCGAGCGCCACCCGGCCGGGGACCCGGCTGGAGACCGCGGCGGGGACGATGCGCACGACCGACATCCTGGCGCGCCGGCGGACCCGCCCGATCCGACCGGTGCACGACGGTCGTGCACGGGGCCGCCGACCGCCGGGTGGCCGCACCCGTTCGGGCCCGCCGACCGCCCGGGGCGCCGCACTCCGGCGAACGGGCAGGATCGGACGGTGCGCGCGACCTGGTGGGGCCACAGCACCTTCGGGGTGCAGGACGCGGGGACCCGCCTGCTGTTCGACCCGGTGCTCGTTCCCCGGCTGGGCCACCTGCGCCGGCGGCGGGGGCCGCAGCCGCCGGACGCGGTCGTCGACGTGGACGCCGTGCTCGTCACGCACCTGCACGCCGACCACCTGCACGTCCCGTCGCTGCTGCGGCTGGGCCCGGCCGTGCGGCTCGTCGTCCCGGCGGGAACCGTCCGGTTCCTGCGGTCCCAGCGCGGGGCCGGCCCGCTGGCCGACCGCTGCGAGGAGGTCGTGCCCGGGGACACGGTGACCGTCGCCGGGGTGCGGGTGGACGTCGTCGCCGCCAGCCACGACGAGCGGCGCCACCCGCTGTCCCGGCACCGGGCCCGTCCGGTGGAGTTCCTGCTGACCGGTTCGGCGCGGCTCTGGTTCCCCGGCGACACGGCACTGCACGACTCGATGGCGGACCTGGGGCCGGTCGACCTGGCCGTCGTCCCGGTCGGCGGGTGGGGGCCCAACCTCGGGTCGGGCCACCTGGACCCGGGCCGCGCCGCCCAGGCCGTCCGGCGGGTGTCCGCGGCGGCGGCCATCCCGGTGCACTACGGGACGTTCTGGCCGATGGGGCTCGACCGGGTCCGGCCCGAGGAGTTCCTGCCGCCCGGCCAGCGGTTCGCCGACCTGGTCGCGACGACCGCGCCGGACACCGCGGTCCACGTGCTGGCACCCGGCGGCTCGCTGGAGGTGTAGCCCGGTCATCAGGACGGCTACAAGGAGCGAGTGAGACGACACGCCGAGTGATCAGCCGGGGATCCGCGGCATCGCCACACTCGGCCGGGTGGCACGTCCTCTGCCCCCACTCGGCCGGGTGGCACGTCCCCTGCCCCCGGTCAGCCGTCGCGGCGTGCTGACCGCTGCGGTCACCGGCCTGCTGGCCGCGGGCTGCCGGGAGACCGGCCGGGTGGCTCCCGGGTCGACGGCCGCGTCGACGGCCCGGTCGACGGCCGGGTCCGCACCCGCTGCGCCGGCGGCCGCGCCCGACGCCTCCCCGACCGCCCCGCGAGGCGGGCAGCCCACGCTCGCGGCCCGCCCCGCGGTGGCGGCCGGGCACGCCCGGCCGAGCGCCCGCCCACTTCCCGCGCCCCCGGCGACCCGGGCCGCGCGGGCCACGGTGCCCGTCCTGTGCTGGCACCAGCTCCGCGCGTGGGCGCCGCGGGACAGCAGCTACGACCGTCAGCTGCTGGTCTGCCCGCCGGCGGCCTTCACCGCCCAGCTCGACGCCCTGCAGGCCGCCGGGTACACGACGATCGGCCCCGACCAGTACCTGGCCGCCCTGCGGTACGGCGACCGGCTGCCCGAGCGGCCGGTGCTGCTGAGCTTCGACGACTCGCAGGGCAGCCAGATGGCGGTCGCCCTGCCGGAACTGCTGCGGCGGCGGATGACCGCGACCTTCTTCCTGATGACGGTCGTGCTGGACCGGCCGCGCTGGATGAGCCGGGACGACGTGCGTCGGCTGGCCGGCGCGGGCATGACGATCGGCGCGCACACCTGGGACCACCACCGGGCCGACCGGTACCGCGGCCGCGACTGGGAGGTCCAGCTCGTGCGGCCGAAGGCCGAGCTCGAGCGGCTCACCGGCCAGCCCGTCGACCACTTCGCCTACCCGAACGGCGCCTGGGACGGCGAGGACCTCGCCCACCTGACGGCCGCCGGCTACCGCAGCGCCTACCAGCTGGACACCGACCCCGTGGACCGGTCGCACCCAGAGCTGACGCTGCGCCGCCAGTTGGTCGACAGCGGCTGGACCGGCCGTTCGTTGGTGCAACGGCTCGGCCGCACCGCCTGACCGACCGG
>CAXTBU010000062.1:12878-17891 GCA_964242885.1 uncultured Actinomycetales bacterium
CTGATCGCCTGACCGACTGACTGCCGGCCTACCCGATCGCGCCGCGGCGGGCCCGCCGACGCCACACCACGAGTCCGGCGGCGACCGCGGCGACCGGGACGAACGGCACGAGAGCACCGATCGCGGCCGAGGCGAGGCGGACCGTCGCGACCGCGGCCGACCACCCGGCGTGCAGCCCCCGCCCGAACCCCACGGGCGCATCGGCCGCCACCACCGCCGCCGGACCGACCAGCTCGACGGTCAGGGTGGCGTCCTGTACCTGAGCGGCGAGGGCTTTGCGCTGTGCCTGCAGCGACTCCAGTTCCGCCTCCCGGGCGGTGATCGCCTGCTCCAGAGCGGTGATCTCCGAAAGCTTCCCCGCCCGGGAGAACAGGCTCCGCAGCCGCTGCAGACTCGCCTGCTGGCTCGTCACCCGGGCCTGCAGGTCCGCGACCCGACCGGTGACGTCGGTCTCGGTCCGACCCGACTCGAGGACGGTTCCGAGTCGGCCGATCCCGGTCAGCACGGGAGCCAGCCGAGCCGGCGGGACCCGCAGGCTGAGCGTCGCCGAGGGATCGTCTCCCGGGCTCTGCTCCCCGACCGCTGCGACGTGCACATCGGCACCGGCCACGTACCCACCGGCACCGGTCGCCAACCGGGTCACCGCGTCAACGGCCGCCGGGACGCGATCGACCCGGACGGTTGCCCGCGCGGTGACGGTCCGGGACCTCGCCGCCGCGGCGACGGCCGCCGGGTTCGCGGCGGCCGCCGGAACTGCCGCCGATCCCGCGGCCGCGACCGCCTCCGCCGGTGCGGCCTCGCCGGCGGCAGCCTGTCCGGTGCCCCCGTCGACGCGTCCCACGGCCGAACCGGCGGCCGGCGACGAGTCCGACCCGGTGCACCCGGTCACCGCAACCGTGCCGGCGAGCGTGACAGTGCCGATCATCGCGACCCACCTCAGCCGACCGCGGCGGATCTGGTGGGACCGCCCGGTTCCCGGGACGCGGTACGGAACGTGCCGCATCTCGGCGAGGTTCATCGGGTCCTCCTGGATCGCCGGACGCGGTCAGCCGTCGGCGGCCGCGGGCTACGGCGGTCCGACGTTCCCGGGGTCGGATCCGGTTCCGTCCGGGTCGAGGCGGTCCCAGCGACGGCCGGCCAACGCGGCGACACCGACGGCCAGGGCGACCGCACCCGCCGCGCCGGCGAAGGACCAGCCCACGCCGCCGGTGTCGAGAACCTGGCCCGCGACCGCGGTACCGGCCGCCACGCCGGTCGTCGTCGCGGTGGCGTTCCACGCCTGCGCCTCGTTCGCCCGGCCGGCCGGGGCGGACCGGTCGACCAGGTTGGCCAGGATGATCAACGACGGGGCGATCGCCAGGCCGGCGACGAACAACAGCGGGAGCAGTGCCCACAGCGGCGGCTCCCCGGACCCGGTCAGCACCCCGACCACACCGACCCCGGCGGAGAACACCGCGAGTGTCCCGACCAGCCGGCCGTGCTCGCGGGCGCCGGCGTGGCGGGTCCCGTAGACCAGCCCGCCGGTCACGCTCCCGCCGGCGATGGCGGCGAACAGCACCCCGACCCGGCCCTCGTCGTGCAGCACGTCGCGCGCCGTCGCGGCGATCGAGGTGTCGAGCAGCCCGAACCCGACTGCCACCGCGACCGCGACCGCGAGCGCCGGGGTCAGGCCCGCCGCGCGGAGCACCGATCGCCGTGGGCCACCGCCCGGCCGGCGCGCCTGCACACCCCCCGACCCGGCCGGGGCGACGACGCTGAACGCCAGCGATCCGACGACGAGGAGCACGGCGGTCGCCGTCAGCGGCACCCGCGGCCCGAGTAGCAGCAGGGCGGACAGCAGCAGCGGGCCGCCGACGAAGACGCTCTCCACGGAGACGGCGTCCAGGGCGTACCCGGCCCGGCGGCTGCCGACGTCGTCGAACAGCACCCGCCAACTGGCCCGCATCGCCGGCCCGACCGGCGGGTACACCGCGCCCGCGGCCGCCGCGAGGCCCACCACAGCGGCCAGGGGGAGGCTCTGGATGCCGAGGGTGAGGCAGGCGATCAGCGCCCCGCTGGCCACCCCGGTCGGGGCGATGACCCGCCGTCGGCCGTACCGGTCCAGCAACCGGCCCCACAGCGGCGACCCCGTCGCCGTCCCGAGGGCGAACGCGCCGGTCACCAGGCCCGCGGACCCGTAGGACCCGCGGACGTCCGAGACCAGCAGGACGATCCCCAGCGGCGCCATGGAGATCGGCAGCCGCGCCACGAACGCGGCCAGCAGCGGCAGCAGCGCCGGGCGGTGGCGGAGCAGCCTCAGGTAGGCGGCGACACCCGTGCCGGAGCCCGCGCGGTCGTCGGCGGGCGGGTCCACGGGCGCGGTGTCGAGGTCCGCCCGGCCCGTCCCCATCGCGGGGCCATTGTCCCACCCGGGCCGACCGGCCCCCGGTCGGTCAGTCCCTGCCGGAGCCGGGCTTGGCCTGGACGGCGTGGCCCTTCGCCTTGAGGGCGTCCGGGGTGACGGCGTTGGCGGCCGCCATCAGCTTCGACTTCACGCCGCCGGACACGACCTTCTCGTCGCCGGACATCAGTGCCTCGAAGCCCTGCTTGGCCACGGTCGCGGCATCGTCCTTCTTGCTCTGGCCGAGGGCGGTGTCGTCCATGCCGGCGCGGGAGAAGAAGTTGGTGCCGGTCGGGCCGGGCATCAGCGAGGTGACGGTCACCCCGGAGTCGGCGACCTCGGTGCGCAGCGCCTCGGCCAGCGACTGCACGAACGACTTGGACGCGCCGTAGACGGCCTCGTACGGGCCGGGCATCGTCGAGGCGATCGAGGAGGTGAACAGCACCCGGCCCTCCCCGCGGGCGACCATCTGCCGCAGCGCGAGCTTCGCCAGGTGCGTGGTGCCGACGACGTTGAGCTGCAGCAGCTGCAGCTCGAGCTCCAGGTCGGTCTCGACGAACGCGCCGCCGCTGCCGATGCCCGCGTTCAGGGCGATGGCGTCGACGGGGCGGGTGGCCGAGGACCAGAGCAGCTCGACGCCCTCGCGGGTCCCGAGGTCGGCGATCACCGTCTCGACGGTCGCCCCGGTCTGCTGCAGCTCGGCGGCGACGGTGGCGATACCGCTGTTCTCGGCGGCGATCAGCAGGTCGAACCCGTTCTCGGCGAACTGCCTGGCCAGCTCCAGGCCGATGCCGCTGGAGGCACCGGTGACGACGGCGTACGGACGGACGGTCGCGGAGGTCATGGACCAACCGTGCCCCCGTCACCGCCCCGTGGCCACCGGGAGAGGCGACGGTCGGCCTTCGGGTGCGGGGTCCGGTTCAGGTGCTGGCCAGACCCGCGACGAGGTTGACCGCTGTGCCGAGCAGCAGCGACCCGTAGAGGTAGGAGATCAGGGTGTGTCGCAGGACGGTCGCCCGGATCCGGGAGTCGCTGATCGCCGTGTCCGAGACCTGGTAGGTCATCCCGAGGGTGAACGCGACGTAGGCGAAGTCGGCGTACGCCGGCCCGCCGGACGGGGTCCCGCCGAAGTCGATACCGCCCCTGACCTCGCCGTAGTACAGCCGGGCGTACCGCAGCATGAACAGGGTGTGCACGACGACCCAGGACGTCCCCACACACCCGACTCCCAGCGCCCCGCTGAGCACCCGGCCCTCGCCGTGGTCCGAGGACGCCCGGACCAGCAGCACGCCCACCGCGACCAGGCCCGCCGCACTGGCCGCCAGGAGCACCAGGTGGGAGGCAGTGGCGGTCGGGTCCTCAGCGGTCGCGTGCTCCGCGGTCGCGGCGGAGCCCATCCGCCCGACCAGCCACCACGTCCAGGACAGGAAGACCAGGGAGGCGACGACCCAGCCGAGCGACGGTGCGTAGAGCCACCCGACGGACGCGGCCGCACCGGCGGTGGCCACCAGGCCGGCCACCGCCGAGACGGCGACCCGCCGGCCTGCACTGCCGGATGTCATGTCCGCCGATCCTCGCCGCGGCAGGCCGCTGCGCCGCGCAGCCGCGCCGGGGAGGGTCGGTTGCGGAGTCAGAGCAGGGGCAGCAGCCCGGACAGGTCGGCGCGCTCGCCGCTGGCGTGCAGGGCGGGGGTTCCCGCGACGTCGGCCCACCGGACCCGGCCGGTCGCCAGCCGCAGCCAGGTCAGCGGGTCGGTCTCGACGACGTTCGGCGGAGTGCCCCGGGTGTGCCGCGGGCCCGCGACGCACTGCACCGCGGCGTACGGCGGGACCCGCAGCTCGACCGTCCGCCCGGGCGCGCGGTCGGCCAGCGCGTCGGCCAGGGTGCGGCACACGATGCGCAGGCCTGCCCGGTCCACCAGCCCGTCCGGTGGCTCGGCGAGCGAGCGCGCCAGGTCGTCCGCGTGGGTGACCACCTCGACCAGCCGGGTGAGCACGACGTCGACCAGCCGCAGCGGGCCGCGCGGCGCAGACAGGACGGCCCGCTCGGCGTTCGGCGCCGCGGCCTCCCGGACGAACCCGGCCACCTGCTCGGCGGAGCCGGCGGCCATCGCCTCGACGAGCTGCTCCGGCGTCTCGACCGACGCCCGGTCGCGGGCGTCGTCGGCGATGTCGGTGGCCGACCCGGAGTAGCGGGAGACGTACGCAGCCAGCGTTCTCGGCGGGGTGCCGGCCGGTGCGGGCCGCAGGCCGGTCATCGACCCGGCGGTCCGGGCCAGGTGCGCGGCGAGCTCGCGGACCCGCCAGCCGTCGAGCACCGACGGCCGGTCCAGCTCGTCGGCCGTCAGCGTCGCGAAGGCGTCCACCAGCAGGGTCCACTGCGCTCCCAGCGCGTCGACCGCGGCGGGCAGGTCGGTGCGGGTCGCCATCAGGCGGGGCCCGTCACGCGGGGTCCAGCGCCGCCGGCAGGGTCCGGGTGTGCGCCGCGCGCAGCTCGGCCAACGGCACCGTGAACAACCCCGACACCTCCAGCGCCGGAGCGCCGCTCTCGGCATCCGCGTCACCCGGGTCGGCGCCGCCGCCGCGGCCGCCGTCGTCGGTCACGCCGATGCGCGCGTGCGCCTGCCCGCGGGC
>CAXTBU010000063.1:0-3033 GCA_964242885.1 uncultured Actinomycetales bacterium
CGGACCTTGAGCTCCACCTTGGCCACCGTCCGGCCGGCGGCGACGACGTCGGCGAGCACCCGGGCGGCCAGCCCGACCACCTTGCCGGCGATGTCCGCTCGGTCGACGAGGTCGACCGGGTAGGTGGTCTCCCGGCTGATCGAGCGTGGCTCCCACGGTTCTGCGCGGACCGGCGGGTAGCCACCGCCGCGGGCCAGCGCGACGTGCCACGGCCCGATGGTCGGCCCGAGGTGCCCGGCCAGCACCGCCGGGTCGGCCGCGGCCAGCTCGGCGACCGTGCGCAGCCCGAGAGCGGCCAGCTTGTCCGCGGTCTTCCGCCCGACCCCCCACAGCGCCTCGGTCGGCCGGTCCCCCATCACCTCGTACCAGGTCTCCCCGGTGAGCCGAGAGATGCCCGATGGCTTGGCGAACCCGGACGCGAGCTTCGCCCGCTGCTTGGTGTCCCCGATGCCCACCGAGCAGGTCAGCCCCGTCCGGACCAGCAGGGTGCCGCGGATCACCTCTGCCGCGGCCCCGGGGTCCGCGGTCCGGGTGGCCAGGAACGCCTCGTCCCAGCCGGCGACCTCGACGATCGCCGGGAAGCTGCGCAGCACCGCCATCACCCGCGCCGACGCCTGCTCGTAGGCCGGCGGGTCGGTGGCCAGGAACACCGCGTCCGGGCACCGCCGGACCGCGGTCCGCAGCGGCATGCCGGACCGGACCCCGAACGCGCGCGCCTCGTAGCTGGCGGTGGCCACGACCTGGCGCGGCCGCGTCGGGTCCCCGTTCCCGCCCACCACGACGGGCCGGCCCCGCAGCTCCGGGCGCCGCCGCACCTCGACGGCCGCGATGAACTGGTCCATGTCCACGTGCAGGACCCAGGTCGGCTCCGGTCCCGGCTCCGCCCGGTCCGGCGGGGCCTCCAGCCGGGGGTCCGACGCCGCGTCGGTTGGCACCGCGATGCGCACGCGCATCAGCTGACCTCCTCCCCGCGCCTGGCACGTCACCGCCATCGTCGGGCACCGGGCCGCCCGGGTGCCCGAGCGCGCCGCCGCGGGCGAGAGGATGGGGGTGATGACCGCCGGCGAACACGTGGCCGACCGGCCCGACCCCCGTCGCTGGCGCGCGCTCGCCGTCTGCCTGACCGCGCTCGGCATGACGCTGGTCGACGCCACGGTCGTGAACGTCGCACTCCCGTCGATCTCCGCCGGTCTCGACGCGACTCCGTCGCAGCTGCAGTGGGTGATCTCCGGCTACGCCCTGTCCTTCGGCATGGTGCCGATCGTCGCCGGGCGCCTGGGCGACGACCGGGGTCGCCGCACGATGCTGCTCATCGGCGTCGCGAGCTTCGTGGTCACCTCGGCCGCGGTCGGGCTGGCACCGAACATCGAGGTGCTGATCGTGGCCCGGGTGCTGCAGGGGGTCGCCGGCGGCCTGGTGAACCCGCAGGTGTCCGGGATCATCCAGCTGCTGTTCCGCGGGGAGGAACGCGGTCGGGCGTTCGGCGCGCTCGGCGCCAACGTCGGGCTAGCGACCGCGCTGGGACCGGTGCTCGGCGGCCTGGTCATCGGCGCGGTCGGGCCGGCGTACGGCTGGCGGGCGACCTTCCTGGTCAACGTCCCGATCGGCGTCGCGGCGTTCGCGCTGTGCGCCCGCTGGCTGCCGCGGCGGGCGGCCCGGCCGGCCGGCACCCGCGGTCCGCGGCTGGACCTTCCGGGGGTGGCCCTGCTCTCGGCCGGGCTGTTCGGCGTGCTCTACCCGGCGGTGCAGTTCGACAGCACGCGCGATCCCCGGCTGGTCGCGCTGTGGGTGCCCGCCGCCGTCCTGCTCGGCGCCTTCGTCGCCTGGGAGCGGGGCCCCGCGCGACGGCGCGGGCAGCCGCTGATCGATCTGGACCTGTTCCGGATCAGGTCCTACGCCGCGGGGCTCACCCTCGCCGTCCTCTACTTCGGCGCCTACGCCGGGCTGCCGCTGGTGCTGGCCCTCTACCTGCAGGACGGCCTGGGGCTCTCCCCGCTCGCGTCCGGGCTCACCGCGTCCGCCTTTGCCGTCGGGACGGGCGTGTCGGCTCCGCTGGCCGGCCGGGTGGTCGGCCGGTTCGGTCGCCGGCTGATCGTCGCTGCCCTGGTCGTCTTCCTCGCCGGCACGGCGTGGCTGGCCGCCGTCGCCCTGCTCGCGGACCGGGTCTCCCCCGCGGCCGTGCCGTGGCTGCTGGCCGGGCCGCTGGTGCTCGCCGGGTTCGGCGGCGGGTGCGTCATCACCCCCAACCAGGCCCTGTCGCTGGCCCGGATCGACGCCCGTGGCGGCTCGACCGCGGGCGGGATGCTGCAGACGGCCCAGCGCGTCGGCGCCGCGGCCGGCGCTGCGGTGCTCTCCGCGATCTTCTACGCGGTGCTCGCGGGCTCGTCCGTGCCGGGCGGCGCCCGCGCCTACTCGCTGGCGTTCGCGGCCGGCGCGACGGCCACCTGCGCCATCGGGGCCGTCGCCCTGGCCGTGGCGGCGGTGGATGCGCGCGCCGAGCGCCTCGACCGGGTGGGCGACACGCGGGTCTCCGCGCTGTCGCGCTGACCGGTGCCGGCCCGAGCGTTGAATTAGCTGACACGGGTGTCCGCTAATTGCTGGGAAGGTAAGCCTCTCCCTTGTCGGCGCCTTTCCGCAGAATGCGAACGGAATGCGCCGGAATAGCTGCCCAGGGTTTACCGTGGCGAACAGGCGGCCGAGGCCGCACCCCGCCGACCTCCGGAGACGCCATGCCCACGCTCGAGATGCCGACCGTCAGCGACTGCACCGTTGCCGGGTGCTCGTACAACCACGACGGCTGCCACGCCTACGCGATCACCGTCGGCGGCACGCACGCCTCGGCCGAGTGCGGGACGTTCATCGGCCTGTCGGCCAAGGGCGGACTGGACACCGTGAAGGCTCAGGTCGGTGCCTGCCAGCGCACCGACTGCGTGCACAACGCCGACCTCGCCTGTACGGCCCCGACCATCCGCGTCGGCGCCGGCGCCGACCTCGCCGACTGCCTCACCTACAGCGGGCGCTGAGTCGGTCAGG
>CAXTBU010000063.1:3133-5139 GCA_964242885.1 uncultured Actinomycetales bacterium
GGGCGCTGAGTCGGTCAGGCGGCCGCGACCCCGGCGCGACGCGCGCCGGGGTCGGCGGAACCGGCCGACGGGGCCGAGCCGGCTGACGGGGCGGAGCCGACAGCGCCGACCGCGACCAGCACGGCGCGGGCCAGGGCGTCGTCCTGGCGGAAGAACCCGGCGTTCACCCCAGGGCGGGGGAACGCCGCGGCCCAGCTGCCGCCGGCGACCCACGGTCCGAGCGCGAACCGGGCCGGCTCGGCCGAAGCGTCGCCCCGGAGTACCCGCTGGTCCCGGTCGACCGCGAGCTTCCCGGTCCCCGGTGAGCTGATCCCCCGGTCGCGGGCGGCAAGGGCCCGCAGCAGCGGGTCGGACGTGTCGGCGACGCTGGCCGGTGGCAGTCGGGCATCGATCAGCACCCGGGCCGACAGGACGTCCGCTCCCAGCGCGGTCGACGCGGTGAACACGCCCCGCTGCTCGTCGAGCCCCACCCGGAGGTCCGGTCCGAGGAATCGCACGACGCCGGCCCGCGCCAGGGCCAGCACCTGCTCGAGGCGCTCCGGGGGCGGGCCGCTGGCCAGGAAGCTGAAGAACCCGTGGAACCGGCCCTCGATCTGGTGGGCGGCGACGTCGGGCGGGATCCTGCCCTCGCGGGCCAGCCCGGCCAGCACCGCGTAGACCGTCAACAGGGCCAGGAAGACGGCCGCGTCCATGCTGTGGGCGGGGTCCGCACGCCGGGCCAGGTCGGCCTGGATGACCTGCTCGACGGCGCGCTGAACCTCGGCGGCGTCGGCGAACCGCCGCCCGGCCAGCGGACGGTCCAGTGCGGTCAGGTCGAAGCGGTCGGCCGGATCGGGCACCGCTGCCGCGACGAACTCCTCGTACGCCGGCGTCCCCCAGTCCAGGGCCGCGAAACCGGCGTCGAACTCCGGCCACGGGGTCCGGGCCCGCTCGCCGTGCGCCGCGAACAGCTCCGCGTAGTGGGCGTAGGACAGGTCCTTGGCCAGCCGCGGCCAGACGTCGGTCTCCATGTCCAGAGGCCGCTCGGAGTCGGCGTAGGCCGTCGGGGTGAAGAACCGCGGCACGGGCGGGCGCTGCTGCGGGAACGGGTAGGACAGCTTCGCGTGGTAGGGCACGCCTCGGCGGGAACCGGCGTGCAGGACGGGCTCGCGGCCGGACGGGGAGTACCGCAGGGCGCCGCCGGCGTCCCGGGCGAACGTCCCGCCCCGGCTCTCGCACAGCACCACCAGCCAGTCGACGAAGGCCAACCCCAGCCCGCTGACCAGGACGTCGGCACCCGCGGGCACGACCGAGGCGTCGACGTCGGCGGTGTAGGCCGGCGGCAGGTAGAGCAGGCCGTGCCGCGCGGCGAAGGCGGCCCGCTCGCGTTCGGCCGGGCCCGGCTCGGTGTCCAGGTGCCCCTGCGCGAGGACGACGGCGTCCACGTCCAGCACGGCGCCCGACGCGAGCCGGACCTGCTGGCGGCCGGGCTCGGCGGCGTCCCCGGCTGTCGCACGGGCGTCGGTCGCGCCCGCGTCGCGGTCGTCGGTCACGTCGACGGCGCGGTCGGCGTGGACGTGCACCCGGACGCCGGCAGGCAGCTCGGCGAGGACGCGGTCCAGCACCGCGTGCAGGTACCGGCTCTGCACCGAGCGGGACACGAACGAGCCGGGGTGCAGGCCGGCGACCGCGGCACCGACCTCGGGGTCGGCGGTCAGCGACGCCCGGTTCGCCTGGACCCACTCCCACAGGGTGGGGCCGGTCCGCAGGGGACCGTCCATCACCACCGACTCGTCGGGGAACAGGGTGACGTCGGCGGCGGTGGAGTTCATCCACAGCAGCGCGGCCTGACCGGTGCGCCAGATCCGGCCGCTGCCCGCGGGGTAGGGGTCGACCAGGTGGATGTCGAGGCCGGCGCCGGGGCCGAGCTCGGCGGCGTTGGCGGCGAGGCGTTCCAGCACGCCCAGCCCGCGAGGTCCCGCGCCGACGACCGCGACGGAACCGCGGTGCCCGGTCGCCGAGGGGAC
>CAXTBU010000063.1:5239-17806 GCA_964242885.1 uncultured Actinomycetales bacterium
CGCAGCGGCCGGTCACGGGCCGCGATCAGGGACCCCGGCGGCCCGCGCTCACTGGTAGTTGACGAGCACCGGGCGCGGCTTGAGAGCCAGCACCTCGGACGGCTGGAGCAGGTCCGGGTCGTTGCTCTTCTCGGTGAACAGCTTCAGCCCGACCGGCCAGGGACTCGCGGCGGCGAACGCCTTGTACTTGGGCAGCTTCACCGCGCGGGTGCCGAACCCGTCGACGTTGATCACCTCGCGCAGGTGGGGCCGGTCGGCCAACCGGCTCACGCCCTTGATCATCGAGCCGGTGAACTGGTGGACGACGAACAGCTTCTCCGGCAGCCGCTTGGCAACCACCAGCTGGTCCAGCCAGGCCGAGACCTCGTTGATCTCCGAGGCCTGGACCGAGCCGATCGACTGGCCGGGGACCTGCCCCGGGCCCATCCGCCACTCCGGGTCCAGCGCCAGGCCGACGTTCGGCATCTCCAGCCACTTCTGCAGCGCCTTGGACTCGGTCAGGAAGTCCGACCGGCCGGGCTGGACGTCGAGGAAGATCGTGCCGCCGTTCGCCCGGGCTGCCTCGACGTACTGCCCGATGACGTCGTCCTCGATCCGGTTGCGGTACTTCCCGCCGGCGCCCGGGTCCGCGGCGGCGACGGTGACGATCAGCTCGAACACCGGTTTGGCGGGCAGGCCGGGGCGGTCGTAGGCCTTCGCCCGCTTGGCGACCGCGGCCCAGGCCTGCTGGGGCGTTCCCCGGCCGAGGATGCCGAGCGCGTCGGTCCCGCCCGTCCCGTAGTACGCGACCAGCGTCGAACCCTCCCCATCGGGGGGAACGCTGCCCGGTGCCCGCGCGGACGCGGTCGGTCGGGGCGCCGCCGAACCGGTCGGCGCCGCCCTGCTCGGGGCCGGTGCCGTCGGGGCGACGGTCGGAGCGGGGCTCCTCGGTGCGGGGGCGACCGTGGGGGTGGCGACCGGGGCGGTGCCGCTCGGGGTGCTGACGATCACGGTGGTGGGGGCGGGGGTGGCAGTCGCCGATGCGCTCGAGTCGCCGGCGCCGGCCGCAGCGCTGGCGGACGGCGTACCAGAAGCTTCCGCGTCGCCGTCGCCGCAGCCCGCGGCCAGCGACGCGCCCATCAGCGTCACTGCCAGCACCCCAGCGGACGCAGCGCCGCGGCGCCGCTCCCGGACGAACCGGTCATCGGGAGTACGCAGGCTCGCTGGCACGATGGGTCCTCCTCGTTCCGCCGCGCGCCACCGGACCGGTCGGCACGTCGTCGGGGTCCACCGTGGTGGATGGGCTCGGCGGGTCCGGCGGGACCCGCCGAGCGGCGCCGAACTTACTGCGTCAGGCGGACGTGCGCACTCCGTCGCCGCGCCGTCACTCCTGCGCCCCGCGGGGCGGGCTGACGTCGGGGCCGGCCGCGCGGGTCTGCTCGACCTTCGCCAGCGCCGCGCGGAGCTCGGCCAGCCAGGGACCGGAGTTGGCCGCGACCAGTCGCACACACCACCCGAGCGCCTCGCTGCGGGACCGGGCGACGCCGGCGTCGACGAGCGTGTCCAGCACGATCCGCTCCGGCTGACGCAGCCGGGTCATGGTCGGCACCGACAGGTTGGTGAACAGCTCACGGGTCCCGCCGGCGACGACGCCCCAGGCGACCTGCCGGCCGAACCGCGACTCGATCTCCCGCGCGATGTCGATCCGGGCATCGCGGGTCTGCTCCCGGAACCGGCGGATCCGCCCGGTCTCGGCATCGGCGCCGGATGCGCCATCCGGGACCGCGACCGTGCCGACGATCGTGATCTCGTCCCGGTCCACGTGCACCTCCGGCGCCCCGGTGAACCAGTCGTCGGGCAGCCGACCGGCCAGGTAGCCGGCGAGCCCGTCGGCGGGTGGCGGCGGGGCGTCCCGGCCGGTCCCCCGGTCGCCCGTTCCTCGGTCACGGGGCCCCCGGCCGGAACGCTGGCCTGCCATCCGGCTGGCCAGTTCGGTGAGCGCTGCGATCTCCCGCTCCATGCGGCACCTCCTCGGTGGGCCTGCCCGCGTGCCGGCCCAATTACACAATTACACGCTTCGATCGGAACGGCAATGTCCCGGCCAGCCGTCCACGACGGCTGCTTGACTGCCGGGCATGACCGCCACCATCGGGATCGTGCTGTTCCCCGACGTCGAGGAGCTCGACGCGGTGGGCCCGTGGGAGGTGCTGACCTCGTGGACGCAGAACCACCCTGACGACGGCTGGTCGGTCACCACGCTGTCCCCGACCGGCGACCCGGTGCTCTGCGCCAAGGGCCTGGTCGTCACCCCGCACCACGGCTTCGCCGACGCGCCGCACCTGGACGTGCTCCTGCACCCGGGTGGCCGGGGGACCCGGCCCCAACTGACCGACCAGGCGCACCTGGAGTGGGTCCGGGCGACGGCGGCCTCGGCGCAGCTGATGACGAGCGTGTGCACGGGCTCCCTCGTCTACGCGGCCGCCGGACTGCTCGCCGGCCGGCCGGCCACCACCCACTGGGGGTCGCTGGAGCGGCTGACGGAGCTGGACCCGACGATCGAGGTCCGGCCGGATGCGCGGTTCGTCGACGACGGGAACGTGATCACGTCGGCGGGGGTGTCCGCCGGCATCGACATGGCGCTGCACCTGGTGGCCCGGCTGGCGGGCGAGGACCGCGCCCGCGAGGTCCGGCGGTACATCCAGTACGACCCACAGCCACCGGTGTGACCCGATGGGGCAGGTCCGACCGGGCAGGTCAGCCCGCCGTCACCGGTTCGGGGTCGTAGCGGGAGACCAGGGTGTCGGCCTCCTCGATCATGGTCCGCCCGCTGGACAGGGCGAGCCCGACCAGGCCGGCCAGCGCCTCCCGGGCCGCACAGCCGCGGTGGGCCATCAAGATCCCGACGGCCAGCCCGACGTTCTCGGTGACCAGCAGGGTCTGCAGCCGTTCGACCTCTGCGCGCAGTGACCTGACCTCGACGTCGCTGGCCTCGTCGGCGGAGACAGCTGTCACGGGCCCTCCAACAGCTGGTGCCAGCGAGGCTGGGACATGCCCGCGCACGCCGTCGTCGACGCGCCGTCACGATAGGCGCGGCCGTCGACGGCGCGCAATGATCGGGGAGTTCGCGAAAGCTTCCGGTCCCCACCGCCGCCCGGCTTGAGGGGGCCAACCGGGGCCAGCCGGGCTCAGCCGAGCCAGGTGCGGAGCGGGGCCAGCCGGGCTCAGCCGAGCCAGGTGCGAAGCCGGCGACGGTGGGCGGCCTCCCAGACCGCCGGGGTGGCGGCACGGGCGGCGGCCGCCTCGACCTCCTCCCCGCGGTACAGCAGCCCGGCGGCGAAGCCGACCCGGCGCGCCCCCAGCAGGACCTCCCGGGCGGCGACCGAGTCCTGGTGGTCGCCGAGGACCTGCTGGAGGCCCTTCACCGCGTCGACGAACTGCTCGGCGGGCTCGCCGCCGAGGTCGACCAGCGCTTCACCGGCGTACCGGGCTCGCTTGGCCGCCTTGCGCGCCCGGTGCAGGTCCACGTCCGAGGCGGTGGCGGGCAGGACGCCGTCCTCGATCTCCAGGCGGCGCATGCGCTTGGCCAGCTGCCGCCAGGTGGTGTGGGCCGACCCGAACAGGGTGCTGCGGTCGGCGGCCGCGCCCAGCCCGGTCAGCGCCCGCGCGTCGGTCAGCGCGCTGAGTCGGTCCAGCAGCGCGAGGTGGCGGGGGCTGTCCAGGGCCGCGATCACCGCCCGGTCGGCGCCGGCCCGGCCGGGGACCAGCCGGGCGGCGACCGCGTCCGCCGAGGCCCCGGCGAGCACGTCGGCCGGCTGGGCGGCGAGCGCTCCGGCGAACCGGGCCTGGAGGACCTCGCGGTCGCGGACCTCGCCGAGCACGGCGGCCAGGGAGCGCAGCTCCTCCTCGAGGCCGTCGACGGCGGCCGGCTCGAACAGCTCGCCGAACGTGTGCAGGGTGCTGCGCAGCCGGCGGGTCGCGACCCGCAGGGCGTGGATGGAGTCGTCGCGGCGCAGCCGGACCAGTGGGTCCTGCGCGGTGATCGCTGCCACCTGCGCGGCGACGTAGCCGGTCACCGCGGACACGTCCCCGGTCGGCGCCGCCGCCGACGGGCCCCGCCCACCGGCGGTGGTCGCCAGGGCGCGGGCGAGCTTGCTCTGCCAGTCCGCCGGCCGCGCTCCGGCAGCGATCAGCGCGTCCGCCACCACGTCGAGCGCCGCGCGGCCGGACGTCCCGAGCAGCTCGGCTTCGACCTCGCGCCAGCGAACGGTCGTCGCCGCTCCACCGGTGCCGGGGCCGGTGCCGGTGCCGTCGGCGGTACCGGCGCCGGTGCCGTCGGCGGTGCCGGGGCCGGTGCCGTCGGCGGTACCGCCGCCGGTCGCACCGAGCCGGGTGGCGGTGACCCGGTCGTCGGCGACCTCGATCTCGTTCCCGGCCTGGTCGGTGACGACCAGCAGGTGGCGGGTCGTCCGCAGCTCGACGACCGGGGCCAGCGCCGCTCCCCGGGTGCGGGACCGGGTCAGCGCCGCGAGCTCGGCGGGCACCGTCGCCGTCGCCCGCCCGAGCGGGCGCTGGATCTCCTCGCGGTCCCGCCCGGCAGGCAGCTTGAGGTGCCAGCCGGCGTCCTTGCCGCCGGTGCGGCGCCGCAGCGTGACCCGCGACCTGGCGAGCCGGAGGTCTTCGGTGTCGAGGTAGGTGGCGACCAGTTCGACGGTCCGCTCCCCGGAGACCCGCAGGCCCGACCCGGCTCCCTGCGCCCCGCCCCGGTCCGCCGCGGGCCAGGGCAGGGAGAACCCGTCGTCGACCTCGAACGTCCGCTCCACCTCGAGCACGGCCGGCTCCTCCCGTTGGTCGCCCCACTGGCCCCGCCGCACCCGTCGCGGTCCGGCGCGTCGATCCTGCTCCACAGACCGGGTCACCCCGCGCGCCGGCGTCCGACCCGATGGACCACGATGGTCCCGGATGGACCGGCTCGGTCCGCCACGGACCGGGACGGACGGGAGCTGCTCGTGCTGCGACCCACCCGCGCCCAGGTCGACGCCGGGATCCTCGACGCCGCGGCCGCGGCCTTCGCGACCCACGGGCTCGACGGGGCCTCCCTGCAGCGGGTCGCCGACGCGGTCGGCTACTCCAAGACCGGGTTGCTGCACCGCTTCGGCAGCCGGGAGGCGCTGCTGGACGCGGTCGTCGACAGGTGTCTGACGATGCTGGCCGGCGTCGTGGAGCGGTCGCGGGACCAGCCGGCGGGGCTCGGCCGGGACACCGCGGTGGTCGAGGCGCTGGTGGCGATGGCCGCGGACTCCCCCGGCACCATCCGGCTGCTCTACGCCCTGTCCGGCCCGGTCGCGGAGACCGACGCCGGCCGCCGGCTGGCGGCGGCGCCGGACCTGCTGGCCGGCGCCTTCGGTCCCGACCCGGCGAGGTCCGCGCTGGAGCGCCGGGTCCGGGTACTGGGCGCGCTGGGCTCCATCGCCACCCTCACCGTCGCGCTGCCGGACGAACCGGCGGCCGGGTTGCGCCCCCTCCTCGCCCGGGTCGCCCTGGACACCCTCGGGCACCGCGCGGCCGAGCCCGGCCCGGCCGGTCTGCGTGGCCACGCCACACCCGCTCCCGCCCGCACCCCGACCGGAAGGACCGCCAGCTGATGGCAACCGCCCTCTACCGCCTCGGCGCGGCCTGTGCCCGCCGCGCGGTGCTCGTCATCGTGGTGTGGTTGCTCGCGCTGGTCGCGGTGGGTGCCGCCGCCGCCGGCCTGCGCGGGACGACGGTCAACACCTTCGACATCCCTGGCCTGGAGTCCACCCAGGCACTCGGCCGGCTGCAGGACACCTTCCCCGGCGCCGGGTCGACGACGGCGACGGCGCGCGTCGTGTTCGAGGTGCCCGCCGGCCAGGCCGTCACCGACCCGCAGCGGGCGGCCGCCGTGGCCGCCACCGTGCAGCGCCTGACCGGCGCCGACGGGGTCACCGCGGCCAGCGACCCCTTCGACGCCACCGCGCCGACGGTGTCCCCGGACCGCCGCGCCGCGTTCAGCACCGTCACCTACGCCGTGTCGGCACAGGACGTCAGCGAGGACCAGCGGCAGGCGGTGCTGGACGTGGTGGCCGGCGCCCGTACCGACGGGCTGACCGTGGAGGCGTCCGGCGACGCGCTGACGGCACCCACCGAGGTCGGCGGCATCGGCGAGGTCATCGGGGTGGTGGCCGCGCTCGTCGTGCTGGCCATCACCTACGGGACGCTGGTGACCGCCGGGATGAACCTGCTGACCGCACTGGTCGGCGTCGGCATCGGCGCCGCCGGGGTCAGCGCCCTGACCGGGTTCGTCGAGCTGCAGGACACCACGCCGCTGCTGGCGCTGATGCTCGGCCTGGCCGTCGGGATCGACTACGCGCTGTTCCTGCTGTCCCGCGTCCGCCAGGAGCTGGCCGGTGGGCGGGAGGCGCGCGACGCGGTCGCCACCGCCACCGGCACCGCGGGCAGTGCGGTGGTCACCGCCGGGATCACCGTGGTCATCGCGCTGGCGGGGCTGTCCGTGGTCGGCATCCCCTTCCTCACCCAGATGGGCCTGGCCGCGGCGGCCACCGTGGTGATCGCGGTGTTGGTCGCGGTCACCCTGCTGCCCGCGGTGGCGACCCTGCTGGGCCGGCGCGTGCTGTCCCGCAGGGACCGGGCCGCCGACGCCACCCGCTCCCCCGGCGCGGGGTCACGCACCCGGGCGCACGCCGCCCGGCACGCGGTCCGTCGCGGCGGTTTCGTCGCCGGCTGGGGCCGGGCCGTCACCGAGCACCGCTGGCTCAGCCTGGTCCTGGGCGTCGTCGGCCTGGCGGTCATCGCCATCCCGGTGGCCGACCTGCAGACCTCGCTGCCCGACGACGGGACGGCGGCACCGGCCACCACCCAGCGCAAGGCCTACGACATCATCGGCGCCCGCTTCGGGCCCGGCGTGAACGGCCCGCTCGTCGTGCTGGTGACCGGACCCGACGCCGTGCGGCAGGCCACCGCGGTCACCCCGCAGATCACCGCACTGCCGGACGTCGCGGCCGTGCTGCCGGCGCAGCCGTCGCCGGACGGGCAGTCGGCCCTGGTCACGGTGATCCCGCGGTCCGGCCCGACCACCCCTGCCACCACCGACCTGGTCAGTGACCTGCGCGACACCTACGCCCGCGACCTCGACGGCCCGGTGCGGGCCGCGGTGACCGGCCAGACGGCGGTCAACGTCGACGTGTCGGCCAAGCTCGCCGAGGCGCTGCCGGTCTACCTGGCGGTGGTCGTCGGGCTCGCGCTCGTCCTGCTGGTGCTGGTGTTCCGGTCGGTGCTGGTGCCCGTCACCGCGGTGCTCGGCTTCCTGCTCACCATCGGCGCGGCCCTCGGGGCGACGACCGCCGTCTTCCAGTGGGGATGGCTGCGCCAGCTGGTCAACTCCGACGTCACCGGACCCCTGCTCTCGCTGACCCCGGTCATCGTCGTCGGTGTGCTGTTCGGCCTCGCGATGGACTACCAGGTGTTCCTGGTGTCCCGGATCCACGAGGCGCACGCGCACGGCGAGAGCCCCCGGGACGCGGTGCTGGCCGGTTTCCGGCGAGCGGCGCCGGTGGTCAGCGCGGCCGCGGTCATCATGTTCGCGGTGTTCGCCGGCTTCGTCCCCGAGGGCGACGCGACGCTGAAGCCCATCGCCTTCACCCTGGCGGTCGGGATCCTGTTCGACGCCTTCGTCGTGCGGATGCTCATCGTCCCGGCCGTGCTCTCGGTGCTGGGCGAGGCTGCCTGGTGGCTGCCGCGGTGGCTGCGCTGGCTGCCGTCGGTCGACGTCGAGGGCACCGCTCTCGCCAGCCGCCGGGCCGCCATCGCCTGAGTGGTCCGCGGGTACGAGCGCCGGGTCGTCGCGGCCCGGTGTCGGCGGCGATGATGCACCGTGCCCGCCACCCCGTCGGAGGAGACGACCTCGTGCAGAAGCTCTCGCTGACCGCCCTCGTCCGCCAGCAGCTGCAGCTCGCCGAGACCGCGTCCAGCGGCCGCAGCGCGCACACCGTGCACGGCGGGCACGAGGCCGCGCTGCGCCAGACGGTGGTCGCGCTGCTCGCCGGCCAGGTGATGGAGGACTTCGTCGCCAACGGGGAGGCGACCGTGCACGTGCTGTCCGGCCACGTCCGCCTCGTCGCCGGAGCTGACTCATGGGAGGGGCTGCCGGGCGACCTGCTGATCGTCCCGGACGGCCGGACCAGCCTGGAGGCCACCAGCACGTCGGCGGTGCTGCTGACCGTCGCCCTGGCCCGGTAGCGTTCGCCAGGCACTGGTCAGCTCCGGCTGACGGTCAGTCAGCTCCGGCTGACGGTCAGTCAGCTCCGGCTGACGGTCAGCCTCCGGCGCACGTCGGCGAGCGTCGTCCGCGGCAGGTCGTCGGCGGCGGCCAGCAGGTCCGGCAGCAGCTCCGGGCGGTCCAGAACGGCGCGGAAGACCAGCCCCATCGTGACGTCGTGGTCCGGCCGGTGTTCGACGACCACCGGGTCCCCGGCCGACACCAGCCCCGGGGAGAGCACGCGCAGGTAGGCGCCCGGCCTGCCGCCGCGGGTGAACTGCTTGACCCAGCCACGGCCCGGCCGGCCCAGCTCGGCCATCCGGGCGGCGAAGGAGTTGCACGGGACCCGAGGATCGGTCACCGCCAGCACCAGGTCCTCACCGATCCGCCACCGCTCGCCGACCCGTGCGCCGGTCACGTCCAGCCCGACCGTGGTCAGGTTCTCCCCGAACGACCCGTCGGGCAGGTCGATCCCGAGCTCGCCCGACCAGGCGTCGAGGTCCTCCCCGGCGTAGACGTACACCGCCTGGTCGTCCCCGCCGTGGTGCCTGGTGTCCACGATCGTGTCCCCGGCCAGGCCGCCGGTGTGGATGCCGGCCGAGCCACGCGGGCCGGGTGCGCGGACGGCCACCGGGCCGTCGGCCGGCACCTTGGCGATGCCCGACCGGCCGGACTTCGCCGCCAGCGGCCGCGCCGAACCGACCAGCACCGAGCGGACGTGCGGCCGGGAGGTATCCATCCGCGGCACGCTAGGCGACCCGGGCCGGTCCGCGGGGCGGGTTCGCGCTAGCGTCCGGCCATGGCAGCGGCGGGCACCGGAGCGGTGCACCCGGGAACGGTGGCGCCGACGGACCCGCGGATCGTCGACAGGCCACCGTCGCCGAACGGGTCCACCCGGATGCCGCCGGCGCCGAACGAGGCCACCCCGACCAGGACCGCCGCGCTGGTCGTCGCGGCCGCGCTGCCGCCGCTGGCGCTCGCCCTGATCGGCGCCTTCCACCCGCACGACCTCACCATGGCGACCGCCCGGCGGTGGACCGACGTGCACCTGGTCGCGCTGCCGGTGTTCGGCCTGCTAGGACTGGCCCCCTGGCTGCTGCTGCGCCGCATCGACCGCCGGCTCGGGCTGGTCGCAGCGGTGCTCGCGTGGGTCTACGCCGCCTTCTACACAGCGCTGGACGTCCTCGCCGGGATCGGCGCCGGGACAGCTCAGCAGCGCGCGGCCGGCGCGGGGGTCGGCGACCTGTTCGACCGGGGGAACTCCCTGGCGGCGTTCGGTGTCGCCGCCTACCTGCTGGCGACCGTGCTCGCCGCGGCCGCGACGCTGCGAGCGACCGGCCCCCGCCGAGCGGCGTGGATCGGCGCAGGACTGGTGGCCGTGGCGGCGGTGTCCTTCCTGTCCAGCCACATTTACTGGTGGCGCGGCGGGCTCACGATGCTGGCGCTGGCGCTGGGCTGGACGTTGCTGGCGCTGTGCCCGGTTCGGCCACGGGAACGGCCACCCGCCGTTCATCCGTGATCAACCGGGAGGTCGGGTGGGCGGTCCACGGTGCGGTCACTGGGCGTCAGCCCGACCGACCCGAGGAGTCGTTTATGACAGGCCCGACCGCCCCCACTCCCCCGACCGCAACCGGTTCCCCGCTGGAGCCGACCCGTTTCCGCACGTCGCGCCGGACCGTGCTCGCCGGCAGCCTGGTCGCCGCCGGCGCGACCCTGATCCCCGCCGGCGGAGCACAGGCAGCTCCCGTGTCGGCGGCGGCTCCCCGGCTGCTCGGCGACCCGTTCACGCTCGGCGTCGCCTCCGGCGACCCGTTGCCCGACGGCGTCGTGCTCTGGACCCGGCTCGCGGTCGACCCGCTCGCGGCCGACGGCCTCGGTGGCATGCCCTCACGCGACGTCGACGTCCGGTACCAGGTCGCGACCGACGCCCGCTTCCGGCGCATCGTGCAGCGCGGCACCGTGACCGCCTCCGCACGCACCGCCCACAGCATCCACGTCGAGCTCCAGGGCCTGCAGCCGGGCCGCGAGTACTGGTACCGGTTCCGCGTCGGCGCCGCCTTCTCCCCGGTCGGGCACACCCGCACCGCACCGGCCACCCGCTCCACCGGCGGGGCCCTGGCGATGTCGTTCGTGTCGTGCGCCCAGTACGAGCACGGGTACTTCACCGCGTACAAGCGCCTCGCGCAGGACGAGCCGGACCTGATCCTGCACCTGGGCGACTACTTCTACGAGTACCGGGCCAACGCCTACGTGGCCCCGGCCGGGAACGTCCGCGACCACGCGGGCCCGGAGACGACCAACCTGGCGGGCTACCGCCAGCGGCACGCGCAGTACAAGACCGACCAGGACCTGCAGGCCGCGCACGCGGTCGCCCCGTGGATCCCGGTGTGGGACGACCACGAGATCGACAACAACTGGGCCGACGAGATCCCCGAGGACGACCAGGCGCCGGCGGCGTTCCTCCTGCGTCGCGCCGCGGCCTTCCAGGCCTACTGGGAGAACATGCCGCTGCGGGCGACCTCCCGGCCGCGGGGGATCGACGCGCAGATCTACCGGCGCCTGCAGTGGGGCCAGCTGGCGACGTTCCACATGCTCGACACCCGCCAGTACCGCTCGGACCAGGCGTCCGGCGACGGCGTGAAGCCCGACTCCCCCGAGCGCACCGACCCGTCGCGGAGCATCACCGGCGACACGCAGGAGAAGTGGCTGCTCGACGGCCTCGGTGCCTCCCGCAGCACCTGGGACATCATCGGCCAGCAGGTGTTCTTCGCCCAGTCCGACTTCGCGGTCGGTCCGGTCGAGGCCTACAACATGGATGCATGGGACGGCTACGCCGCCTCGCGGGACCGGCTGATCCGCGGCGGGGCCAGCCGCGGCGTGGCCAACCCGGTGGTGCTCACCGGCGACATCCACTGCAACTGGGCCAACGACCTCAAGGCGAACTTCGACGACCCGGACTCCCGGACGTTCGGCGTCGAGCTGGTGGCGACCTCGATCACCTCCGGCGGGGACGGCAGCGAGGTCCCGTCCTTCGGCCCGGCGGTGCTCGCGGAGAACCCGCACATCAAGTACACCAACAACCGCCGCGGGTACGTCAACACCCGCATCACCGACGGTGACCTGCGGGCCGACTTCCGGACAATCCCGTTCGTCACCCAGCCCGGAGCGCCCGTGTCCACCGACGCCTCGTTCGTCGTCGACGCCGGCAACCCCGGGCTGCGGCGGGTGTCCGGCAGCTGACCTGCCGGCCAGTGGCGAGTTCGTCCCGCTCACCGGGACGAACTCGCCACTGGACGCGGGGACCGACCGGTGCGGACGGTCCCCGGCACGACCAAACGACGTGGCCGCCGATCAGGGATCGGCGGCCACGTCGTCGGGATGTGCTGTCGGACCGGACGGGGGTCAGCCCCAGCCGGTCCGGCAGGTCAGGGAGCGACCTGGATCAGCGGTCGTAGGGCTCGCGGCTGCCGCTCTTGGCCAGGCCGCGGCTGACCAGGTAACCGATGGTCAGCAGGGTGATGTACAGCCAGGCGCGGTCGGCGCGGAAGTAGTCCGCGACGCCGTCGTCGGTCCCGATGACCCGCGAGGCGATCAGGACGCCGACGACGGACAGCACGTAGACGGCGAGCTCGGTCGTCTTGAACGACGACTTGGTCTCGGTGCTGACCCGCTCGGGGCGACGCTCGGACAGGGTGGGCAGGGTGTCGCCGGCGCGCTGCGCGCCGGTCTCGGTCATAGCCATGGGATGCCTTCCGGTGGAGACGCCGCCCACCAGACGGTGGCGGCACGTGGTTCCCGGTCCGGGATCCGGACCCGCGAAGGACGGCTTCATCGACTTCACGCGTGGATCGTGGGAACAGCGAAAACTTATCACGCTAAACCGATTTCCGACTCTTGCGCCGGCGGGGTGTCGACAACTTCGCGGACGGACGACCGGTCGACCGCCGTCAGCGACGGCGGCTGAACGCCAGGTTGATCAGGACCAGGCCCACCCACACGGTCAGCAGGCCGGGCAGGCCCAGGCCGGTCCCCGCGGTGATCGCGGTCAGTGGAACGCCGACGGCCGCGCTGACGATGGCGAGTGCGAGCCGCGCGCCGTTCTCCGGACGAGCCGCCGGCCGCCGGTGCGCCACCTCTCCGGCGACCCGCAGCTCGATCGCGCGTTCGACCTTGTCCGCGAAACTGTCGACCAACGCGTCCTGCATGTCCGGGCCGAGCTCCCGCTGGGCGGCCAGGGTCGCCTCCACCTCGCGCCGGTCCAGCTCGTCGTCGGGGTGGCGGGGCTGGGCCGGCGG
>CAXTBU010000064.1:0-9632 GCA_964242885.1 uncultured Actinomycetales bacterium
GGCGGTTGTGGCGACCAGCGGCCGGCGGCGAGACTTCGCGGGTGGCTGACGAACCGACCCTGTTCCAGCGGATCATCGCCGGGGAGGTCCCCGGCGAGGTGGTGGCCGAGTCCGAGCACGCGGTCGCGCTCCGGGACATCGCGCCGACCGCGCCGACCCACGTCCTGGTGGTCACCCGCGAGCCGTACCCCGACGTCGCGGCGCTGGCCGCCCAGGACCCCGGCGCCCTGGTCGACCTGCACCGCCTGGCGGCCCGGGTCGCCGAGCAGGAGGGCATCGCCGCCGAGGGCCAGGGCTGGCGGCTGGTCTTCAACAGCGGCCCGCGGGCGGGCCAGTCGGTCCCGCACGTGCACGGCCACGTCCTCGGCGGCCGGGACCTGGGCTGGCCGCCCGGCTGACGTCCGCCGGTGGGTGGGCTCGGACCGGCCGGTGTCGCCGCCGCCCGCTAGCCTGGGAGCAGCGACCACACTCCCGCCAGAAAGGTCGGTCAGGTCCGTTCCGGACCGCCTATGACGACTTCACCTCTCCGGACCGACAGCGCGTCCACCCCACCGGCCCCCGCGGGGTCAGCCTCCACCTCCGGGGGGAGCGCGCAGAGCACGATCGTCGTCCCGTCCAGCATCAACATGGTCAGCCTGCTGGGCAGCCGCGACGAGCTGCTGCGGGTCGTCGAGGCTGCCTTCCCCGCGGACATCCACGTCCGCGGGAACCAGGTCACGGTCACCGGCCGCGCCGAGGAGGTGGCTCTCGTGGAGCGCCTGTTCGACCAGCTCGTCACCGTCGTCCGCACCGGCCAGGGCCTGACCGTCGACGCCGTCGAGCGCAGCGCGCAGATGATCCGTGACGACGCGACGACCAACCCGGCCGACGTCCTCACCCAGAACGTGGTCTCCCACCGGGGCAGGACGATCCGGGCGAAGACGCTGAACCAGAAGCGGTACGTCGACGCGATCGACCGGAACACCCTGACGTTCGGCATCGGCCCGGCCGGCACCGGCAAGACCTACCTCGCGGTCGCCAAGGCCGTGCAGGCGCTGCAGGCGAAGAAGGTCAACCGGATCATCCTGACCCGGCCCGCGGTCGAGGCGGGCGAGCGGCTGGGCTTCCTGCCCGGGACGCTGTCGGAGAAGATCGACCCCTACCTGCGCCCGCTGTACGACGCGCTGCGGGACATGGTCGACCCGGACGCGATCACCCGGCTGATGACCTCGGGCGTGATCGAGGTCGCCCCGCTGGCCTACATGCGCGGCCGCACTCTCAACGACGCCTTCATCATCCTGGACGAGGCGCAGAACACCACGCCCGAGCAGATGAAGATGTTCCTCACCCGGCTCGGGTTCAACTCGCGCATCGTGGTGACCGGCGACGTCACCCAGGTCGACCTCCCCCGGGGCAACGCCAGCGGCCTGCAGACCGTGGTCCGGGTGCTCGAGGGCGTCCCCGATGTCGCCGTCAGCACCCTGACCGCCGGCGACGTCGTCCGGCACAAGCTCGTCGGGCGGATCGTCGACGCCTACGAGCGGTGGGATGCGCGCGAGGACGCATGAGCATCGACGTCGTCAACGAGTCGGCCGTCCCCGTCGACGGTGAGGCGCTGTCCCACCTCGCCCGGTTCGCCCTGGGTCGGCTGCGGGTGCACCCCGCCGCCGAACTGTCGCTGCTGCTGGTCGACACCGACGCGATGGCCGTCCTGCACGAGCGCTGGATGGGCGAGCCGGGCCCGACCGACGTGCTGAGCTTCGAGATGGACGAGCTCCGCCCGGGCTCGGAGGACGAGGAGTCCGAGCCGGGGCTGCTCGGCGACGTCGTCCTGTGTCCGCAGGTCGCCGCCGACCAGGCCCGCACCGCCGGCCACTCGGTCGCCGACGAGCTGGACCTGCTGACGGTGCACGGCATCCTGCACCTGCTCGGCTTCGACCACGCCGAGCCCGACGAGCACACGCAGATGTTCGACCTGCAGGCCCGGCTGCTCGCCGAGTGGACCGGGGTCCGGGCGGGGCACCCGCCGCTGGCCCGGCCGGCGGCGCCGCCCACAGTGGTCGACCGCCTGCTGAACCCGTGAGCACCGGTTGGGGGATCGTCCTCGTCGTGGTCCTGGTCGCGGTCGGCGCCCTGCTGTCCGCGGTCGAGTCGGCGACCTCGACGATCAGCCACCTGCGGGCCGAGGCCCTGCAGCGCCAGGGCCGGCGCCACGCCGACCGGCTGTTGCGGGTCGCCGCCGAGCCCGCGCGGTACCTGTCCACCGCGACGCTGGTCGGCGTGGTCGCGGCGACCACCGCGACCGTCGTCCTGGTCGAGCTCCTGCGGTTCGGCTTCGGCTCGGTGTGGCCGGCCCTGCTGGTCGCGGCCGGCGCGATGTCGGTCATCCAGTACACGCTGGTCGGCGTCGGCCCGCGGACGCTCGGCGTCCAACACGCCGAGGCCGTCGCGCTCGCCGGTGCCGGGCCGCTGCTGGTGCTGGAGTCGGTCCTCGGCCCGATCCCCGGCGTCCTCATCCAGCTGGGCAACGCGATAACCCCCGGCAAGGGCTTCCGGCACGGCCCGTTCGCGACCGAGGCCCGGCTGCGGGAACTGGTCGACCTGGCCGAGGAGGACGCGGCGATCGAGTCCGACGAGCGGGCGATGATCCACCGGGTGTTCGACCTCGGCGACACCAGCGTCCGGGAGGTGATGGTGCCGCGGACCGACATCGTCGTCATCGACGCCGACGCGACGCTGCGCGACGTCGAGTCGGTCGCCCTGCGCAGCGGCTTCTCCCGGATCCCGGTGCTGGGCGACGGCTTCGACGACGTCGTGGGCATCAGCTACCTCAAGGACGTCACCGGCCGGCTGTTCGACGACCCGGGCGCGCGTGACCTGCCGGTGTCCGCGGTGATGCGCCCGGCCGCCTTCGTCCCCGACTCCAAACCCGCCGACGACCTGCTGCGCGACATGCAGGCGCGACGGACCCACATGGCGATCGTGGTCGACGAGTACGGCGGCACCGCCGGGCTGGTGACCATCGAGGACGTGCTGGAGGAGATCGTCGGCGAGATCACCGACGAGTACGACACGGCGGTCGCCGAACCCGAGGAGCTGCCCGACGGCTCGGTCCGGGTGCCGTCGCGGATGAGTGTGGACGACCTCGGCGAGCTGCTCGGCATGCCGCTGGACGACGAGGACGTCGAGACCGTCGGCGGCCTGCTGAGCAAGGGCCTCGGCGTCGTCCCCATCCCCGGGGCGACCACGACGATCCACGGCCTGCGGCTGGTCGCGGACTCCACCGGCGGTCGGCGCAACCGGATCGGCTCGGTCGTCGTCAGCAGGGTCGCCGGACCCGACGGCGACGCCGGCACGGACGAGCCGCCCGCCGACATCACCGAGCTGCTGGAGGAGCCGGTCGACGCGGGCGCGGGCGACGAGGCCAGCGCCGCGCGGCGTTGACGCCGGCGCCTCAGTCCCGGTCCAGCAGCTCGCGCAGGCCGGCCAGGATCTGCCAGCCGGTGCCCGGCTTGCTGACCAGGCCGACGCGCGGGTGCACGAGCACGTCGGTCGGCGGGCTGGTCGCCGTCACCAGCAGCACCCGGACGTGCGGGTGGTCGCGCAGCGCGCTGGCGGCGAACTCGGTGCCGTCCATCCCCGCCATCAGCACGTCGTAGACGACCGCGACCACCGCGGGGTCGACGTCCAGCCGCGCCAGCGCCCCGGCCGCGTCGGCAGCCGGGGACACGGCGAAACCGGCCCGCTCCAGCACGCGGGTGTGCACGTCCCGCACCTGCAGGTCGTCGTCGACCACCAGGACGACGGGGCGCGGGGCGGCGTCGCCGTCCCCGGGAGCCGGCGCGCCGGCCAGCGCCGGCAGGACGACCCGAACCGTCGTGCCGCCGCCGCGCCGGGAGACGATGTCGAGCCGTCCGGACAGCCGCTCTGCGATCCCGGCCACCACCGAGAGCCCGAGCCCGCTGCCCAGACCGGCCTTCTTGGTCGTGAAGAACGGGTCGCAGGCCCGGTCCAGGGTCGCCGCGTCCATCCCCGGGCCGTTGTCGGAGACCTCCAACGCGACGGCGGAGTCGTCCGGGCCGGTCAGGTGCGCGGGCGCCACCCGGATGACCACCTGCGGCGGCGAGCCGTCGGCCGGCGGGGCACCGGTCAGCGCGTCCCGGGCGTTCAGCGCGAGGTTGAGCAGCACCTGTTCCAGCTGCGCCGGGTCGACCAGCACCGGCGCCACCTCGGCCAGGTCGTAGGACACCCGGACCAGGGACCCGCGCAGGCTCTCCACCAGCGGCCGCATCCGCGAGACCAGCTCGGCGGTGTCCACGGCAGCGGGCTCCCCGCCGTGCTGGCCGGCGAACAGCATCAGCTGCCGGGTGAGGCCGCCGGCGCGGTCCGCCGCGTCGAGGATGGCTGCCGCGTCCCCGGCGACGTCGCCGGACTCACCGGCCAGGGCGTCGGACCGGATCATGTCCGCGCGCATCGTCACGACGGTGAGGACGTTGTTGAAGTCGTGCGCGATGCCTGCCGCGAGCATCCCCAGGCTGGCCAGGCGCTGCGAGCGGCGCATCGCCTCGCCGGTGCGGACCGCGTCGGTCACGTCCTCGGCGATGCCGGTGATCCGCAGGTCCCCGCGCACGGTCTCCGGCCGGCCGACGACCCGGATGGTCCGCGCGGGTTCGGCGGCGGTGTCGAAGCGGGTCGTGAACGGCGCGACCATCTCGATCGCTGCCCGGATCGTGGCGCTGACCCGGCGCCGCTCGGGCTCGCCCACCGTCTCCAGCAGCCCGTCGAGCGTCAGCGCCGGCAGGCGCGACCGCAGCCCCAGCAGCGCCGCGGCCGTGCTGCTGACACTGACCAGGCCGGTCGCGATGTTCAGCTCCCAGCTGCCGACGACGGCTCGCAGGTCCTGGGTGTCGGAGTCCAGCTCGTGCGAACGGCCGGCCGCCGCGTCAGCCGGCACGCGCGCTCCTGGGCTCGTCCGCGCTTCCGTCGTCGCCCTCGGCCTCGTCGTCGTCCCGGGCCTCGGCGACCCGGTCCCGGTCGTCGCCCTCGTCCGTCTCGCCGGGTGGAACCTGCCCGCTGCCGGCTGCCGAGCCGGCCGCGTCGAGCATGTAGCCGACGCCGCGGACGGTGAGCAGCAGGTTCGTCGCGAACGGCCGGTCGAGCTTCACGCGGACGCTGCGGACCAGCACGTCGAGGGTGTTGGCGTCCGGCTCCGCGGCGAAGTCCCAGAGCGCGTCGAAGATCTCGTGCCGGGTCACCGTCGCGCCCGCGTTGCGAGCGAGCAGGTGGACGAAGGCGAACTCGCGCGCGGCCATCGGGATCCGGGTGCCGTCCCGGGTGACCGACCGCGACCCGGGGTCGACGATCAGGTCACCGACCGTGATCATCGGCTTCAGCGCGACCCGCGGTCGACGCCAGAGGGCGCGCAGGCGGGCGCACAGCTCGGCGGAGTTGAACGGCTTGGGCAGGTAGTCGTCGGCGCCGGAGTCCAGGCCCAGCACCCGGCTGGTCACGTCGCTCTGCTTGGTCAGGATCAGCAGCGGCGTGGTGTCGCCCTCGTCGCGCAGCTGCCGGCAGAAGTCGATGCCGTTGCCGCCGGGGAGGTTGACGTCGACGACCAGGGAGTCGAAGGCGACCTCGCCGGCCAGCCAGCGCGCCTCGACGACGTCGCGGGCCACGTCGACGGCCCAGCCCTGCCGCTTGAGGGCGGCCGAGATCGCGTCGGCGACCAGCGGCTCGTCCTCGACGACAAGGATCCGCATCAGACCTCCCACGATCGACGACCCGAGAATGGACGACCGGCTTCCCCAGAGGGGTCCCGCCGGGTCGTGGGCGTTACCGGGTTGCTGAACGTGCGTGCCAGTCCAGATCGCGGATCCGGGCCGGCAGTTAACTGAACGTGTCCAGACTATTGCACTTCGTGATCGCCGGTTGGAGACCGCCACCGGTGGACCGGTGGCGGCGACTCGCTCAGGACGGGCACAGGTCCGATCCGTCACGATCGAGGCAACCGCGGTGCCCTGCCGCGGTCCGGTGCTGTGGTCAGGAGCTCTCGTGCGCGCAGTGTTGGTCGTCGACGACCGGGTGGACCGCCGGGCACGCCGTCCGGAACGGGCCGCCGGCAGACCTGTCGACCTGGTCGCGGCACTGGGCCGGGTCGCCGCCGCCTCGGGGGGAGCGCTGCAGGTGGACCTGCTCGGCTGGTCCGACGTCACCGGTGCCGGGCCGTTCGCCGGCCGGACCGCGTCTGTCGCCGACGGGTCAGCGACGGCTGTCGAGACCTCCGCACCACACGTGCTCGATGCAGCCGACGTCGTCCACGTCCTGCCCGGTCTCGGCTACCACCCGGACTCCCTCGCCGAGCTGCTGGCCTGCATCCCCGACCGCCTTCCCGTCGTTGTGTCGCTGCCGGACCGCCCGCCGCTGCCGCGGTTCGGCGGTCGCACCCGGGCCCCGTCGCGCCGGTGGTCCGACAGGTTGCCCCGGCCCACCGCCACCCCCGCCTCCGCGGTGCGCCGGGCCGTCCACGTCCTGACGACCGAGCCCGTCCAGACCGGGTACGTCCAGGCGGGGGTCGGCGGTGCAGAGGTGGCGTCGGCGACCTCCATCGGCCCGGGCTACGACCCGCCCGCGCTGGCACCCGCCTACGACGTCACCGGGCCCGTCGTCTTCGCCGTCACCGCCGAGCGGGAGACCGCCGAGGCGGTCGAGGTGCTGCGTGCCGCGGAGTCCCTCGGCCGGTCCGGCGAGCGTCCCCTGGTGGTCATCGCCGGGGTCGGCGACGACCAGGGCCAGGCCGCCCGGGCCGCGACCTTCGCCGAGGCGTCCGGTGTGCGGGTGCTGATGCTCGGTCGCCCCGGTGCCCGCGAGCTCGCCCGCTGGCGGGCGACGGCGACGGTCGCGGTGACCACCGACCGCGATCCCGGCCAGCCCGGCGACCTCGCCGGCCTGCTGATGGCGGGCCTGCCGGTCGCGGCGGTCCGCAACCGCGGCAACAAGGCGGTCGCCGCCCGGTCCACCGTCGGACCGTCCTGGTACGACGCCGGTGAGCCCGTCGAGCTCGTCCGGGTCCTGTCCGAGCTGCTCGACGAGGCCCACCGCCGGGCTCGCGGCCGAGTCCCCGCGGCGGCGGGGGGATCGGCCGAGACGGTCGGGCACGCCCGGGTGTCCGCGCGCTCGGCGCTGACCCTGCTGGTCCAGCCCGACGAGGAGGCCGCGCCGGTTCCCGGCCGTCAACCGGACCGGCACTGCCTGCCGACCTGGGACGAGGTGGCAGCCGACGTCGCCGAGCTCTACCGGACCGCGGCCGGCATCCCGGGTGTGCACGTCGGACCGGCGCCGGTGGTGACCCGACCCCTCCCGGTGCCGGCCGCGCCGACCGGGTCGACCGGTCCCGCACCGACACCCGTGCACCTCGTCCGCTGAGCTCCGGCCCGGCGTTCACCGGGCGCACGGGGCGGATACTCGAGGGCGTGACACAGCCCGGGTTCCGCAGCGGTTTCGCCTGTTTCGTCGGGCGGCCCAACGCCGGGAAGTCGACGCTGACCAACGCCCTCGTCGGGCAGAAGGTCGCGATCACCTCCGACCGCCCGCAGACGACCCGGCACGCCATCCGCGGCATCGTCACCCGCGACGACGGGCAGCTGGTGCTCGTCGACACCCCCGGCCTGCACCGGCCGCGGACGCTGCTGGGCCAGCGGCTCAACGACGTGGTCGCCGGCACGCTGTCCGAGGTGGACGTCGTCGGCATGTGCCTGCCCGCCCCGGACCGGATCGGCCCCGGCGACCGGTGGATCGCCACCCAGCTCGCCGGGCTGCCGGCGGAGGTGCCCAAGGTGGCGATCGTCACCAAGACCGACATCGCCCAGCCGGCCCGCGTCGTCGAGCAGCTCGCCGGCGCCGCCGAGCTGGCCACCGAGCTCGACTTCGAGTGGGCCGAGATCGTCCCGGTGTCGGCGGTCTCCGGAGAGCAGGTCTCGCTGCTCGCGGACCTGCTGCTGGCACAGGTCCCGGAGGGCCCGATGATGTACCCGGACGGGGAGCTGACCGACGCCCCCGAGGAGCTGGCCATCGCCGAGCTGGTCCGCGAGGCGGCGCTGGACGGCGTGCGCGACGAGCTCCCGCACTCCCTGGCCGTGGTGGTCGAGGAGATGCTGCCCCGCCCGGACCGCCCGGCCGACGACCCGCTGCTGGAGGTCCGCTGCACCCTCTACGTCGAGCGGGACAGCCAGAAGGGCATCGTGATCGGCCGCGGCGGGGCGCGGCTGGCGGCTGTCGGCACCCGCGCCCGGGCGGGCATCGAGGCGCTGCTGGGCACCCGGGTCCACCTGGACGTGCACGTCAAGGTGGCCAAGGACTGGCAGCGGGACCCCCGCCAGCTCAACAAGCTCGGCTTCTGAGCCCGACCCGGTGGCCAGGCGGTCTCGGTCGCGACGACCTTTGGTGGTCAGGCGAGCCGGAGCTCGAGTGCGCGGGACTGGGCGGTCCGGCGGTAGCCGAGGGCCTCGTTGATCGCGACCATGTGGTCGTTGACCGCGGCGTTCCAGGTGTGGACCGTGCGGGTGGCCGGGGACAACGCCGCGAAGCGGCGCTGGTTCGCCCGCTTCAGGGCCAGGCCCAGACCGTGGCCGCGGTGCGCGGCCAGCACGAAGGTGTCGTCCTGGTAGCCGACCTCGGGAGCGGTGCGGCCGGCGACGAGGACGGTGTAGCCGACGAGCTCGCCGGTCGCGGTGTGCCGTGCCGCGGTGGTGCTCGTGGTCCGGCCGGTCTCGATCCCCTGCCGGTCGGCCGCCCGCACCCGGTCGTCGTCCCACACCTCCTGCTCGAGCGTCATGTCCTCCAGTGGCGCGTCCACCGACATCCGCGAACGCATCGCCGCCATCGGGGTGCGCAGGTCCGTCGGGGTCGCGTCGGTCCAGGCGACCAGCTCGTAGCCGGGCGGGACGTCTGGCCCCGGCGCCTGCTCCGAGCCGGGGTCGAGCCGCAGCGTCCGCTGGACCTCCATCGCGACGTCGACCGCGCCGGCCGCCCGGGCGAACGCGGTGCCGGCCACCGCGGAGCCGTCGACGCCCAGCGGCTCGGTCGACTCCAGCAGCAGCACGGTCCGGCCGCTGTCGCGCGCGACCCGGACGAGGTGTGCGAGCAGGGCGGTGCCGAGACCGCACCGCCGGAAGTCCGGGTGCACGACCAGCGGGTCGACCAGCACGGAGTGGGTGTTGTCCCGCTGCGGCAGCCAGCCGATCGCGAAGCCCGCGGGCCGGCCGGTGGCGGGGTCGCGGATGCCGGCCAGGACGGGCACGCGGTGGTCCGGCGGTGTGGCGAGCAGCCCCGCGACGACCTCCGGGAGCGGGTCCAGCGGCGGAGCCGGGTCCTGCGCGGCGTAGCCGGCGACCACGACGTCCCACCAGGGACGGAGGGCGTCCTCGGTGAGGCCGGCGACCTCGACAGCCTCGACGGAGAGCGCGGTCATGCAGCCGAGGGGAGCACCGGGTGCCGGTGCCGGGCAACCGGGTTTCAGGCCGGCGGGACGCCTCTGGCCCGCCTGGACCGGAGCAGCCAGGTCCCGGCGCTGACGGCGACCAGGCCCGCTGCGGTGAGCAGCCAGGTGGTCAGGGCAGGGCCGGGGGACAGCCCCGAGGCCCGGCTGAACCCGGCGT
>CAXTBU010000064.1:9732-17748 GCA_964242885.1 uncultured Actinomycetales bacterium
GCAGCCTGTCGGCCCCGCTGCGGAGCAGCCTGTCGGCCCCGCTGCGGAGCAGCCTGTCGGCAAGGCTGTAGAGCGGGTACGCGACCAGGTCGTGGGCGACGATCGCGGCCGCGAACCAGACGCCGATCCGCAGCCAGTCGGGGGAGTCGAGCACGACGCGCAGGGCCGCGTAGCCGCCGAGCACCAGCGTGGCGACCAGCGCTGCGGACCGGACGGCGTCCCCCCGGGTCATCAGGCTGCCCGGGTCATCAGGCTGCCCAGCTCATCAGGCGTCCCGGAACTCGAGGGCGGCGACCCACTTGGTCGCGTGCACGCCGGGGATCGCCGGCACGATCACCCGGGCCGGGAACCCGTGGTCCGGGGTCAGGTCCACGCCGTTGACCCGCAGTGCCAGCAGGGAGTCGGGGTCGCGGACCTGACCGGCGTGCAGCCCGACCACGCTGTACGGCGAACCCTGCTCCAGCGACCGCACCGTCGCCGTGCCGATCCCGCCGTCGGATGCGCCGGCACCGGCCAGCCGGGCGAGGTCGGCCAGCCGCACCCCCGTCCAGGTCTGGGTCGTCGACCAGCCCTCGACGCAGGAGATGGGCAGCCGGGCGGTCGACTGCGGCATCGCCAGCAGCTGCTGCCGGCTGACCTCGGTCGGGCCGCCCGGCCCGGACAGCCGCAGCCGCCAGTCCGGCCCGGCGACCGCCGCGGTGATCCCGGCGCCCGCTGCGGTCTTGTTGACCGGGAACCCGGTCGGCCCGGTGCCGGACCGGCCGCGGGGGCTGAACACCGCGGTCCGGCGCAGCCGGTCGGACAGCGTCGAGCCGACGGTGCCGAGGAACAGCAGCAGCGCACCGCCGCCGACCAGCGCGAGCGCGCCACGCCGGCTGGTGGTCGCCGGCGACGGGTCCACCGGCACCAGCCCGGCGGCGTCGACGTCGTCCCGCGGCTCCGGGCGGGTCGCGGCCCGGTCCTCGCGCAGCACCGAGAGCAGGGGACGCGAGCGCAGGGTCGCCACCATCAGCGGGAGCTTGAGCACCAGGTGCGCGGCCAGCCCGGCGACGAACACCCAGGCGCCGTAGTAGTGGGCGGTGTAGAAGTCGAACCCGAACACGTAGTCGTACTGGATGTTCAGCACGCCGGTGACGATCTCGAACAGCACCCCGCCGACCAGCATCACCAGCGTGAGGCGCTCCAACGCCGAGAGCACCGATCGCGCCGGCGGCCAGACGAACAGCTTCGGCACCACCGACCACAGCTTGCCCAGCACGATCGGGACGAGCGTGAGACCCAGCACCACGTGCACGCCCTGGGTCAGCCGGTACAGCCACGACGGCGAGGTCGGCCACGCGAACAGCGGCAGGCGCAGGCCGCCGACATCGGCGGGCGAGGCGTTGCCGGGGAACTGCGGGCCGTACGCCATCCAGCTCAGCAGCCCGGTCACGGTGACGACCGGCAGCCCGAGCAGCAGGACGGCGCCGAGGACCGAGGTCAGCCACGGCCCGCGGATCGGGCTGGGAAACCTGGGCTTCGGGGGCCTCATCGCTGCTCCGATCGGTCGGGCGGCTCGGACTCCGCCCCGCGGCCCACGGGTGACAGTGGGTGATCGCCCGACCGTAGGCTGTTCTCGTGGACGAGGAGCGGCCGAGCGTCGGCGTCATCGGCGGGTCCGGGCTCTACGAGCTGCTCGACGGCGCGCGGGCCGTGCCGGTCCGGACCCCCTACGGCGAGCCCAGCGGGCCGCTGACCGTCGGGGCGTTCGGCGGTCGGACGGTGGCCTTCCTGGCCCGGCACGGCGCCGGGCACGTCCACCCGCCGCACCTGGTGCCGTACCGCGCGAACCTGTGGGCGCTGCGCAGCCTCGGGGTGCGCCAGGTCCTCGCGCCGTCGGCGGTCGGGGCGCTGCACGGCCGGCTGCCGGCCGGCACGTTCGTGGTTCCCGACCAGGTCGTCGACCGGACCTGGGGCCGCGCCTCCACCTACGTCGACGCCGGCCACGTCGCGCACGCGGGCTTCGCCGAGCCGTTCTGCCCGCGTGGCCGCGCCGCCGTGCTGTCGGCAGCCCGGGCCGCCGGATTCGACGCGGTCGACGGCGGCACGGCCGTCGTGATCCAGGGCCCGCGGTTCTCCTCCCGCGCGGAGTCCCGGGCCAACGCCGCCGCCGGTTTCGACGTCGTCGGGATGACCGGCATGCCGGAGACCGTCCTGGCCCGGGAACTGGCGCTCTGCTACACGAACGTCTCGGTGGTCACCGATGCCGACGCGGGTGTCGAGGGTGCCGGGGTCACCCACCGCGAGGTCCTGGACCGGTTCGCCGCGTCGATCGAGACGCTGCGAGCGCTGCTCGCCGGCGCGATCGCCGCTCTGCCGGACGGGCAGGACTGTGTCTGTGCCGACGTGTGGGCGGGCGTGGACCCGCCGATCGAGCTGCCGTGAGGCGGGTCCTCGTCACCGGGGGCGCCGGCTTCATCGGCCGGCACACCGTGCGCGCACTGCTCGCCGCCGGCGACGAGGTCGTCGTGCTGGACAGCCTGGACCCCGGCGTCCACCCGGAGCCCCCGGTCCTGCCGGCCGGCGTCGCCCTGGTCCAGGCCGACGTGCGGGACCCGGCCGCGGTCCGCGGCGCGTTGCACGGCGTGGACGTCGTCGTGCACCTGGCCGCGAAGGTCGGCCTCGGCGTGCACCTCGCCGACATGACCGGCTACGCCGGGACCAACGACGTCGGCACGGCGACCCTGCTGGTGGCGATGGGAGCGGCCGGGATCCCGGCGCTGGTGCTTGCCAGCTCGATGGTGGTCTACGGCGAGGGCCGCTACCGCTGCGCCGAGCACGGCGAGGTCGGCCCCGGCGTGCGCCGCCGGGCCGATCTGGACGCCGGCCGGTTCGAGCCGCCGTGCCCGGCTTGCGGACGTCCGCTCACCCCCGGCCTGACCGTCGAGGACGCGCCGCTGGACCCGCGCAACTCCTATGCCGTCAGCAAGCTCGCGCAGGAGGGCTACGCGGGCACCTGGGCGCACAGCACCGGCGGCCGGGCGACCGCGCTGCGGTTCCACAACGTCTACGGGCCGGGGATGCCGGTGGACACCCCCTACGCCGGGGTCGCGGCGGTGTTCCGCTCGGTGCTGCGATCCGGCCGCCCGCCGCGGGTGCACGAGGACGGCGGCCAGCGGCGCGACTTCGTCCACGTGCGCGACGTCGCCGCCGCCGTCGCCGCGGCCGCCCGGGCCGGGCACGACGGTGCCCGGGCCTACAACGTCGGGTCCGGCACGGTGACCACCGTCGGCGAGCTCGCCGCGGGCCTGGCCGACGCGCTCGCCGGACCGGCTCCGGTGGTGACCGGGGACTACCGGATCGGCGACGTCCGCCACGTCACGGCGAGCTCGGACCGGTTGCGCGCCGAGCTGGGGTGGGAGCCGGCCGTCCTCCTGGCCGCGGGGCTGGCCGAGTTCGCCGGCGACCGGCCCGGTTGACCAGCGGGAACCGATCAATCCCCTTACCGTTCGTCCTGTGATCGCGACGGACAGTGACGAGCCCCGACCTGGTCCGGTGTGGCTCGACATCGTCCTGCCGTGCCTGGACGAGGCGGGTGCCCTCCCGGCGGTGCTCGATGGGCTTCCCGCCGGGGCGCGGGCGATCGTGGCGGACAACGGGTCCGCCGACGGCTCGGCGCAGCTGGCCCGGCGGCTCGGCGCGACAGTCGTCGCGGCCAGTCCGCGCGGCTACGGCAGCGCGTGCGCCGCGGGGCTGGCCGCCGCGACCGCGCCGGTCGTCGCCTTCGCCGACTGCGACGCCAGCGTCGACCTCGCCGACGTCGCCGTCCTCGCGGCAGCGGTCCGCGACGGGCACACCGACCTGCTGACCACCCGGCGCCGGCCGGTCGGCCCGGGCGGCTGGGTTGGCCGGGCGGGCTGGCCACTGCACGCCCGCGCCGGCGCCTGGACGGTGGCCCGGCTGCTCGGCGCGCGGGCCGGGATCCGGCTGACCGACGTCGGGCCGGTCCGGATCGCCCGGACCAGGGCCCTGCGCGAGCTCGGCGTCGTCGACCGCCGGTCCGGCTACCCGGTCGAGACGGTGCTGCGGGCGGCCCGCGCCGGCTGGCGGATCTGCGAGGCCGACCTGCCGTACCGGCCCCGCGTCGGCCGCTCCAAGGTCACCGGAACGCTGACCGGAACCGTCCGCGCGGTCCGCGACATGTCGTCGGTGCTCGTCCGGTGACGCTGCGCACCGGTCCAGATGCTCTGCGGCACCGAACGTTGGTGGTGATCGCGAAGGAGCCGCTGGCGGGCCGGGTGAAGACGCGGCTGACCCCGCCGTTCTCCCCGGTGCAGGCCGCCGCGCTGGCCGAGGCGGCACTGGCCGACACCCTGGCCGCCGTCGCGACCGCCCCGGCCACCCGCCGCGTGCTGGTGCTCGCCGGGCGGCCGGGACCGTGGCTGCCCGACGGTTTCGAGGTCCGCGCCCAGGTCGACGGCGGCCTGGACGAACGGATCGCGGCGGCGCTGGCCGGGGTGGACGGGCCGGTGCTGCTCGTGGGCATGGACACCCCGCAGCTGACGCCGGCGCTGCTGGCCGCCGACCCCGGCCGGGACGCCTGGTTCGGCCCGGCGCAGGACGGCGGCTTCTGGGCGCTGGGCCTCGCGCAGCCGGACCCGGCGCTGGTCCGGGGCGTGCCGATGTCGCTGCCGGACACCGGGGCCCGCCAGCTGGACCGGCTGCGCGACGCCGGGCTCGAGGTCGGCCTGCTGCCGCCGCTGCGCGACGTGGACACCGCCGCCGATGCCGCGGCGGTCGCCGCGGCCGCCCCGGACACCCGGTTCGCGGCGACCTGGCGCACCCTCGTCCAGCCCGTCGCGCAGGCGACTCCCGTGGGTGGAGCCGCCTGATGCGGCCCGGCGCCCTGGGGCCCTACGAACGGGCGCTGGCCGACGGCTCGCGACTGGACCTCGTCGGCCGCGGCGGCCGGACGGTGTCGCTGGACGTGCGACGGTTCGCCGGACCGGTCGACGCCGCGGACCGGTCGGTGCTGGACCGCGCCCGCCCGCCGGTGCTCGACGTCGGCTGCGGCCCAGGCCGGCTCGGCGCGGAGCTGGCGGCCCGCGGCATCCCCGCGCTCGGCATCGACGTGTCACCCGCCGCGGTCGAGATGGCGCGCTCGCGGGGCGGCCGGGCCCTGCGCGCCGGCCTGTTCGGTCCGGTTCCCGACGTCGGCCGGTGGGGGAGCGTGCTGCTGCTGGACGGCAACGTCGGCATCGACGGGGACCCCGTCGCCGTGCTGTGCCGCGCCGCCGAGCTGCTCGCTCCCGGCGGGGAGGTCCTCGTCGAGACCGCGGCCGCCCGGGGGCCGGCGGGCCCGTTCCGGTTCGCCGACGGCGCCGGGGTGCACGAGCCGTCCTTCCGCTGGTCGGTCGTCGTCGGGGCCGCGCTGCCCGACCTCGCCGGGCTGGCCGGGCTGTCGGTGGTCACCAGCTGGCGGTCGGGGACCCGGTCGTTCAGCGCGCTGTCGCGCAGCTGACCGGTGGCCCGGCCCCGTCCACCCAAGCAGCCCGCTCCGCGCACGGTGCTCGCGACCGCGGCGTTGGTCGTGCTGCTGGCCGGGCAGGCGGTCGCCCTCGGCCTGGGCACCGCCCCGGCCACCGGCGGGCGGGGCACCCGGACCGCGCTGGCCGCGCTGGCCGTCGGCGTCGTGCTGTGGGCGGTCTCGCTGCGGCTGCTGCGGGCGGTCGGCACGCGGACGGGCACGTGGCTGCTGCTGGGCGGGGGACTGGTGCTGGTCGGCGTGGCCGCCGCATCGCCACCGGCCGCCAGCGACGACGCCGCCCGCTACGTGTGGGACGGGAGGGTCCAGGCCGCGGGGACCGACCCCTACCGGTACGCGCCGCTGGACCCGGCGGTGGCCGGCCTGCGCGACCCGGTGCTGTTCCCCGGCGGCCCGACGTGCAGCACCGACCACCCCCTCGGGCAGGGGTACACCGAGCCCGACTGCACGCTGGTCAACCGCCCGGACGTGCGGACCATCTACCCGCCGGTGGCCGAGGCCGCGTTCTGGGCGGTGTCGCGGTTCGGCGGCCCCCGGGGCGGCGTGCTGGCGTTCCAGGTCGCCGGCGCGCTGGCCGTCGCCGGGGTCGGGCTGCTGGTGCTGCGCCGCGCCGGGCCGGCGCGGGCCGCGGTGTGGCTGTGGTGCCCGCCGGTGCTCACCGGGGCGGTGAACGACGCCCACGTGGACGGGCTCGCGGTGCTGCTCACCGTCGCCGGGCTGCTGGCAGCCGGCGCCGGCCGGCCGGTGCGGGCAGGGGTGCTGGTCGGGGCGGCGATCGCGGTCAAGATCACCCCGGCCGTGGTGCTGCCGGCGCTGGTCCGCAGCCGCTGGGTCCGGGTCGGGCTGGCGGTGGTGGCGGTGGTGGCCGTCGGCTACCTCCCGCACGTGCTCGCTGTCGGGCCGGCGGTGCTCGGGTACCTGCCCGGGTACCTGTCGGAGGAGGGCTACGACGCCGGCAACCGGTACCTGCTGCTGGCCCGCGTCCTCGGCCCGGAACACGCACAGGCCGCGGCCCTGGCGCTGCTGGCCGTGCTCGCGGCGGTCGCGGCGTGGCGGGCGGACCCGCGGGCACCGGAGCGCGCCGCGCTGCTGCTGGCCGGCGGCAGCCTGCTCGTCGTCAACCCGGCCTACCCCTGGTACGGGCTGCTCGCGGTGGCGCTGGGCGCGCTCGCCGGCCGCCCGCGCTGGGTGGCGGTCGCGCTGGCGCCCGCGCTCGCCTACTCCGCGGTCGACGTGCCGGTTCCCCAGGACGACCCCGGCCTCGTCGGCTGGGCCGTCGCCGCGGCGGTGGTCGTCGTGCCCGGCCTGCTGCGCACGGTCGCCGGCTGGACCCGCCGGCAGCCGGGTTAGCCTGGTGGGGTGCTGGCGGGTCGACTTCTCGACTGCCGCGGCGGGGTCTGACCGACCGGGTCCCCTGCCGCGGGGCCCCCTCGCGCCGCCCGGTCACCACCCGTCAGACCGGACCGTGAGGACCCCGTGACCGTTTCCCGCACCTTCCCGCCGGCCGCCTTCCCGCCGGTACAGCAGCCCAGCCCGTTCCCGGTGTCCCGCTACCCGTCCTTCGCCGAGGTCGTCGACGTCGAGCTGCCGGACCGGACGTGGCCGACCCGCACGACGACCAGCGCGCCGCAGTGGTGCGCGGTCGACCTGCGCGACGGCAACCAGGCGCTGATCGACCCGATGGACGTCGACCGCAAGCGCCGGATGTTCGCGCTGCTCGTGCAGATGGGCTACAAGCAGATCGAGGTCGGCTTCCCCTCGGCGAGCCAGGCCGACCACGACTTCGTGCGCCTGCTCATCGAGGAGGACCTGATCCCCGACGACGTGGTGATCCAGGTCCTCGTCCAGTGCCGTGAGCACCTGATCGAGAAGACCTTCGAGTCCCTGCGCGGCGCGAGGCAGGCGATCGTCCACTTCTACAACTCCACGTCGGTGCTGCAGCGCCGGGTGGTGTTCGGCCTGGACACCGACGGCGTCACCGACATCGCGACCACCGGCGCCCGGCTGTGCCGCAAGTACGCCGAGACGATCCCGGGGACCGAGGTGTTCTTCGAGTACTCCCCGGAGTCGTTCACCGGCACCGAACCGCAGTACGCGCTCGACGTCTGCGCCGCGGTCATCGACGTGATCGACCCGACGCCGGAGCGCCCGCTCATCGTCAACCTCCCCGCCACGGTGGAGATGGCGACGCCCAACGTCTACGCGGACGCCATCGAGTGGATGGACCGGCGGCTGCCGCGCCGGGACAGCCTGGTGCTCTCGGTGCACCCGCACAACGACCGGGGGACCGGCGTGGCCGCCGCCGAGCTGGCCGTGCTGGCCGGTGCGGACCGCATCGAGGGATGCCTGTTCGGCAACGGCGAGCGGACCGGCAACGTCTGCCTGGTGACGCTGGGGATGAACCTGGCCAGCCAGGGCGTGGACCCGCAGATCGACTTCACCGACATCGACCGGATCCGCAGCACCGTCGAGTACTGCAACCGGCTGCCGGT
>CAXTBU010000065.1:0-10677 GCA_964242885.1 uncultured Actinomycetales bacterium
CGCGGGCGAGGTCGACCGCGCCGGCACACGCCGCGTCCGGGGCTGCCGGCCGGGAGCGACCGGTGCGCCGGGCGGGCCCGGCCGGCTCGCCGGCCGGGCCCGCCCCCGGATCGGTTCCCGCGACGAGTTCGGCGACGGTGTCGGCGACGGGTTCGGCGACGGTGTCGGCGACGGTGTCGGCGACGGTGTCGGCGGGCGCGGGGCTCATCCCACGATCCTCCCCGACTCCGGGGGCGGACCGCCGGAGCACCCGGCCGACCCCGCTGCGCAGGAGTGTCCGGGGCCGCGGCAAACGAGCAATCTTAGTCGAGTCCGGGCCGGCCGGCCCGGCCTTCCGCGGACTCGGACGGCACCGCCGCGCAACGCCCCGCCCGGGTCCGTCCGCTTACCTCGAACCAGCCCCGGACGCCTAGCGTGGGGCGGTGGTCCGCTCCCCGTCACCGTCCAGAACCGCTGCCCAGCGGCCCGAACCCGTCGCCGGCTCGGCCGCGGCACCCGACCCCCGGACCGGTGGTGGCGCCGTCGGCGTCCCACTCCCGGCCGACCCGCCGCCGGCGGGCGGACCGGCCACGTCGCTGGCCGCGGAGCTGCGCAGCCGCGACGAGACGGGCCTGGTCGCGCTGCTGCGCGCGCGGCCGGACCTCGTCCACCCGGTGCCCACCGACCTGGCGCACCTGTCGATGCGGGCGACCACCCGGGCGTCGGTGGCCCGCGCGGTCGACCGGCTGGACCGTTGGGCGCTGCAGGTCCTGGAGACGCTGCTCGCCCTGTCCGCGCCGACCTCGGCCGCGGCCGTGCGGGCCGCGCTGACCGCCCGGGCACCGGGCGCGCCGGCGGCGCCGGTGGACCCGGCGGCGGTCGACGCCGCGCTGGACCACCTGCGCGAGCTGGCACTGGTGTGGGGCGGCAGCGACGACATCCAGGTCGTCCGAGCCGTGCCCGAGGTCCTCGGCCCGTACCCCGCGGGGCTCGCGGGGTCCGTTCGCGCGCTGCTGCCGGCCTACCCGCCGGCGCGCGTCGCCGACCTGGCCGACAGCCTGGGCCTGCCGACCTCCGGCGACCCCGTCGCGGACGCGGCCGCGATCGGCGCGCTGCTCAGCGACCGGGCCCGGTGTGCGGAGCTGATCGACGCCGCCGTGACGGCCGCCGGCCCCGCCGTTCCCGCAGTGCTGGACCGGCTGACCTGGGGCCCGCCGACCGGCCGGGTCGAGGGCGCCGACCGCGTCGTGACGATCGCGACCGCGGCCACCCCCGTCGACGCACTGCTGGCTCGTGCGCTCCTCGTCGCCACCGACCAACGGACCGTCGCGCTGCCGCTGGAGGTGGCCCTGCACCTGCGGGGCGGCGCCACCTTCCGCATCCCGACCCCCACGCCGCCGCCGGCGGACCGCTCGCCGGCTCCCCCGGGCTCGCCCGCCGCCGACGCTGCGCCGACGGAGGCGGCCGAGCAGCCCGACGCCGGCACCGGCCGCGCGAAGGCACCGACCGCCGCGGCCCGCAAGAAGGCCCGGGCCGAGCGGATCGCCCGCGTCGACGGCCTCGGCACCGGCACCGCGCTGGAGGTGCTGCGCCTGGTCGACGCCCTCGCCGTGTCCTGGGAGGCGCACCCGCCGTCCCTGCTGCGCTCCGGCGGCGTCGGCACCCGCGACATCAAGCGGCTCGCCGCGACGCTCGGCGTGGCGGAACCGACCGCCGTCCTGCTGATCGAGGTGGCGGGCGCAGCGGGCCTGGTCAACGCCGACGACGACGGCTGGCTGCCGACGGCCGCGTACGACACCTGGGGACAGGCCGAGCCGGCCGCGCGCTGGGAGGTGCTCGCCCGGGCGTGGTTGGAGATGGCCCGCGCGCCGGGCATGGTCGGCCAGCACGACTCCCGGGACAAGGTGGTGGCTCCGCTCGGTGCCGAGGCGGAGTCGTCGCTGGCCGCCGAGGTCCGCCGCGGCGTGCTGACCGCGCTGGCCGGTCTCGAGCCGGGCCAGCCGACCGCCGGACCGGAGGCCGTCGTGGCCGACCTCGCCTGGCGGCTGCCGCGGCGCGGCGGGCGGCTGCGCGACGACCTGGCCCGCTGGTCGCTGGCCGAGGCCGCCGGACTCGGCGTCACCGGCGGCGGCGCGCTGACGACGTTCGGCCGGCGACTGCTGGCCGGTCCCGTGCCGGAGGGCGAGGCGCGGGCCACCGGCGGCACCGTCCCGGTCGGCGGGGAGGTCGCCGCCGCACTGCGGGCGGGGCTGCCCCAGCCGGTCGACACGGTGATGCTGCAGGCCGACCTGACCGCCGTCGCGCCCGGGATGCTGCGCCGCGAGGTCGCCGCAGAGCTCGGGATGATCGCCGAGGTGGAGTCCGCCGGTGCCGGCACCGTGTACCGGTTCACCCCCGCCTCGGTCCGCCGGGGCATGGACGCCGGACGCACCGCTGCCGGCGTGCACGTCTTCCTGGCCACCCACAGCAGCACCGGGGTGCCCCAGCCGCTGGCCTACCTGGTCGACGACGTGGCCCGCCGGCACGGCAGCACCCGCGTCGGGGTGGCCTCGGCCTACGTCCGGTGCGCCGACGAGACCTCGATGACGACCCTGCTGTCCGACCGCCGGGTGGGTGGGCTGCACCTGCGGCTGCTCGCCCCGACCGTCGCGGTCACCGACTCCCCCGCCGACCTGGTGCTGGAGCGGCTGCGCACCGCCGGCTACGCGCCGGCCGCCGAGGGCCCCGACGGCGCGGTCGTCGTGGGCAGCGGCGAGGTGTCGCGGGCCCCCGTCCCGGTCCGCCGGCCGGTCACCGTGCTCGGCGACCGGGTGCCCGACGAGCGGATGCTGGCCGCGGCCGCGTCGGCCCTGCTGGCCGGGGACCGCGCCGTCCGGGCACGGCCCCGCGGGATGCTGCCGCCGACCGGGACGGGCGGTTCGCAGGCCGCGGCGCTGGACGCGGTCGCGGTGCTGAAGAAGGCGATGGAGCCCACCGGTCCACCGCCACCGCCGGCCGCGCCGCATGACCCCGACGAGGACGAGGACGAGGTCGCCAACCGGCCCCGTCGGCCGGGCCCGGTCCTGCGGACCCCGTTCGGCCGCCGGCCCGAGCAGCGGCGCGCGGTGTGGATCGGCTACACCGACTCCACCGGCACCGTCGGCGAGCGCATCGTCGAGCCGGTCAGGATCGACGGCGGGGTGCTCACCGCCGTCGACCGGCGGGACTCCCGCGTCCGGACGTTCGCGCTGCACCGGATCACCGCGGCCGCGCTGCTGGACGACGCCGAGACGGTGTCGGCCCCGTGAGCGACGGCCCGCTGATCGTCCAGAGCGACCGGACGCTGCTGCTGGAGATCGACCACGCCGACGCGACGGCCTGCCGCAAGGCGATCGCGCCGTTCGCGGAGCTGGAACGTTCCCCCGAGCACGTCCACACCTACCGGCTGACGCCGCTCGGGCTGTGGAACGCCCGGGCGGCCGGGCTGGACGCGGAGACCGTCGTCGACACGCTGCTGACCTACTCCCGCTACCCGGTGCCGAACGGGCTGCTGGTCGACGTCGCCGAGACGATGGACCGCTACGGCCGGCTGCGGCTGGAGAAGGACCCGGTGCACGGGCTGGTGCTGCACGGCACCGACCGCCCGGTGCTCGAGGAGGTCCTGCGTTCCAAGCGGGTCCAGCCGCTGGTCGGCGAGCGCATCGACCCGGACGCGGTGGTCGTCCACCCGTCCGAGCGGGGCAACCTCAAGCAGGTGCTGCTCAAGCTCGGCTGGCCGGCCGAGGACCTGGCCGGGTACGTCGACGGCGAGGCGCACGCGATCTCGCTGCGCGAGGACGGCTGGTCGATGCGGCCCTACCAGAGCCAGGCCGTGGAGGACTTCTGGAACGGCGGCTCCGGTGTCGTCGTGCTGCCCTGCGGCGCCGGGAAGACGATCGTCGGCGCCGCGGCCATGGCCCAGGCCGGTGCCACCACGCTGATCATGGTGACGAACACCGTGTCGGCCCGGCAGTGGCGCGACGAGCTGCTGAAGCGGACGTCGCTGACCGAGGACGAGATCGGTGAGTACTCCGGGCAGCGCAAGGACGTCCGGCCGGTGACGATCGCGACCTACCAGGTGATGACGACCCGGCGCAAGGGCGTCTACAGCCACCTGGAGCTGTTCGACGCGCGCGACTGGGGCCTGATCATCTACGACGAGGTGCACCTGCTCCCCGCACCGATCTTCCGGATGACCGCGGACCTGCAGGCCCGCCGGCGCCTCGGCCTGACCGCGACGCTGGTCCGCGAGGACGGCCACGAGGGTGACGTGTTCAGCCTCATCGGGCCCAAGCGGTTCGACGCGCCGTGGAAGGACATCGAGGCACAGGGCTACATCGCGCCGGCCGACTGCGTCGAGGTGCGGGTCACCCTGACCGACCACGAGCGGCTGCTCTACGCGACCGCCGAACCGGAGGAGCGCTACCGGCTTGCGAGCACTGCTCGTACGAAGACCGCGGTGATCGAGCGCCTGGTCGCCCGCCACCGTGGCCAGCCGATGCTGGTGATCGGGCAGTACCTGGACCAGCTGGACGCCATCGGGGAGCACATCGGCGCACCGGTGGTGAAGGGCGACACGACCGTCCGGGAGCGCCAGCGGCTGTTCGCGGCGTTCCGCAGCGGCGAGCTGGACTGCCTGGTGGTGAGCAAGGTCGCCAACTTCTCCGTCGACCTGCCCGAGGCCTCGGTCGCCATCCAGGTGTCGGGGTCCTTCGGCTCGCGGCAGGAGGAGGCCCAGCGGCTCGGGCGGATCCTGCGGCCCAAGGCCGACGGTCGGACCGCGCACTTCTACGCGGTGGTCTCGCGCGACACCTCCGACGCCGAGTTCGCCGCGCACCGGCAGCGGTTCCTGGCCGAGCAGGGCTACGCCTACCGGATCGTGGACGCCGACGACCTGCTCGGGCCGGCGATCGACGACCTGCTGCCGCCCGCGGACCTGAGCCAGGACGACGGTGTCCTCGCCGACGCGGCCGACCTCGAGGCGGGCGGCGCGCCCGCGGCGGAGAGCGGTGCGCTCTCCCCCGACGAGGGCGACGAGGTCCCGGAGCACTGATCTCCGCGCCGGCCCGGGGAAACCGCGCGAGCGGTGCTCCCGGGCCGTGGCGCGGCGGGCTCAGCAGCGCGGGTAGGTCGGGCTGAAGCCCGGCCGGCCCGGACTGGCCAGGTAGCCGTCGGCCACCCAGAACCCGTTGGTCAGCTTGTCCCAGACCCGGCTGCCGCCGGCGGCCGTTCCCGGGGCCTGGCAGACGACGGGAGCCAGCGATCCCGCGGGCAGCGTGCCGCGGACCGCGCCGGCCGGGCTCGGCCCGCTGCGCATGTTCAGCGCCACCAGCGTCTGGGTGGTCAGTGAGCACCGCGGCAGGTTGGCCACGGGGCTGGTCGCCGCCAGCGGGACGAACCGGCCGTCCACCAGGCGCAGCCACCGGTTGTCGACGTGGTCGGTGCGGTAGTTGGTGCCGAAGCTGTAGCAGGTCGTGGAGAACCGGGCGCCGGGACCCAGGGTGCCGCGGGCGGGCGACCCCCCGTTCGCGGCCAGCCGCGGCAGGAGCCACCGGCGCACCGTGCCGGCGTAGCCGATGGAGCCCGCAGAGGCGTCGAGGTAGTTGCTGTCGATGTTGATCGAGTAGCCACCCCAGCGCTCGGTGTGGTCGCCGCGGTACTGCTTCACCCGCTGCCCCACCGCCCACCGGGTCGTCGCGACGTAGGGCTCGGCGAACAGGTTGGTCCGGCCGTCCCAGCGCGCCGACCAGATGACGTCGGGATCGCTGTAGGTCCCGCCCACCGGGTCCCGGGCCAGGTCGGCGATCGCGCCGCTGGCGCTGGAGTAGACCCCGGACAGCCAGCCGTAGGCGTGGAGGGTGTTGGTCCACGCCGACAGGTACCTGAGCACCGCTGTCGTGCACGCCCCGCCCCGCGGGTACCCCTCCATGTCGTTGTAGAGGACGCTGCCGGGGTGCAGGCCGACCCGGCGGGCATCGCCGATGGCGTCCCGGGCCTCGGCGGCGCCCTGGGTCGCGGCGGCCGCGGGGCTGATCAGGGCCAGGTTCCGGCGCCCGATGCACGGGGCCTGCCGGCCGACGTAGATCGGCAGCGTCCGCCAGCCGGCGACGCCGGCGACCTGGCCCATCCAGGACACCGTCAGGTTGGCCTGGGCGCAGGCGCGGTTCCCGCCGCCGATGTAGATGCCGACGGCCCGGTAGGACGACGCCTTCCACGCGCGCATCGCGTTGACCGACGGAGCGGTGCACGCGTCGAACCCGTACCCCGTCACCCGGGTCGCCGAGGCGCCGACCGGGAACCTGTTGACCGCTCCGCTGGTGCGCACCGGCGGGCGGTTCGGGATCACCCGGGTCCGCACCGCGCTGGCAGCGATCCGCCGGGCCAGGGCCGGGTCGTCGCCCCAGGTCGCGGTCACCGAGGTACCGGTCCGGTCGGGGTCGAGCACGACCTGTCGGCCCTCGGTGTCGACGGCAGCGGCGGGAACCGTGCCGAGCGCCGCGGCGGAGCTGGCGACCCCGCTGCTGCCGGCCGGCGCGATCCAGACGGTCTCGGTCCGCCCGACCACCCGGGCCGGGCACACCTGGTCCGGCCCGGCCGGGCCGAGGTAGACCGCGTGCACGTCGAAGCGGACACAGGTGGAGGGCGCCCGCTGCAGGTCGATCACCGGCCAGCTCGCCGGGACGCGGAGGCGCAGGCCGGCGTAGCTGACGGTCTTGGTCAGCGCGGTCGACGGCCCGGCCGCCGGTGCGGCCGCGGGCACTGTCGCGGTCGCGGGCACTGTCGCGGTCGCGGTCGCGGTCGCGGTCGCGGGCACGGCCGCGGGCACGGCCTCCGCCGGTGCACCGCCCCAGAGTCCGAGGGCGACCACGGCCGACGTCAGCACCAGCGCCGGAGCGCCCGGCCCGCGGCGAGCACCTCCGCTGCCGGGCTCGTGTCCCCGGTCGGACTGCGCTCGCCCGGCTCGTCGGAACGGTCGCGGTCGGTCGGCGTTCGGGTTCTGCACGGCATCTCCAGCGCTCGTCGGCCTGTGGTGCGCGCGGCGGGTGCATTACCAGAGTGACGCAAGTGATTCGCCAGGCGCGCCGTCAGGTTGCCGGATCGTGCTCTCCACCGCTCAGTTCTCTCAGCCGATGGGGACACTCCGTCACCGGCCACAGCTGAGAGTGCCCAGTCGGGTGACCCGCCCACGGGCCTGCGGCACCCGTCGGCCGGGTTGCCTGAACCGTCGACCCCCGTGCGGGGACGGTCGCGCCGCCCACCCCGGACGCTGCCAGGATCGGGGTGTGGACACCGGCTCGGGACCCCGCGGCGCGGCCCCTGACGTGCTGGTGACGGCACGTGCCGCCGTGGTGCACGACCTGGGCGCGCGGGGAATGGACACCGCGGCCGCGGTCGACGTCGTCGAGGACGTCGTGGCCGCGCGGCGCTGGTGGGTCGAGCACTGGCCCGACGGCGCACCGCTGGTCGCCGGCCAGGTGGCGCAGGACGTCCAGGACACGCTGCACGACGAGGCGGGACTCCGCTGGCCCCGGTGCACCACGCCGGCGTGCACCGAGACCGGTCCGCACGACCTGCACATCAGCCCCGACCTCGGACCGGATCCGCAGTGGGTGTGCGAGGCCAGCGGCATCGTCGTGGCCCCGCTCGGCGCCCTGACCCGCGACCCCTGACGGCCGCCCTCCTCTGCAGCTGCCGGGCGGCTCCGCCCGGACGGGCCGGGGGCCGGGACGCGAGAAGGGCGGCACCCCGAGGGGTGCCGCCCTTCCCTGCAGCTGCTGGGCGGGCCCAGCCGACCACTGATCCGCGAGGGATCAGAAGTCCATGCCACCGCCGTCCGGCGCGGCCGGGGCCGACGCCTTCTCGGGCTTGTCCGCCACGACCGCCTCGGTCGTGAGGAACAGCGCCGCGATCGACGCGGCGTTCTGCAGTGCCGACCGGGTCACCTTGACCGGCTCGGTGACGCCCGCCGCGACCATGTCGACGTACTCACCGGTGGAGGCGTTGAGGCCCCAGCCGGCGTCCAGGCCCTTGACCTTCTCCGCGACGACGCCACCCTCGAGGCCGGCGTTGACCGCGATCTGCTTGAGCGGGGCCTCGATCGCCACGCGCACGATGTTCGCACCGGTCGCCTCGTCGCCGACGAGGTCCAGCTTCTCGAACGCCGACTTCTGCGCGTTGATCAGGGCCACGCCGCCGCCGGCGACGATGCCCTCCTCGACCGCGGCCTTCGCGTTGCGCACCGCGTCCTCGATGCGGTGCTTGCGCTCCTTGAGCTCGACCTCGGTCGCCGCGCCGGCCTTGATGACCGCGACGCCGCCGGCCAGCTTGGCCAGCCGCTCCTGCAGCTTCTCGCGGTCGTAGTCGGAGTCCGACTTCTCGATCTCGGCGCGGATCTGGTTGACCCGGCCGGCGATCTGCTCGCTGTCGCCGGCACCCTCGACGATCGTCGTCTCGTCCTTGGTGATGGTGACGGTGCGCGCGCGGCCCAGCAGGTCCAGCTCGGCCTTCTCCAGGGAGAGTCCGACCTCCTCGGAGATGACCTGCCCGCCGGTGAGGATCGCGATGTCCTGGAGCATCGCCTTGCGGCGGTCGCCGAAGCCGGGTGCCTTGACCGCGACGGCCTTGAGGAAGCCGCGGATCTTGTTGACGACCAGGGTCGCCAGCGCCTCGCCGTCGACGTCCTCGGCGATGATCAGCAGCGAGCCGGAGGCCTTGTTGACCTTGTCCAGCACCGGCAGCAGGTCCTTGACCGAGGACACCTTGCTGTTGACGATCAGCACGTACGGGTTGTCCAGGGTGGCTTCCTGGCGCTCCGGGTCGGTGACGAAGTACCCGGAGATGTAGCCCTTGTCGAAGCGCATGCCCTCGGTGAGCTCGAGCTCCAGACCCAGGGTCTGGCTCTCCTCGACCGTGATCACGCCCTCCTTGCCGACCTTGTCCATCGCCTCGGCGATGAGCTCGCCGATGCTCGGGTCGGCCGCGGAGATCCCGGCCGTGGCCGCGATCTGCTCCTTGGTCTCGACCTCCTTGGCGCCGGCCAGCAGCTGCTCGACGACGGACTCGACGGCCGCCTCGATGCCCTTCTTCAGCGCCATCGGGTTCGCACCGGCGGCCACGTTGCGCAGGCCCTCGCGGACCAGCGCCTGGGCCAGCACGGTCGCGGTGGTGGTGCCGTCGCCGGCGACGTCGTCGGTCTTCTTGGCGACCTCCTTGACCAGCTCGGCCCCGATCTTCTCGTACGGGTCCTCGAGCTCGATCTCCTTGGCGATGGAGACGCCGTCGTTGGTGATCGTGGGGGCGCCCCACTTCTTGTCCAGCACGACGTTGCGGCCGCGCGGGCCGAGGGTGACCTTGACCGCGTCGGCGAGGATGTTCATCCCCCGCTCGAGGCCGCGGCGGGCCTCCTCGTCGAAGGCGATGATCTTTGCCATCTAGTCGTTCCTCCCGTGTCGATTCCTCGACGCTGTCGGGGCTGCTGATGTGGTCTGGCGGTCGGGCGGACGCGCTCCGTTGCCCGCGACGGCGACTCCGGTGCCCCGGCCCGGGGGCGCGAACGTGCTCGCGAGCCCACCGGCGGTTCACCGGGTCTTCGAACGGACGCAGCCGACCCGGCCGGCGCTCCGTGGTTCCGGACGACGGCTCCGTCCCGTTCCGACCAGTCGGTCGATCCGGCACGAGGCTGTCACTCGGGACCTGAGAGTGCCAATGAATGTCTAGCACTCTGCCCCGGCGAGTGCAAGCACTCGGCCGGGCCCGGCGGGGGCGCCCGGCCGCGCCCGACGGGGGCGCCCGGCCGGTCCCGCCAGGGGGGCCGGACGGGGCGCCGCTACGGTTGAGCGGTGGCCCTTGACCAGCGGTCGACCGGTGCGTCCGCCCCGGCACGACCCGGTGACGAGCCCGGCGTCGGCCCTGGTCATCGGCGGATCGGCCCGTCGGCCCTGCTGCTGGTCGTGCCCGTCGCCGTGGTCGTGCTGGCAGCGGCCCTGGAGTACGGCGGCGGCCGGCCCGGTGTCGACCTGCCCGGGCTGGCGACCCCCGCCCCGGCGGTCGCGTGGGGGCTGCCGGTCGTCCGGGTCCTGTGGGACCTCGCGGCGGTCGCGGCGATCGGTGCGGCGGTGCTGGCGGTGCTGCTCCCGCTGCGCCGCGGCGAGCTGGCGCCGGACGCGCGGCGGGCTTTGAACGCCGGTGCCGTCGCTGCCGCGGCGTGGACGCTGCTGTCGTTCCTGCTGGCCTACCTGACGCTGGCCGCGGTCGAGCGTGGCGCGGTCGCGAGCCCGGAGGCCGTCTGGGTGAACCTCCAGGCCTACTCCCCCGCGCGGGCAGCCGCCCTCAGCGGCGCGGTCGCGGCGGTCGCCACCCTCGCCCTGCTGCTCGCCCGCACCCGGGACGCGCCGGTCACCCGGCTCGCCATCGTCCTGGCGGTCCCGGTGCCGGTGCTGTTCAGCGGCCACTCCGCGTCGGCGGGTGACCACCTGCTCGCGGTGGCCAGCCTGGTGGTCCACGTGCTGTCGGCCTGTCTCTGGGTGGGCGGGCTGGCGGGTCTGGTCGCCTACGCCCTCGCCGGCGGCCGCGCGCTGGCCGTCGCGGTGCCCCGGTTCTCCCGGCTGGCGCTCGCCTGCTACCTCGCGGTCGGCATCAGCGGCGTGGGCAACGCCGCGAGCCGGCTGGACTCGGTGTCGG
>CAXTBU010000065.1:10777-17477 GCA_964242885.1 uncultured Actinomycetales bacterium
CCGGCGTCGGTGGTCGAGTCCGAGCTCGGCTTCGCGATGCCCGCCGCGCCCACCCTGTCCCGGCTGCTGTTCGACGTGTGGCCGGACTGGGTGTTCCTCGCCCTGGCCTCGGTGGCCGTCGCCACCTACCTGGCCGGCGTCCGGCGGCTGCAGCGCCGCGGCGACAGCTGGCCGGTCTCGCGGACGGTCGCCTGGGTCCTGGGCTGGCTGCTGGCGCTGGTGGCCACCTGCTCCGGCCTGGGCAGGTACGGGTCGCTGATGTTCAGCGTCCACATGGTCCAGCACATGCTGCTGTCGATGATCGTGCCCATCCCGCTGGTGCTCGGCGCGCCGGTGACGCTGGCGCTGCGGGCCCTGCGGCGCGGCACGAACGGGCGCCGCGGGTTCCGCGAGTGGCTGCTGGCCGCCCTGCACGCCCCGTGGATGAAGGTCGTCGCGCACCCGGTGTTCGGGTTCGCGGTGTTCGTGTCCAGCTTCTACGGGCTGTACTTCTCGCCGATCTTCGAGGCGCTGATGCGCGGGCACGTCGGCCACGTGGCGATGAACGTCCACTTCCTGGCCGTCGGGTACCTCCTGTACTGGACGGTCTGCGGCCTGGACCACTCACCGGTCCCGCTGCCGCACCTGGGCCGGCTGGTCATCATGTTCGCGGCGGCGCCGTTCCACGCGTTCTTCGCGATCGCGCTCACGGTCAGCTCCACGGTCATCGCCGAGTCCTGGTACGCGGGCCTGGACCGGCCCTGGCACACCGACCTGCTGGCCGACCAGCACCTCGGCGGCGATCTCACCTGGGGCTTCGGCGAGGTCCCGATCCTGGTCGTCTCGCTGGCGCTGATCGTCCAGTGGTCACGTAGTGACGACCGGACTGCGCGGCGCCACGACCGCCAGGCAGACCGGGACGGCGACGCGGAGCTCACCGCCTACAACGCCTACCTGGCGTCGCTGGCCGAGCCTGGCAGCGGCCCGGGACCGGGCGGGCGCTGACCCTCCGCGTCGCCCTCTGCTACTGGGCGGGGGACGGGGACGCCGACACCTTCGCGGTCTCCTGGGCGACGATCCCCTCGAAGAAGCCGGGCTGCTGCCAGTTGCTGCCCACCCGCTGACCCTGTACCAGGACTCCCGGTGTGCCCCACCGAGGTTCTCCCAGGTCGGTGAACGTCTTGTTCACGAAGTCGTACTGCGACTGGACGAAGTCGTTGTACGTGCCGTCCTTCACGCACGAGGTGAAGGCGTCACCGGTGATGCCGGCCGCGGCGGCCAGCTCCAGCACCTTCGCCTCGGGCAGCCCACTGCCGCCCTCGGCGGGCTGGTTGGCGTACAGGCTGTCGTGGAACGCGCGGTACTTGTCCTGCGGTGCGCAGTACGCGGCGTTCGCCGCCCGGGTGGAGTAGCCGCCGGACACGTCGTCCAGGATCGCGATCGGCGCGTAGACGACGGTGGCCTTGTTCTCCTGGGCCAGCTTCAGCAGGCTGGCGGCCTGCGTGTCCTCGAGCAGCTTGCACGACGGGCACTGGAAGTCCTCGTACAGCGTGATGGTCACCGGCCCGGTGCCGAACCTGAACCCGTCGCCCACCGCGGCGACCGCGGGCGGTCGGGCCACGTCGGTGTCCGCCTGCTGCGGCCCGCGCTGGGCCAGGATGAACGCGACCGCGCCGATGACGACGACCAGCCCGATGAGGATCGACAGGTTCCGGGTCTTCGCCCGCCTCGCCTTGCGCTCGCGCTGGGCACGGATCTCCGCCGCCCGGGCTGCCCGTGCCGCGCGGGGGTCGGCCGCGGCGGGGTTCCCTGAGATCTTTGGCACGGGTGAGGCTCCTGTCGGGTGCGGGCAGCGGGGCGTTGGCGTACCGGCCGACGCGCGCGACCCGGCGGCCCCACGGTAAACGGGCTCGGCGACCGCGGGGTTCCGCCCCGGTCCCACGGCTGGTCCCGGGGGCTGCTGCCGCCAGCAGTTCCGGCAGCTGGGTCAGACCGCGAGCCGGTCGCGCACGACGGCCGCGACCCGGTCGGCGACCCCGGCTGCCTGGACCTGCGTCGGCGCCTCGACCATCACCCGGACGACGGGCTCGGTGCCGGACGGGCGCAGCAGCAGCCGGCCCTCGTCCCCCAGCTCGTCCTCAGCCTCGGCGACCGCGGACAGCACCCCGACGTCGGAGCCCGCCCGCTCCCGGTCGACCCCGCCGACGTTGACCAGCACCTGCGGCAGCCGCTGCACGACCGCCGCCAGCTCGGCCAGCGGACGGCCGGCGGCGGCGACCCGGGACAGCAGCTGCAGAGCGGTCAGCAGCCCGTCCCCGGTGGTCGCCAGCCCGGCCAGCACGATGTGCCCGGACTGCTCGCCGCCCAGGACGTAACCCCCGCGGTGCATCGCCTCCAGGACGTACCGGTCACCGACCTTCGTCCGCAACAGGCCGATGCCGTGGTTGCGCAGCCCGAGCGTCAGCCCCAGGTTCGACATCTGGGTGGCGACGACGGTGTTGCCCGGCAGCCGTCCGCTCTCGGCGAGCGCGACCGCCAGGATGCCGAGGATCTGGTCGCCGTCGACGACCTCGCCGGTGGCGTCGACCGCGAGGCACCGGTCGGCGTCCCCGTCGTGCGCGATGCCGGCGTCGGCGCCCTCCTCGAGCACCGCCTTGCGGAGGCCGTCCAGGTGCGTGGAGCCGACCCCGTCGTTGATCGCGTCGCCGCGGGTGTCCGTGGCGATGGCCACGACATCGGCGCCGGCCCGGCGCAGGACCTGCGGCGCGAGCACCGAGGCCGCCCCGTTGGCGCAGTCGACGACCACCCGCAGCCCGGTCAGCGGAGTCCCGACCGAGGCCACCAGGTGGTCGGCGTACTCCTGCACCGCGGCCGGGTCGTCCCAGACGCGGCCGACGGCCGATCCGGTCGGGCGGGCGTCGGCGGGACGCACGCAGCGCGCCTCGATCGCGTCCTCGACCGCGTCGGGCAGCTTCACCCCGCCGGCGGCGAAGAACTTGATCCCGTTGTCGGGCATCGGGTTGTGGCTGGCGGAGATGACCACCCCGAAGTCGGCCTCCCGGGCGGCGGTCAGGTAGGCCACGGCGGGGGTGGGGACGGTCCCGAGCCGGAGCACGTCCACGCCCGCACTGGCCAGCCCGGCGGTCACCGCCGCCTCGAGGAAGTCCCCCGACGGGCGCGGGTCGCGACCGACCACGGCGAGCGGGCGGCGGGAGCCGGGACCGCTCTGGCCGGCGGGCGTCCGGCGGGGTGCGGCGGGCCGCCGGGCCGGGAGCTCGACCGCCGCCGCCGCCGCCAGGCGAAGCGCCAGGTCAGCGGTCAGCTCGCCGTTCGCCAGCGCCCGCACGCCGTCGGTGCCGAACATCCGTGGCCGGTCGGGCATCCGCATCCCCATCCTCGTCACCCCGGGGAGATCCCGGGCAGTCAGCGGTTCGATGCACGCCGGCCGTTCCCGGTTCGGTCGGGCCGACCGGGCGACCAGCTTCGCAGACCGATCCGGCGGCGGGCCCGCACACGCGTCGGACGGGGGGCGACTGCCGCCGACCCGGGCCTGGACGCGACAGTGCCCGGGACACCCATGGTGTCCCGGGCACGTGTCCCGACCGCGTCAGCGGCTGGAGTACTGGCTCACCGCTTGGAGTACTGGCTCACCGCTTGGAGTACTGGCTCACCGCTTGGAGTACTGGGGCGCCTTGCGGGCCTTCTTCAGGCCGGCCTTCTTGCGCTCGACGGCGCGCGGGTCGCGGGTCAGCAGGCCCGCCTTCTTCAGCGCCGGACGGTTGTTCTCCTCGTCCGCGGCGTTCAGCGAGCGCGCGACGCCGAGGCGCAGCGCACCGGCCTGGCCCGACGGGCCACCCCCGTGGACGCGGGCGATGACGTCGTAGGAACCGTCCAGCTCCAGCGTCGCGAAGGGCTCGTTGACGATCTGCTGGTGCACCCGGTTCGGGAAGTACCCGGCCAGGTCGCGGCCGTTGACCGTCCACTGCCCGGAGCCCGGGATGATCCGGACGCGGGCGATCGCCGTCTTGCGGCGACCGGTCGCGCGCGAGGGCACCGAGGGGACGAACCGGCGGACCGGGGCGTCGGTCGGGTCCGCGACCGGGACCGGGGTGTCGGTGCTGTAGTCGCCGACCGGAACGTCGGGGTCGATCTCGGTGTTCGTCTCGGTCATCGGGCGTCCGTCCGGGTCAGCGTGGTGGGCAGGGCGTGGGTCCGGGCCGTCACTGGGCGACCTGGCCGATGGTGAACGGCTGGGGCTGCTGGGCGGCGTGCGGGTGCTCGGGGCCGGCGTAGACCTTGAGCTTCTTGGCCTGGGCGCGGCCGAGCGTGTTCTTCGGCAGCATCCCGCGGACGGCCTTCTCGACGGCCTTGCGCGGGTTCTTCTCCAGCAGCTCGGTGTAGGAGGTCGCCGTCAGGCCGCCCGGGTAGCCGGAGTGGCGGTAGGCCATCTTCTGGTCGCGCTTGGACCCGGTGAGCACGATCGCGCCCGCGTTGACGATCACGACGAAGTCGCCGGTGTCGATGTGCGGTGCCCAGATCGGCTTGTGCTTGCCGCGCAGCAGCTTGGCGGCGTGGGTGGCCAACCGGCCGAGCACGACGTCCTGGGCGTCGATGACGTGCCAGGTCCGCGTGATGTCGGCGGGCTTCGGGCTGAAGGTGCGCACGGGCGGGAAACCTCTTCGTCGGGAGCTGTCGGGCGTGGCCGCTGCCGTTGGCCGGCCAGCTGCCATCGTCCCACTGGAGCGCGGGGGTCCACGGCGATCTGGTCCGGAACTGGGAAGCACGGACGCTGGTGAGCCAGCGCAGCCGCCCTCGGACAACCTCCCCAGGGTAACCGGGCCCGCAACGGCGGTCAAAGAAGGCTGCCCGGTCGCTGCCCGCGCAGTCCCGCCGGCGCTCCCTAAGCTCGACAGGCGTGACCCTGTCAGCCCGCTCCCCGGAACGCCGCAGCGAGCTGCGTCGGGTGTGGCCGTCCCGACCCGCCCGCGCGGCAACCGTCGTCGGCTCGTTCGTCGCGCTGCTGTGGATCGTGCAGGCCGTCAACGCCGCCGACCGCCAGCGGCTCGTCGGCGAGGCCGGCATCCTGCCGCTCGCCGAGGACGGCCTGGACGGGATCCTGTTCGCCCCGCTGCTGCACGCCGGCTGGGTCCACCTGGAGGGCAACACGCTGCCCGTCGCGATCTTCGCCTTCCTCGCGACGTCCGCCGGCCTGCTCCGGTTCGGGGTGGCGACCGGGATCGTCTGGGTGGTGGCCGGGGTCGGGACCTGGCTGTTCGGCGGGGTCGGGACGGTCCACATCGGCGCCTCGAGCCTGATCTTCGGCTGGCTCACGCTGCTGCTCGCCCGGGGGTTCTTCGCCCGCAGCACCGGGCAGATCGTGCTCGCCGGGGTGCTGTTCCTGGCCTACGGCTCCCTGTTGTGGGGGGTGCTGCCGACCGCCTACGGCGTCTCCTGGCAGGGCCACCTGTTCGGCGCCCTCGGTGGGCTGCTGGCCGCGATGCTGGTCAGCCGCCCCGAGCCACCGGTCCGCCGGGCTGCCGCCGCCTTCCCGCCCGGCTGGTAGCCGCTGGCGTCGAGGCCCGGCGGGCTCAGCGGACGCGGTCGACGCGGGCCTCGTCCCAGACCGGCTCGGGTGCCTCGTAGACGCGGCCGTCGGAGCCGAACACCAGGAACCTGTCGAAGCTGCGCGCGAACCACCGGTCGTGGGTCACCGCGAGCACCGTTCCGTCGAACCCGGCCAGCCCCGCCTCCAGCGCCTCGGCGCTGGACAGGTCCAGGTTGTCGGTCGGCTCGTCCAGCAGCAGCATCGTCGCCCCGGCCAGTTCCAGCAGCAGGATCTGGAACCGGGCCTGCTGGCCGCCGGACAGCGTGCCGAACCGCTGGTCGCGCGCGTGCGCGAGCTCGTAGCGGTCCAGGGTGGGTGCCGCGTCGTCGATGCGCAGCGAGTGGTCCTCCCAGAGCACGTCCAGCAGCGTCCGGCCGTCCAGTTCCGGGTGCTCGTGGGTCTGCGCGAAGTGGCCCGGCACCACCCGGGCACCCAGCTTGACGGTGCCGGCCGAGGCCACCGGTGCCCCGACGGGGCGCACCGCGCCGGTGTCGGTCGGCGTCTGGGTGAGCAGCCGCAGGAAGTGGCTCTTGCCCGACCCGTTGGAGCCGAGGACGGCGACCCGCTCGCCGTAGAACACCTCCACGTCGAACGGCGACATCAGCCCGGTCAGCTCCAGCCGGGAGCAGGTCAGCGCCCGGATCCCGGTCCGCCCGCCGCCCAGGCGCATCGAGATCGTCTGCTCGCGCGGGGTCTCCTGGGGTGGCCCCTCGTCCTCGAACCGCTTCAGCCGCGTCACCGCCGCCCGGTAGCGGGCCGCCATGTCGGAGTTGTAGGCGGCCTTCTGCTTGTACATGAACATGAGCTGGCGCAGCTTCTCGTGCTCCTCGTCCCAACGGCGGCGCAGCTCCTCGAACCGGGCGAACCGCGCCGCGCGGGCGGTCGCGAACGTGGCGAACCCGCTGCCGTGCGTCCAGACGGTGTTGCCCGCGCCGGCGTGGCCGAGCTCGACGGCGACGATGCGGTCCGCGGCTCGAGCCAGCAGCTCCCGGTCGTGGCTGACCAGCAGGACGGTCTTCGGGGTCTCCCGCAGCCGGTCCTCCAGCCACCGCTTGCCGGGGACGTCGAGGTAGTTGTCCGGCTCGTCGAGCAGCAGCACCTCGTCCGGGCCGCGCA
>CAXTBU010000066.1:0-6563 GCA_964242885.1 uncultured Actinomycetales bacterium
GGCCGGGCCCGCCCGGCGCACCGGTCGCGCCCGGCCGGCAGCCCCGGACGCGGCGTGTGCCGGCGCGGTCGACCTCGCCCGCGCCGCGGCCGCAGCGGACGGGCTGACCGATGCCCTGCTGCCGGCCGCCGACGGACCGGCCGGTGCGGCCCCGGTGCTGGTCGGGGAGCACCTCGGCTTCACGGTCGACGGCGAGCGGGTCGGCACCCACTGGTTCGCCTCGCTGGCGGCCGGCTACCCGGACTGGCGGTGGGCGGTGACCGTCGCCCGGGCGTCCCGGTCGCGTGAGGTGACGGTGGACGAGGTCGCCCTGCTGCCCGGGGACTCCTCGTTGCGGGCGCCGGCGTGGACGCCGTGGTCGGAGCGGGTGGCGCCCGGTGACCTCGGACCGGGCGACCTGCTCCCGGCCGGGCCGCAGGACCCGCGCCTCGAGCCGGGCTACACCGGCGCCGACGGCGACCCCCGCGACGTCGCGACCGTGGCCGACGAGCTCGGTCTGGGGCGGGCCCGCGTGCTGTCCCCGATCGGCCGGGACGACGCCGCCGACCGGTGGCTGGACTCCGGTGCCGGCCCGGACGCCCCGCTGGCCCAGTCCGCGCCGGCGCCGTGCTCGACCTGCGGGTTCCTCGTCGCCCTCGGCGGTCCGCTGCACCTGGCCTTCGGCGTCTGCGCCAACGCCTACTCCCCGCGCGACGGGATGGTGGTCACGCTGGACTTCGGCTGCGGCGCGCACTCCGACGTCGGGGTGCTGCACGTGCTCGGCCAGGCGGACACCCTGCTGAGCACGCTGGGGACCGACGGCACGGATCTGGTCGACCTCGACCTGCCCGGTTCGGCCGGCCCGATCGCCGAGGAAGGCGGGGTGGCGGACCTGCCCGCGGACGCTCCCCTGCCGGAGCCCGGGGAGCTGTCCGCGACCGATCCGGAACCCGAAACTGAGCCGGCGCCTGAGCCGGCGCCTGAGCGGGCGGACGCGGCGGCGGTGTCCGACAGCGACAGCTGACGGCCGGCACCACGGGCGCTCGGGTCGCCCGCGGCTCGTCCGCTGTCCCGGACGGACGGACGGACGGACCGGCTCGGCTGACGAGCCCGGTCAGCGCGGAGTGGTCGCCCCGGTGGACCGAGCCCGGACCCGGGCGCGGCGGGCGGCCAGCGACGGGGTCCCGACGACCCCGATGACCACCGCGAGCACCGCGCTGGGCCGGACGAACCACAGGGACGTCCCGGCGCCCGCACCGGTCGCCACCGTCACCGCCGCGACGACGGCGGCGGCGACGGTCAGCACCGCGGCGGGCCAGACGCCGTAGGACTCGACCGGCGCGATGTCCTCCTGGAAGACCGCGTGGTGGTGCACCCGCTCCATGGCCTCGTTCGCCCTGGCGGACGCCGGGCGCGCCTCCCGTGGTGCGGGGTCGCGCGCTGCCGGGGCCATCGCAGCAGCGTAGGCAGGCGTCCGGGACTCCCGGCCGCCGGCGGGGCCGACCGGCCGGGCGCCTCGGCTACCGCGGCGGCCGGGGGACGTGGGAGTCTGCGCGTCGCGCCCGCCCGCCGCCGTGCAGCCGCCCGTCCGCGTCCTGCCCCGCGCGTCTCGCGCCGGCGGACCCCGTTTGCACCTGGTGAGGAGCCGCCGATGTCCGCGGTCGCCGCGAACGCCCGCCCGGCCGGTACCGGCCCGCTGGACCGCTTCTTCGAGATCTCCGCCCGCGGGTCGACGGTCGGCCGCGAGATCCGGGGCGGGCTCACCACCTACTTCACGATGGTCTACATCGTCGTGCTGAACCCGCTGATCATCGGCACCGTCCAGGACGTCGACGGCCGCTACCTCGGCGGGGGGAGCGCGCCGGACCTGGCCCTGGTCGCGGCCGCGACCGCGCTGGTGGCCGGCGTCCTGACGATCCTGATGGGCGCCGTGGCCAACTACCCGGTGGCCATCGCGACCGGGCTGGGGCTCAACGCCTTCGTCGCGTTCACCGTCGCCAGCCAGGTCACCTGGCGCGAGGCGATGGGCCTGGTGGTGCTCGAGGGCATCGTCATCGTCGTGCTGGTGGCGACCGGCTTCCGGACCGCGGTCTTCCGCGCGGTTCCCGCCGCGCTGCGGGCGGCGATCACCGTCGGGATCGGGCTGTTCATCGCGATCATCGGGCTCGTCGACGCGGGCATCGTGCGGTCCGGGTCCGGCACCCCGCTGCAGCTCGGGGTCAACGGCAACCTCGACGGCTGGCCGGTCACCGTCTTCGTCGTCGGCCTGCTGCTGATGGCCGTGCTGTACGCCCGCCGCGTCCCCGGCGCGATCCTGATCGGGATCGTCGTCGCGACGGTGCTGGCGCTGATCGCCCAGTCGGTCTTCGACGTCGGCTCCCAGACGAACGCGGCCGGCGAGGTCGTCAAGCCCACCGGTTGGAGCCTCAACGTCCCGGCGCTGTCCGGCAGCCCGGTGGCTGCGCCGGACTTCGGGCTGGTCGGCCAGGTGGACGTGTTCGGCGCGTTCTCCCGGATCGGCGTGCTCGCCGCGGTCGTGCTCGTGTTCACCCTCGTGCTGTCGGACTTCTTCGACACGATGGGCACGGTCGTCGGGATCGGCTCCCAGGCCGGGTTGCTGGACGCCGACGGCAACCCGCCGCGCACGGGCCGGATCCTGCTGGTCGACGGTGCGGCCGCGGTGGCCGGCGGCGTGGGCTCGGTGTCGAGCAACACCGCCTTCGTCGAGTCGGCGTCCGGGGTGGGCGAGGGCGCGCGGACAGGTCTGGCGTCCGTGGTCACCGGCGTCCTGTTCCTGCTCACCACGTTCCTGGCGCCGCTGGCCCGGGTGGTGCCCTACGAGGCGGCGGCGCCGGCCCTGGTGCTGGTCGGCTTCCTGATGATGAGCCAGGTCCGCAACGTCGCCTGGGACGACGTCGCGATCGGCGTCCCGGTGTTCCTGACCGCCGTCCTCATGCCGTACACGTACTCGATCACCACCGGCATCGGGGCGGGGTTCGTCTCCTACGCGCTGCTGATGACCGCCACCGGGCGGGCCCGGAAGGTGCACCCGCTGCTGTGGGTCGTCGCCGCGGTGTTCGTCGCGTACTTCTTCCTGGCCCCGATCAACCGCGCGATCGGCTGACCGCCGGGGGCTCCGGTGGTGAGCCACGCTAAGCACCCGCCGCATTGTTTGTTAAGCTAACGAACGTGCCGTTGCCGCTGACCCCCCTTCCGCCTGCGCCGGTCCCGGTGCCGCCGGTCCCGGTGCCGCCGGTCGGGCGCGTCCTCGCCGCCCGGTCGGCGCTGGCCCCGTCCGCGCTGGCCCGGCCGCCGCGCACCGACGCCGAGCTGTCGAGCGCACTGCGGATCGTCGTGGCCCGGCTCAGCCGCCGGCTGCGGGTGGAGCGGGACCCCGACGTGCTGCCGGCGGGCCTGGTCGCCGTTCTGGCGACCCTGCAGCGGACCGGTCCGGTGCGGATCAGTGCTCTCGCCGAGGAGGAGAACGTCCGGCCGCCGTCGATGACGCGGACCGTCGGTGTCCTGGCCGACGCCGGGCTGGTGACCCGCGCCGCGAACCCCGCGGACGGCCGCCAGGTGGTCGTCGGGATCAGCGACGCCGGGAACCGAGCGCTGGAGGAGGACCGCCGGCGTCGGCAGGCCTGGTTCGACGTGCACCTGCGGGCGCTGACGCGGGACGACCGCGAGCGGTTGCGGGCCGCCCTGCCCGTCCTGCAGCGGATCGCGGAGGCCTGAGCCGTGTTCCAGAGCCTGCGCATCCGGAACTACCGCTACTACGCCGGCGGCTCGCTGGTGTCCAACATCGGCCTGTGGGCGGGCCGCATCGCCCAGGACCTGCTCGTCGCACGGTTGTCGGACAACAACGGCACCGTGCTCGGCCTGGTCATCGGGCTGCAGTTCCTGCCCGTGCTGCTGTTCACGCTGTGGGGCGGCGCGCTGGCGGACCGGCTGCCCAAGCGCCTGCTGCTGGTGGGGACCCAGACCGCGATGGGCGCGGTGATGGCCGTGCTCGCGATCCTGGACCTCGCCGGGGTGGTCCAGGTCTGGCACGTGTTCGTGCTCGCCTTCCTGTTCGGCACCGGTGCGGCACTCGACGGCCCGGCCCGGCAGTCGTTCGTCTCCGAGATGGTGCCGCTCGGCACGCTGCCCAACGCGGTCGGGCTGAACTCCACGTCGTTCAACGCCGCGCGCCTGGTCGGGCCCGCGCTGGCCGGCGTCGCGGTCGCCGCCGTCGGGACCGGCTGGGTGATCCTGGCCAACGCCGTCACCTACCTGTTCGTCGTCGCCTCGCTGCTGGCCATGCGCCCCGCCGAGCTCCAGCCCCGCCCGGTGGTGCACGAGCGGGGCCGGGTGCTGGACGGGCTGCGGTACCTGCGCGGCCGGCCGGAGCTGATGGTCAGCATGGTCGCCGTCCTGATGCTCGGGACCTTCGGGCTCAACCTGCAGGTGACCTCGCTGCTGATGGCGACGCGGGAGTTCGGCCTCGGACCGAGCGCGTTCGGCCTGCTGGGGTCGCTGACCGCGGTCGGCTCGCTGGCCGCGGCCGTGGTGGGGTTGCGCCGGACCGGGTCGCGGCTGCGGTTCGTCCTGCTGGGGGCAGGTGGGTTCACCATCGCGCTGGCGGCATCGGCGGCGATGCCGACCTACTGGTCGTTCGCGCTGGCGCTGATCCCGGTCGGCTTCTTCGGGATCACGGCGATGCTGTTCGCCAACGTCTTCCACCAGCTGTCGGCCGGGCCCGCCTTCCGCGGCCGGGTGATGGCCCTGCACATGCTGATGCTCCAGGGCGGCACCCCCGTCGGCGCCCCGCTGGTCGGCTGGGTCGGCCAGCAGGCCGGTCCCCGGGCGGCGATCGCCTTCTGCGCCGTCATGCTCGCCGTCGGGGTGGGCGTCCCGCTGCTGTTCTTCGTCCGGCGGCTGACCCGGCGCGGGGTGCAGCTGGACGCCCACCTGCTGCCGCGGCCGTCGCTGGCAGTGCTGACCACGGGGCACCGCTGACCCGGTCGAACCGCGTTCGGCGCCGGCGCGGCGGGCCCCTACCCTTCCGGGATGGACCGACGGAGGCAGCGCGCGCTGGTGGCGGTGGTCCTGGCCGCGCTGCTCGGGGTCCTGCTCGTCGGTTCGTGGCTGCGGTGACCCCCGGCGCGCCGCGCGCCGCCGGCCGGGTGGGGACCGGGGCCCTCGGCTTGGCCGCGGCGGGCGTCCTGGTGCTCGGGGGACCGTCGGTGGCGAGCGCCTCGTCGACGCCGCCGCCGGTGTCCGTGTCCGCGCCGACGGCCACGCCCGCATCGCCGGCCGGGTCGGCGGCGGGACGGACCGCCCTGTCCACCCCGAGTCCGACGGTCACCGCCGTCGGCACCACCGTCACCGAGACGACCACCGTCACCCGGCGCCCGCTCCCGGGCTGGGCCGTCGCGGTCATCGTCGCGCTGGCGCTCGCCGGCGCCCTCGCGGCGTACCCGGCCACCCGGCACGGCTGACCGGGCCGCTGCGCGCGATCACGCCAGCCGGGCGAGCACCCAGTCGATCGAGGCGGTCAACGCGCTGACGTCGTCGGGGTCCACCGCCGGGTACATGCCGATGCGCAGCTGGTTGCGGCCGAGCTTGCGGTAGGGCTCGGTGTCGACGATGCCGTTGGAACGCAGCACCGCGGCGACCACCGCGGCGTCCACCGACGCGTCGAGGTCGATGGTGCCCACCACCTGGGACCGGGCCGCCGGGTCGGCCACGAACGGCGTCGCCAGGGCAGATGCCTCGGCCCACGCGTAGAGGCGCCCGGAGCTGTCGGCGGTGCGGGCCACGGCAGCGGCGAGCCCGCCGGCGCCGAGCAGCGCGTCGAGCTGGGCCTGGAGCAGCAGCAGCGTCGCGATGGCCGGGGTGTTCCCGGTCTGGTCCAGCCGGGAGTTCGCCACGGCCGACCCGAGGTCGAGGAAGTCCGGGACGTACCGGCCGGTGGCGGCCACCCGGCCGACGCGGTCCAGCGCCCGCGGCGACATCAACGCGAACCACAGGCCCCCGTCGGAGGCGAACCCCTTCTGCGGGGCGAAGTAGTAGACGTCCGTCTGGGTCACGTCCAGCGGCAGGCCGCCGGCACCGGAGGTCCCGTCGACGATCACCACCGCGTCGTCGTCCGCGTCGGTCGGACGCCGGACCGGCGCCATCACCCCGGTGGACGTCTCGTTGTGCGGCCAGGCGTAGGTGTCGACACCCGGCCGGGCGGCGGGGGCGACCAGCGACCCGGGGTCGGCCGCGCGGATCTCCGGGTCGGCCAGCCACGGGGCGCGGGCGGTGCAGCTGGCGAACTTGGCGGAGAACTCCCCGAACGTGCAGTGCTGTGCGCGCTCCAGGACGAGGCAGTGCGTAGCCACGTCCCAGAACGCGGTGGAGCCGCCGAGGCCGAGGACCACCTCGTAGCCGGCGGGCAGGGCGAACAGGTCGGCGAGCCCGGCCCGGACGCGGCCGACCAGCGACCGGACGGGGGCCTGCCGGTGGGAGGTGCCCAGGACTCCGGCGCCGCTCGCCGCCAGGGCGGCCAGGGCGGCCGCGGGGACCTTGGACGGGCCCGAGCCGAACCGGCCGTCGAC
>CAXTBU010000066.1:6663-17423 GCA_964242885.1 uncultured Actinomycetales bacterium
CGGGGGGCAGCGGCCTCGGCGGGGCGGGGGACAGCGGTGGTCACGGGGGGCTCCGGGCCGTCGGCGTGCAGGGACGCGCCGATGGTCGCACGCGTGGCCGCGCCTACCGTGCTGCGGTGACCGCCGCCGACCGCACCCCTCCCGCCGCGGGCATCGACACCGGTCCCGCCGAGCGGATGGACGTGGCCGCCCTGCGGGAGACCTACCGCCGCGGGCAGCTGCTGGAGTCGGACGTGGACGGGGACCCGGTCGCGCAGTTCCGGGTGTGGCTGGCCGATGCGGTCACCGCCCGGGTCCCGGAGCCCAACGCGATGACGCTGGCGACCGCCGACGCCGACGGCGCCCCGTCCGCCCGGGTGGTGCTGCTCAAGGACGTGGACGAGCGCGGGTTCGTCTTCTACACCAACGCCGCCTCGCGCAAGGGGACCGATCTGGCCGCCAACCCCCGGGCTGCCCTGGTGTTCTGCTGGCTGGAGCTCGAACGCCAGGTGCGGGTGACCGGGGACGTCGCGCAGGTGACCCGCGCCGAGTCCGCGGCCTACTTCGCCTCGCGGCCCCGGGCCTCGCAGCTGGGGGCCTGGGCCAGCAACCAGTCGTCGGTCACCGCCGCACGCGAGGACCTGCTCGCCGCCGAGCGGGCCGCGGCCGAGCGCTTCGCCGGCCGCGACGTCCCGGTCCCGGACTTCTGGGGCGGCTGGCGGGTGCACCCGTCGACGGTGGAGTTCTGGCAGGGCCGGCCGGGCCGGCTGCACGACCGGCTGCGGTTCCGCCGCACCGCCACCGGCTGGGTGATCGAGCGCCTCGCGCCCTGACCCGGGCGCCGAACTAACCGACGCCGGGGGGGCCGGGTCGGGGCGGGGAGGCGGTGGAGACGCAGAACGGCCCGTGGGCACTTCCACGCGGCTCCCGGGGGGAGACCGCGTGGCCCGGAGGGACAACTCCCGGGGCCCACGGGCCGGATGACTGCCGGGTATTCGCTACCGCCTTCGCCGGCGGCTCGGACACCCGAGCTTGATGGTGCGGGTCTGGCAGCTAGCGGACAGCCACCTCACGAGTCCCACTGGAATCGCAAATAGTGGACCACCTCCTCTCCGTGTACCGGGAACAGTAGGTCGGCTCCGGCGGGTGTGCCAGGGGTTATGCGGCCTTGATCTCGGCGAGCCGGGCGAGTGCCTCCCGACGCTCGGCCGCGTGGTCCACCAGCCGGTGTGGGTAGCCGTGGTCGTACCCGCCGGCGACGTCCCACGGCGCGTGCACGGCCTTCCCCGCGAGGTGGCGCAGCTCCGGGACGTACCGGCGGACGTAGTCCCCGTGCGGGTCGTAGCGCTCGCCCTGCGTGGTCGGGTTGAAGATCCGGAAGTACGGCGCGGCGTCGGTCCCGGTGCCGGCGATCCACTGCCAGCCGTGCTGGTTGCTGGACAGCTCGCCGTCCACCAGCTGCTGCAGGAACCAGCGTGCTCCCCGCTGCCACTCCTGGTGCAGGTCCTTGACCAGGAAGCTGCCGACGATCATCCGCAGCCGGTTGTGCATCCACCCCTCGGTCGCGAGCTGCCGCATCCCGGCGTCGACGATGGGGTAGCCGGTCCGGCCCTGCTGCCAGGCGGCCAGCGCGACGTCGGCGGCCGGCCCGGAGTCGAAGCGCATGCCCGCCATCGCCGGCTTGTAGTAGTCGCGGGCGGAGTCCGGACGCGCGAACAGCACGTCGGCGTAGAAGTCGCGCCAGGCCAGTTCCCCGCGCAGCGTCTCCGCTCCGGCCGCCTGGTCGGCCCGGACCGCTGCCAGGTCGGCCAGCATCGTCCGGGGGTGGACCTCGCCGTACTTCAGGTGCACCGACATCCGGGTGGTCCCGGGCAGGTCCGGCCGCTCCCGGTTCGTGCCGTACCCGCCGACCCCGCTGCCCGGATCGCTGGCGGCGAGGAAGCCCTGCCAGATCCGCCGGGCCTCCGCCTCGCCGGCCACCGGCAGGTTCTCGATCGGCTCCACCGCCGGCATCCCCTGGTCGGCCAGTGGCGAGGTCCAGCGCACCGGACCCGGCAGCGGTGCGGGCGCCCGCCAGCCGTGCTGCTGCCAGCTGCGGTAGAAGGGCGAGTAGACCTGGAAACGGGTGCCGTCCTGCTTGCGCAGCCGCCCCGGCGCCACCGCGTAGGGCGAGCCGGTCCGCACCAGCCCGACGCCCCGCTCGCCCAGCACCCGCTCGACCTCGGCGTCCCGGGTCGAGCCGTAGGGCAGGTAGTCCGCCGCGACGTGGACGCTCGCCGCGCCGGCCTGCTCGGCGACCGCGGGAACGACCCGCGCCGGGTTCCCGTGCCGGATGACCAGCGCACCGCCGATGGCCTCGTCGAGCGCGGCGAGGCTGTTCGCGAGGTAGGCGCGGCGCCGGTCGCCGGCCGGACCCCACAGCTTCTGGTCCAGCACGAACAGCGGGACCACGTCGTCGGCCGCGGCCGCGGCCAGCAGGGCCGGGTTGTCGGCCAGTCGGAGGTCTCGCCGGAACCACATCACCGAGGTCGTCACCGGCACAACGGTAGGAAGTCCGACCGCGCAGCGCCTCCGGGGGTTGACGCTGCGTCGCCTCGCGCCGGTCGAGCCACCGGGCAGGCCGGTGCGCGACACTTGAGGACGGGTGACCGGCGCTCGGTCGCCAGGGCGGTGAGGTGATTCGTGAACGAGCTGGTCGACACGACCGAGATGTACCTGCGAACGATCCTGGACCTCGAGGAGGAGGGGATCGCCCCGCTGCGGGCGCGCATCGTCGATCGGCTGCACCACTCCGGTCCGACGGTCAGCCAGACCGTCGCGCGGATGGAGCGGGACGGGTTGCTGGTGGTGGCCGACGACCGCCACCTCGAGCTGTCGGACGAGGGCCGGCGGTACGCGGTCCGGGTCATGCGCAAGCACCGCCTGGCCGAGCGGCTGCTCACCGACGTCATCGGGCTGGACTGGTCGCTGGTGCACACCGAGGCCTGTCGCTGGGAGCACGTCATCTCCACCGACGTCGAACAGCGCCTGGTCGCCATCCTGGACAGCCCCCAGCTGTCCCCGTACGGGAACCCGATCCCCGGGCTCGACGAGCTGTCCGGCCCGGTCGCGGACCCCGACGACGCGGCGCCGGACCAGCCGATCGCCCTGGACCAGACGCTGGTCACCCTCGCCGGCACGGACCCGGTGACCGTCGAGGTCCGGCGGATCGGCGAGCTCATCCAGACCGACGTCGAGGCGCTGGAGGTCATCCGGGACGCCGGTGTGCTGCCCGGTTCGGTGGTGGAGCTCGAGGCCACCGGGCGGTCGGTGTCCGTCCGACCCGTGCCGCCCGGCGCAGGAGCTGCCGGCGCGCGCGTGTCGGAGCCGGTCGAGCTGCCCCGGGACATCGCCGCCCACGTGTTCGCGACGCTGGTCCCGGCCGGGGCGCCGGCGCGCGCCCCGCAGGCGGACACCGCGGGCCCCGTGCCGCACGACCACGTCCGCCACGTCCAGCCGACCGCCGCAGCTTCCGGCGTGTTCGGCAGCGCCGGTGGGACCGGCCGCGACGCTGTCGCCGGCACGGTGACCGTCCCGCGCTGATCCCTCCGGCGAGGCGCCGGCCGGACTTCCGCCGCGTGGTTGGGTGCCGGCCATGCGACTGCTGCGGCTGGGTGAGCCAGGGGCCGAACGGCCCGCGATCCTCGGGAACCGGGACGCGGACGGCGACGGCGCGGTCTTCGACCTGACGCCGCTGACCGACGACATCGACGGCGCGTTCCTGGCCGGCGACGGGATCGAGCGGGCCCGGGCCGCGCTCGCCGCCGGGTCGCTCCCGCGCCTGGACGACCCCGGCGACGGCTCGGGCCTGCGCGTCGGGGCGCCGATCGCCCGGCCAACGGCGGTGCTCTGCATCGGCCAGAACTACGCCGCGCACGCCGCGGAGTCCGGCAGCCCCGTCCCGGAGCAGCCGGTGCTGTTCCTCAAACACCCCAACACCGTCGTCGGGCCGTACGACGACGTGGTCGTCCCCCGCGGTTCGACGAAGACCGACTGGGAGGTCGAGCTGGGCGTCGTCCTGGGCCGGCGGCTGTCCTACGCGGACAGCCCGGCCGACGCGCTGTCGGCCGTCGCGGGCTACGTGACCAGCAACGACGTGTCGGAGCGGGCGTTCCAGCGGGAGCAGTCCGGCGGCCAGTGGAGCAAGGGCAAGTGCGCCGCGACGTTCAACCCGCTGGGCCCGTGGCTGGTCACCCCCGACGAGGTCGGGGACCCGCAGCGGCTGCGCCTGCGGTCCGCCGTCGGCGGCGAGGCCCGGCAGGACTCCAGCACGGCGGACATGGTGTTCGGGGTCGGGCACCTGCTGTGGCACCTGTCCCAGTACCTCGTCCTGGAGCCCGGTGACCTGGTCGACACCGGCACCCCGGAGGGCGTCGCGATGTCCGGCCGGTTCCCGTACCTGGCTCCCGGGGACTCGATGGAGGTCGAGGTCGTCGGGCTCGGCGCCCAGCGGTGCCGGCTGGTGGCCGCGCCCTGATCGGCGCCGTAGAGGTCGAACGTGCCGGCAGACACCTGCGGCCCCCGGCGCGTACGCCGGGGGCCGCAGGTGCGTCGATCAGCTCAGAGGGACCCGGGTGCGTTGCTCTTCGCGGTGTCCTTCACCGTGCCGGCCGAGGACTTCGCCTGGTCGGTGACGGTGGAGGCGGAGTCGGTCGCGCTGTCCTTGACGGTCGCCGCGGAGTCCACGGCGCTGCCCTTGACGGTCGCCGCGGAGTCGACCGCGGTCTCCTTGACCGAGCCGGCCGCGTCGGTCGCGGTGCCCTTGACGGTGCCGACCGCGTCGGTCGCCGACTCCTTGACGGTGCCGACAGCCTCCTGCACGGCGGGGGCCAGGTTCTCCTTGACCTCCGACGCCGCAGTCTGGGCCTGGGCCTTGATCGGTTCCAGCAGCGGCTCGGCAGCGTCCTTGAGCTTCAGGGTGCCGCGCTGCTCGGCCGCGCTGGCCGGGATGAGGCTGGCGGCGAGCAGCCCGAGACCGAAGGCGACGACGCCGGCGGCGAACGGGTTGCCCGACGTGCGGGCCTTGGCCTGGCCCGGCGCGCCCTGGACCGCGCTGGACAGACCGTGCGCACGGTCGGAGAGAGCGGAGGTCGCGTCGTCGGCGGTGCCGCTGACCGATGAGGTCAGCTGCTCGGCCGAGCCCATGACCCGGTCCTTGAGGCCCGTGAGCTTGTCCTTCGTCGCGTCGACACGACGACCCACGACCTTGCTCGGGGTCACCTTCTCGGCGAGGACGTCGAGGTCCTGCCCCAGACCCTCACGGGTCCGGGCGATCTCGGCCTTCAGCTGTTCCGGGTCTTGAGCCATTCCTTGTCCTCCTTCAGCGTCTGAACGGTTTCTTCGGGCACGGGGTTCAGCGTCTTGGCCTGCGCACGCGCGCGGGTGAAGAGGATCGCCCCGATGATCGCCCAGATGACGGTCACGACGAGCGCCGCCCAGGTGAGGCTGTCGAACCAGCTCGCGAGCAGGAACATCAGCGTCAGCGACAGGAACAGGACCGCGAAGTAGCCGGCCACGCCGGCGCCGGCGAAGGCACCGGCGATCTTCCCGGCCTTGGTGGCCTCCTGCTTCAGCTCGAGCTTCGCGAGCTCGATCTCCTGGTTGACCAGCTTGCTGAGGTCACTGGTGAGGCTGCGCAGGATGTCCCCCACGCCCACCTCGGTCACGTCGGCCTCACCGCTGGCCACCTCGGCGACGGTGGCGGGAGACGCGTCGTGCCCCGCGGGGCCGCTGCCCATCGCGGTGCTCCCGATCGAGGAACCACCCATCGGGGTGCTCATCGCAGCTCGGTGTCAGAGCTGCGCGGGAACGCCGTCCGCGTGTCGAACCCGCCGGGCTGGCCGGTGGTCGTGTACGGGTCGGCGTAGGGCCGCTCGGTCGGGACCGGCGCGGTGTAGCCGGGCTGGCCCGCCGACACGTGCGCCGGCTCGTAGGTCGGGGACGCCGGGACGGGGACGTACCCGCCGGAGACACCCGGGATGCCGGCCTGCGTCGAGGACGAGGGGCCGCTGTCGGAGGCGGCCCGGCCGCTGCGCACCAGGCGGCCGGTGAGGGCACCGGCCAGCAGCGCGCCGAGCAGGAAGCCACCCGGACGGCGGGCAGCCGACCCGCGCAGGTCGGAGACGACCGACTCGGGCTCGCGGTTCTCCAGGTAGTCGGCGAACGACTCCCCGCGCTCGGCCAGGTTCTTGACCGCCTGCGTGGCGGCGCCCTTCGGGCCGTCGTGCTGGCCCATCGCCTGCAGTTCCTCGACCAGGGAGCGCACCGCCTGGGCGAGCTTCTCGCCGGCCGCGCTGGCCTGCTCGGAGAGCTGGGTGCGGACCTGGCCGGTGAGGTCCTTGACCTGGTCCAGCGCCTCGCCGGCGACGTGGGTGACCTGGTCCTTCGCCGTACCGGCCACCTCGGAGGCTGCCGACACCGCCTCGGAGCCGACGTGTGCGGCCTCCTGCTGCGCGGTCTGCGCGGTCTGGGTGGCCTGGTCCTTGGCGGTCTGCGCGGTCTGCGCAGCCTGGTCCTTGGCGGTCTGCGCGGTCTGCGCAGCCTGGTCCTTTGCGGTACCGGCGGTCTCGCTGCCGCCGCTGCCGGGGGCCTGGTAGGCGCCCTGCTGTGTGCTCATCCGGTGGTGCTCCTTCCGATGATCGTCGGCCTGCTGCCGGGTGCCGGCGTCCGGCTCCCGGTAGGTGCCGGTAATTGTCCACGGTGCTGCGCGCGTGTGGGTACATCCACGCGGGTCGGCGGTGCGTCCGGGCCGTCCTCGCTGGACCTCGTGCGAACCCGTCTCGGGCGAAGCGTCATCCCGACGCCTCGAGACGTCGCGCGGGACCTGGCACAGACCAGCCGGTCTGGAACCGTCAGGGTCAGGAGATGGCCGCGGTATCGGGCGGACAGTACCCACGCCTGAAGACATCTGCGCCGTGGATGACCTTACGGTGTCCGGTCTCTGTCCACAAGCCCAACGGCAGTGCCCCGAGAGCGACGAATTGACGACCCGTCCGGGAGGCCGCGAGTGGTGGCCCCGACTGGACTCGAACCAGCGACACGCGGTTTAGGAAACCGCTGCTCTATCCCCTGAGCTACGGGGCCGGGGGACCCGGTCCACGGGCCGGTCCATGGTCGCACGACGCGTGGGGGAGCCCTCGAGTGGTGACAGATGGCGACCGCGTGTAGACACGCTGCGTCGGGGCCGGGGGGTCCCGACAGCGACGGAGGACAGATGTCAGCACACGCCCAGCACCACCCCGTGACGACAGGGCCAGGGGTGGACCGCCGGCGGTTCCTCAGCGCAGCGGTGACCGGGGCAGCAGCTCTCGGCCTGGCCGGCTGCGCGGGGTTCAGCAGGAGCGACAGCGGCTCGTCGGGCGGCAGCACCGGCAGCGCCACCGGCGAGCTCACGTTCGTCAACTGGGCCGGTGCCAGGGGCGACGCCGAGTTCGACGCCTACCAGCGGATCATCGACCGGTTCCAGGCGGCGAACCCGGGCACCAAGGTCACCCAGCGGGCGGTCCCGTACGCCCAGGTCTCGACGATCATCGACTCGCAGCTGCAGGCCGGGACACCGCCGGACCTGTTCCGGGTCAGCTACATCGACATCGGCCTCTACACGGCCAAGAACGTGCTCCACGACCTGTCCTCGACGTTCTCCGAGGCCGAGGTCGCCGAGTTCACCCCGGCGCTGTGGGAGGCCGTCAAGTACGACGGCAAGCCCTACGGCGTCCCCCAGCAGACCGACACCACGGCCGTCCTCTACCGCCTGGACGCGTTCGCGGCGGCCGGCATCACCAACGTGCCGAGCTCGGTCGACGAGGCGTGGACCTGGGACGAGTTCGCGGCCGCCGCGACAAAGCTCAAGGGCACGGTCCGCGCCAACCAGTACCCGTTCGTCTACGACTGGCAGTCGGCCGGCGCCTACCGCTGGCTGACCTGGCTCTACGAGGCCGGCGGGAGCCTGTTCGACGCCGACCGGAAGAACCCGGCGATCGACTCCGACGCCGGGCGGCGCGCGCTCGACTTCACGAAGAGCTTCTTCACCAACGGCTGGGTCCCGCGCAACACCTCGGTGAAGTCGACGACCTTCCCGGACTCGCTGTTCAGCTCCGGCACCGTGGCCATGGCCTTCGCCGGCGACTTCCTGCTGCCCGGCATCGAGACCGACTCCAAGGGCGCGTTCAAGTACGGCGTGATGCCCCAGCCCCGCGACGTCGAGGCGTCCAGCGACCTGGGCGGCAACGCGGTGGTGGCCACCAAGGACGGCAAGAACCCGGAGCTGGCCGCCAAGTTCCTCAAGTTCCTCGTGACGCCGGAGAACATGCGGGAGTTCTGCGCGGCGACGATCCAGCTGCCGACGCTGAAGTCGCTGTCCGGCGACGCCGTCCGGTACGCGGTCCGCCCGGACCTGATGCCGACCTTCGTCGAGCAGTCGACGACGATCGCGCCCGAGCAGGTCGCCGAGGTCACCGTCCCGCAGTTCGGCGCGATCAACACCGTCCTGCAGAACGAGCTGGAGGCCGGGCTGCTCGGCGGCCGGGACACCGGCGCGACGCTGGCCGCGATCTCGGCCGGGGTGGCCAAGGCCGTGGCGCAGTGACCGGGGCCCGGTGACCGCGCAGGCCGCGCTGGACCCGCAGCCGACCCTCGCGCAGTCCGTCGACGCCGGCCGGGCCCGCCGCCACCGGCGCGCCGGACTGCGCGACGCGGCGCACGCGCTGCTGTTCGCCGGGCCCAACATCGCCCTGATCGCCGGCTTCCTGTTCCTGCCGCTCGTGCTGGCCGTGGTGCTCAGCCTGTACAGCTACAGCGGGTTCGGCAGCGCCACCTGGGTCGGCCTGGACAACTACCGCGAGCTGGCCGCGGACCGGGCGTTCTGGCGGTCGCTGGCCAACACCGGCGTGTTCGCGGTGTTCACCGTTCCGGTCGGGATGGCCGTCGGGCTGGGGCTGGCGGTGCTGATGAACTCGGTCCTGCCGGGCCGGTCGGTCTACCGCGCGATCATCTACCTGCCGATGGTCATCTCCGGGATCGCGACCGGACTGATCGGCACGTTCGTGTTCGACGAGAACATCGGCACGCTCAACAAGATGCTGCGGGCGCTGCACCTGGGCACCGTGGACTGGCAGTCCGCCGGCCCCGCGGCGATGGCCTCGGTCATCCTGGTGACCCTGTGGATCCGGCTCGGCTTCGACATGGTCATCTACCTGGCCGGGCTGCAGGGGATCAGCCCCGAGCTCTACGAGGCGGCGCGCACCGAGGGCGCCAGTGCCTGGCAGACGTTCCGGTCGATCACCGTGCCGCTGGTCGGCCCGTCGACGTTCTTCCTGCTGATCATGAACGTCATCTACACGTTCCAGATGTTCGACACCGTGTTCGTGCTGACCAACGGCGGCCCGGGGTTCTCCACCGAGGTGCTCGGCACCTACGCGTACAAGAACGGGTTCGGCCCGCCCCGGGCGCAGGGGTACGCGGCGGCGATCGGGGTCGTCATCTTCGTGCTCACGCTGGCGTTCACCGCGTTCCAGTGGCGGGCCAACAAGAGCCGGGACCTCGCCGGATGACCGCCGCCGACATCGGCACCCGGGTCCGGGACGACGCGGGCCACCGGGCCACCGGCGCCAGCCTCGCGTCGCGCCCGCCGGCCCGGCGCCGCGGCGGGAGCGGGCGTCGCGTCCGGGTGCTCGTCGCCGTCCTCGTCTGCGCCGTCATGCTCTTCCCGCTCTACCTGATGGTCGTGACGGCGTTCTCACCGCGGTCGGAGGTCGTCTCCGACCAGCTCCACCTGTTCCCGGCCGAGCCGACGCTGGCCAACTTCAGCCGCATCTTCGGGCTGCAGTACTTCTGGACGTGGTTCGGCAACTCGGTCGTCATCGGCGTGATCGTCACCGCGATCACGGTCGTGGTGAACCTGCTGGCCGGGTACGCGTTCGCGAAGTTGCCGTTCCCCGGGCGCAGCGCGCTGTTCCTGCTGCTGCTCGGCACGATGATGGTCCCGGTCCAGGCGATCATCGTGTCCCAGTTCAGGATCGTCACCGCGCTGGACCTGGTGGGCACCTTCTGGGCGGTCATCATCCCGTCGGCCGCGACAGCGTTCGGCATCTTCCTGGCGCGACAGTTCATCATCGCGATCCCGGACGAGCTGATCGAGGCCGCCCGCGTCGACGGCGCCGGGCGGTTCCGCACCTTCTTCTCGATCGTGCTGCCGCTGTGCAAGCCGCTGATCGCGGTGCTGGTGCTGCTCACCTTCATGTACCAGTGGAACGACTTCCTGTGGCCGCTGATCGTGCTGCGTGACCAGCCGCTGCAGACGCTGCCGGTGGCCCTGCAGGCGTTCCGCGGCCAGTACACGACCGACTACGGCGGTCTGATGGCGATGACGCTGGTGTCGGTCGCGCCGATGGTGGTGCTGTTCCTGGCCTTCCAGCGCTACTTCGTGCAGGGGCTGGCCCGGACGGGGATCCGGTGACCGACCTGCCCGACCGGGCCGGGCTGTCGGAGCGGGCCGGGCTGTCGGAGCGGGACGGGGCGCTCGCGCTCGCCCGGGCCGCCGCCGGCCAGGACCTGGAGACGGCGGGCATCCCGGTCGTGCTCGCGCTGGCCGGCGCGACCGGGCCGCTGCCGGCCGCGACCGACGCCGCCGCCGTCGCCGACGGGACGCGGCTGGCCGACCGGGCCCGGTCGTTGCACACCACGCTGTGGCCGGACGCGCGCCAGGACGACCTGTTCGTCACCTACGCGGTGCTGGCAACGCTCGG
>CAXTBU010000067.1:0-6634 GCA_964242885.1 uncultured Actinomycetales bacterium
GACAGAGCGGTTGGTGACAGAGCGGTTGGTGACAGAGCGGTTGGTGACAGAGCGGGTCGTGAGAGAGCGGTAGAGAGCGGTGCTCGCGGTCAGCGGCCGAGGCAGGCCGGCAGCGTGGACGAGGGGTCGATGCAGGGGTCGAACGTGAAGATGGTCAGCGTCCCGGTGACCATCACGACGACCGTTGCGGTGTAGAGGATCCCGAGGGTGACGAACCGCCGGCGCGGGGCGTCGACGTAGTCGTTGATGATCGTGCGCATCCCGTTCGTGCCGTGCAGCTCGGCCAGCAGCAGCATCAGCAGGTCCCAGACCTGCCAGAACGGGTTGGCCCACTTCCCGGCGACGAAGCTGAAGTCCAGCCGGCTGATCCCCTCGCCCAGCATCAGGTTGACGAACAGGTGGCCGAACACCAGCACGAGCAGCAGCACGCCGGAGGCCCGCATGAACAGCCAGCTGTACAACTCGGCGTTGCTGCGCCCGCTCGGCCTGGCCTGGCGGGGCCGTTCGATCAGCGCCGAGGCAGGTGCGCCGCCGGTCACGTCGGCTGCCAGCACGCCGCCGCGGGCCGCTCCGGTGCCGGCCATCAGCTGGCGTGCCCGAACACGATGGCCAGGTGGCGGATGGCGAACGGCACGAACAGCACGAAGGCCAGGCCGACGACCGCCCAGCTCATCTGTCGCTGGTAGCGGGGTCCCCTGCTCCAGAAGTCGATGGCGATCAGGCGCAGCCCGTTGAACGCGTGGAACAGCACCGCCGCGACCAGCCCGGTCTCCATCAGCCCGACGACCGGGTTCTTGTAGCTCTCGATCACCCGGTTGTAGGCCTCGGGGGACACCCGGACCAGCGCGGTGTCCAGGACGTGGGCGAACAGGAAGAAGAAGATCGCGATGCCGGTGATGCGGTGCAGCACCCAGGACCACATGCCCTCGCGGCCGCGGTAGACGGTCCCGGCGGGGCGGATGCGCCGGGCGCCGGTGGTCGCGCCGCTGCCCGGCTCGCGACGTGCGGCATCCGCGGTGCGCTGCGGCGGGCTCATCACCACGCGGACCCCCCTCGACGGCCGTGTCGCACCAGGCGGACCGGGCACGGCACCGACCTGTGTCCCCGGCCCGACTCCCTGGTCGGACCGCAGTCCGGGGAGTGGCCGGCCCTGGAAATCGTAGAGGCGGCCGACCGGTGGAGGCCGGTCACGGGGGTGTGAGAAGCGTCTCCCGGGCCCCCGACGGGGTCCGTGCCGGTCGCCTGCGGGCCGGAGCCCCGTCGGCAGGGGCTGCCGCGGCGGCGCTCGTTCCCGTTAGTCTCACCTGCGCCGGAACCGCGCCGAACGTCATCGCGCGGCCCAGCCGGGTCCGCTGCCAGGCGCGATCGCTCAGCCCATCCCGTCGCGAACGGGACGACGTCAGGAGAACCACCGGTGACCGCTTCTCTCGCCTCCGGGACCACCCGGTCCCGCCGCCGTCGGGCGATCCCGGCAGCCGTGTTCGCCGGCCTGCTGGCCGTCGTCGCCGGGTGCGGCGACCCGCCGGCCTCGACCAGCGGCGCCACCACCACCCCGAGCGGGTCGGCGACGGCCGCTTCGCCCTCTCCCGGGGCGGCCGCTGCGACCTCCGCGACCACCCCGGCCACCGGCGGGGGTGCGTTCAAGGCGTGCATGGTGCTCGACGTCGGCGGGGTCGACGACCGGTCGTTCAACCAGTCGGCGTGGGCGGGGATGAACGGTGCCAAGGCGGCCAACCCCGACGTCGCGGTCAGCTACGTCTCGTCGGCGAGCCAGAACGACTACGTCCCGAACCTGACCAACGAGACCAAGCAGGGCTGCAAGACGACCATCGCCGTCGGTGGGCTGATGACCGATGCGGTCACCTCGGTCGCCAAGGCCAACCCGACCGCGAACTACGCGATCATCGACTCCCTCATCCCCGCCCCGAACGTGTTCTCCCTGGAGTTCAACACTGCCCAGGGCGGCTTCCTCGGGGGCTACCTCGCGGCCGGCATGACCAAGACCGGCAAGGTCGGCACCTTCGGCGGGCTCAAGATCCCGCCGGTGACGATCTACATGGACGGCTTCTGGGAGGGCGTCCAGTACTACAACCAGCAGAAGGGCAAGAAGGTCGCCGTGCTGGGCTGGGACGAGACCACCCAGAACGGGACGTTCAGCAACTCCTTCACCGACTCCAGCGCCGGCAGCACCGCGGCGCGGACGCTGCAGCAGCAGGGCGCGGACATCGTCTTCCCGGTCGCCGGCGGCTCGGGTCTGGGTGCCGGTGCCGTCGCGCAGAGCTCGGGCGGGAAGCTCAACCTGATCTGGGTGGACACCGACGGGTGCGTGTCCGCGGCCCAGTACTGCAGGTACTTCGTCTCGACCGTGTTCAAGGACATCACCGGCGCGGTCCAGACCTACCTCGGGCAGGCCACCAAGGGCACCCGGACCGGCGCGTTCGTCGGGACGCTCGCCAACAAGGGCACCGGGCTCTCGCCGTTCCACGAGTTCGACGACAAGGTGCCCGCCGAGCTGAAGGCCGAGCTGACCCAGCTGTCCGCGGACATCGCCAGCGGGACCGTGAAGGTCGCCTCCAAGGCGCAGCCCGCCAGCTGACGTCAGGGACCGGGCACCGGAGCGGGAGGGCTGGACGCGTGCGGCTGGAACTGGACGCGGTGACCAAGCGGTTCGGGCCGCTGGTCGCCAACGACGCGGTCAGCCTCACCGTCGAGCCGGGGACGGTGCACGCACTGCTCGGGGAGAACGGCGCCGGCAAGTCGACGCTGATGAACGTCCTGTACGGGCTGTACCGCCCCGACGGCGGCCGGATCCTGCTCGACGGGCGCCCGGTCCGGTTCGCCGGGCCGGGGGACGCGATGGCCGCCGGCATCGGGATGGTCCACCAGCACTTCATGCTCATCCCGGTCTTCACCGTGCTGGACAACCTGATGCTCGGTCGGGAGGACGCCCCCGGCGGTTGGCTCGCCCGGCGCCGCGCCCGCCGCCAGATCGAGGCGACGGCCAAGCGGTACGGCCTCGAGGTCCCGCTGGACCGGGTCGTCGGCGACCTGCCGGTCGGGGTGCAGCAGCGGGTGGAGATCCTCAAGTCACTGCTGCGCGACGCCCGGCTGCTGGTGCTGGACGAGCCGACCGCGGTGCTCACCCCGCAGGAGGCCGACGACCTGATCGCCGTCATGCGATCGCTGGCGGCCGGCGGGACCTCGATCGTCTTCATCACCCACAAGCTGCGGGAGGTGCAGGCGGTGGCCGACACGGTCACCGTCCTGCGCCGGGGGAAGGTCGTCGGCACCGCCGCGCCGACCGCGACGCGGGAGGAGCTGGCCGGCCTGATGGTCGGGCGTGACGTCCGGTTGACGGTGGACCGCGACGTCGCCGACCCCGGCCCGGTCGTGCTGTCGGTGGACGGCCTTCGGGTGGTGGACCCGCTCGGCCACGTGACCCTGGACGAGGTCTCGCTGACCGTCCGGGCCGGGGAGATCGTGGGCATCGCCGGGGTCCAGGGCAGTGGGCAGACCGAGCTGACCGAGGCGGTGCTCGGACTGCGCGAGCCCGCGGCCGGCACGGTCCGCCTGGACGGCCGCGACCTCGCCGGCACCGGAGTCGCCGACCGGCTCGCGGCGGGGATCGGGTACGTGCCCGAGGACCGGCTCGACGACGGACTGGTCGGCGAGTTCAGCATCGCCGAGAACCTGGTGCTGGACCTCGTCGGGACCGACCCGTTCCGGCACGGCCCCGCACTGGACCTGTCCGCGATCGGCTCCTCGGCGACCGCGCGGATGGCCGAGTTCGACGTGCGCGCGCCGTCGGCCCGGGCGGCGGCGAGCACGCTGTCCGGCGGCAACCAGCAGAAGGTCGTGCTGGCCCGGGAGCTGTCCCGGCCGTTGCGGCTGCTGGTGGTGTCCCAGCCGACCCGCGGCCTGGACGTGGGGTCGATGGAGTTCGTGCACTCCCGCCTCGTCGCCGAACGCGACACCGGCACCGCCGTGCTGCTGGTCAGCTCCGAGCTGGACGAGATCCGCGGGCTCGCCGACCGGATCGTCGTGCTGTGCGGCGGCCGGGTGACCGGGGAGCTGCCGGCCGGTGCCAGCGCCGCCGACGCCGGCGTGCTGATGGGCGGCGGCACGCTCCCCGCCCCCGGGCCGGCCGACGCGGCCGCTGCGGCGGTGCCGTCGTGAGCGGCGCGTGGCGGTGGCTGCGCGAGGCGAACGGGATCGTCGTCACCGTGCTCGCCCTGGTCTGCGCGGCGGTGCTGGGCGGCCTGCTCGTCGCGGTCGCCGACCCGGCCACCCAGGCGGCGGCCGGGTACTTCGGCGCCCGCCCGCAGGACACCTTGTCCGCGGGCCTGCGCGCCGCCGGGTCGGCGTACCGGGCGCTGTTCGAGGGTGCGGTGGTCAACCCGTCGACGGTGTCCAGCGGCAGCTTCGCCGCGATCGCCGGCCCGCTGTCGGAGACGGTGACGCTGGCGACGCCGCTGATCCTGGCCGGGCTCTCGGTGGCGATCGCGTTCCGTGCGGGCCTGTTCAACATCGGCGCCCAGGGCCAGATCGTGCTCGGCGCAGTCGCCGCCGGCTACGTGGGGTTCGCCTGGGACCTGCCGGTGGGGCTGCACCTGCTGGTCGCCCTGGTCGCCGGCCTGCTGGGCGGGGCCCTGTGGGGTGGGCTGGCCGGCGTGCTCAAGGCCCGGTTCGGGGCGCACGAGGTGATCACCACGATCATGCTCAACTACATCGCGGTCGCCCTGCTCGGCCTGCTGCTCACCACCTCGGGGTTCCAGCGGCCCCCCGGCACGCAGGCGATCTCCCCGGTCGTCGAGCCCTCGGCGCGGCTGCCGCACCTGGCCGGGGCCGAGCTGCGGGTGCACGCCGGGATCCTGCTGGCGCTGCTGGCGGCGGCGGCCGTCTGGTGGCTGACCGAGCGCAGCGTGGTCGGGTTCCGGCTGCGGGCGGTCGGCGCGAACCCGTCGGCGGCCCGGACCGCCGGCATGCACGTCGGCCGGGTGACCGCGCTGGTGATGGCGCTGGCCGGTGGGCTGGCGGGGCTGGCCGGGGCCTGCCAGATCCTCGGCACGAACACCGCGGTCACCGGGGACATCGACGCGGGCATCGGCTTCGACGGCATCACCGTCGCGCTGCTCGGCCGCGGCCGGCCCGCCGGCACCGTGGCCGCCGGCCTGCTGTTCGGCGGGCTGCGGGCCGGCGGCTCGTACATGCAGTCGGCCACCTCGGTGCCGCTGGACCTGGTCACCGTGCTGCAGGCGCTGATCGTGGTGTTCGTCGCGGCACCGACGCTGGTCGCCGCGCTGTTCCGGCTGCGCGCGGTCAGCTCGGACGTCGGCACGCCGCAGCTGGCGAAGGGCTGGGGCTGATGGCCACCGCGCTGGTCGCGCCGACGACCGCAACCGTGGCGGTCGGCGCGGGCGGGGAGGTGCCCGCCGCCCGCCGGGACCGGCGCGGGCGCGGGATCGCACTACTCGTCTTCGCCGCCCTCGCCGCGCTGATGGCGCGGTCGGTCGGCCCGGCGCCGACGACCCGGTTCGAGCTGTCCGGGGTCGACGACGCGGTGCGGCTGCCGGCGATCCCGGTCCGCGTGGTGCCGTTCGCGGTCGTGGTCGCGGTCCTGCTGGCCGTGGCGGGCCTGGTGCTGCTGGTCCGGCCGCTGTCCCGCCGGGCGACGACCGCGACGCTGACCGGCGGGCTGGTCGCCCTGGTCGCGCTGTTCGTGTCCTGGGCGGGGACGACCACCGAGGGGTCGTCCACGATCGACCTGCTGGGGCTGCTGCAGAACACCGTCTACCTGGCCGTGCCGCTGGCCCTCGGCGCCCTCGGCGGTGTGCTGTGCGAGCGGTCCGGGGTCATCAACGTGGCGATCGAGGGCCAGCTGCTGGTCGGCGCGTTCGGTGGGGCCCTGGTCGGCACGATGGCGGGCAGCCCGTGGATCGGGTCGCTGGCCGCGGTGCTCGCCGGTGCCGCGATCGGAGCGGTGCTCGCGGTGCTGGCGATCCGGTTCGGCGTGAACCAGGTCATCATCGGCGTGGTCCTCAACGTGCTCGCGCTGGGGCTGACCTCGTTCCTGTTCAACGCGGTCATGCAGCAGTCCCCGGACACCCGCAACCTGCCCGAGGTGTTCGCGCCGGTGCCGATCCCGGTGCTGCAGGACATCCCGGTGCTGGGCCCGCTGCTGTTCCAGGCCAACGTGCTGGTGTACGCGACCTACCTGCTGGTGGTGGTCCTGCAGCTGGCGCTGACCCGCACCCGGTGGGGGCTGCGGACCCGCGCGGTGGGCGAGTACCCGCGGGCGGCGGACGCGGCGGGCATCAGGGTGCTGCGGATCCGCTACGTCAACACGATCCTCGGCGGCGCGGTGGCCGGGCTCGGCGGGGCCTACCTGACGCTGGGCAGCTCGGGCTCGTTCTCCACCAACATGACCGCCGGCAAGGGGTTCATCGCCCTGGCCGCAGTGATCTTCGGCAGCTGGCGGCCGCTCGCGGCGGTCGGCGCGGGGGCGTTCTTCGCGTTCGCGTTCGCCCTGCAGCTGCTGCTCACCGTGGTCAACACGCCGGTCCCGATCCCGAGTGAGGTGTTCACGATGCTGCCCTACCTGGCGACGCTGCTCGCGGTCGCCGGCCTGGTCGGG
>CAXTBU010000067.1:6734-17381 GCA_964242885.1 uncultured Actinomycetales bacterium
TACTCGGAGTTCCCGGTCGGTGCCGCCGCGCTCGTCGACGACGGCCGCGTCGTCGTCGGCTGCAACGTCGAGAACGCCAGCTACGGCGTGGGGCTGTGCGCCGAGTGCGGCCTGGTGTCGGCGCTGCAGGCCTCCGGCGGCGGCCGGCTGGTGGCGTTCAGCTGCTGCGACGGGCGCGGCGCGCTGCTGATGCCGTGCGGCCGCTGTCGCCAGCTGCTGTACGAGTTCGGCGGCGACACGCTGCTGGTCGACACCCCGGCCGGTGTGCTGACGATGAGCGCGGTGCTCCCGCAGGCGTTCGGCCCCGCCGACCTCGGCCGCTAGCCCGGAGCCGGTCCCGGGCCGACCCCGGCGGCCTACGCTCCGCGCATGAGCGGGCCGGCTCGGCGGCGAGTCCTCGTGGGGCTGGTGACCCTGGTGGTGGCCGTGCCTGCCGCCGGCCTCGCGATGAGCCTGGGGTTGGTGCCGGCATCGGTGCAGCAGGTGCTCATCGGTCCGCCCGGCCAGGCGGTCGCGTGCGCAGACGCGGCGTCGGGTGGCGAACGGTGGCGCGTGCCGCTGGACCCGGTCGAGCCGTACACCACCCCCGAGGTCCGGGGTGACCGGGTCGTCGTCACCGGCGGCCGGCGGGTGCGGGTGCTGTCGGTACGGGACGGGCGGGAGCTGTGGTCGGTCGACACCGAGTCCACGACGCCGGTCGTGTCCACCGACCTGGTCCTGGTGACGCGCGCCCGGGACGTCGCCGCGCTCGAGGCGTCGACCGGCCGGGTCCGCTGGACGACGACGCAGATCCGGGACGTCCGGTCCGGCCTCGCCGACGGCGGGGTCGGGGCGGACGCCGTCGTCCTCGGGCTGTCCGGTGACGCGGGGATCCCGACGATCGACCCCTCCGGCTCGCCGAGCCCGCCCGCCCGGCAGCTCGTCGCGTTGGACCCGGCCGACGGCCGGGTCCGCTGGCGGGTCCCGACGGGCGAGGTGAGCCTCGCCGGCGTCGGGGACCACGCCTACGTCGGGTACCGCGACGGGCGGCTGGAGGCACGGGACCTGCGCTCGGGAGCCGTTGCCTGGGTCGCGTCCCCCGGGACCGACGTGCGGACGCTGGTGACCCCGGGCCGGGTGCACGCCTTCACCGACGCCTACGGCGAGAGCGGATCGCTCGTCACCTACGACGCGGCGACCGGCCGGCAGCTGTGGCGCCGGGAGTCGGCGCAGACCGGCGGGTTCCGGGCTGCGGCGGCCGGCGGGGTGGTCGCGGTCGGGGTCGCCAGCCGGTCCGACGGGCTGATCGGTCTGGACGCGGCCACCGGACGGGAGCGCTGGCGGGATCCGCAGGGCGGCGGGGGGTCCACGGCGGCGACCGCGGGCCTGGTCGTCGTCGCCGACGGCGACGGACTCCGCGCCCGCTCCGCGGCCGCGACCGCTCCGGTCTGGCGGACCGAGATCGAGGCCCCGTCGCGGGTGCACCTGCCGATGGTCGCGGCCGACGGCGACACCGTCTGCGTCCTCGCCAGCTGGAACCAGCCGCCGTCCTCCGACTGAGCCCGCAGCCCGGCCCGCGGAGCCGGCGGGTCAGGCGGAGGGGTCCTCCGCGAGGGGCGCGCCGGTCTCGAGCAGGGTCTTGAGCCCGGACAGGATCGCGACCCACCCGACCTGCAGGTGCGCCGCGTCCTCGCCCTCCGGCAGTCCCTCGTGCACCAGCGACAGGAAGGTCACCCCGGGCATCGGCACGAAGGGCTCGAACAGCGAGAAGGTGACGGTGGACTCGGGCAGCGCGGCCACGCCCGGCTCCCAGTGCCCGTTGAAGGTGGCCGTCAGTGCCCGGCCCGGCTCGACCGCCAGCACCTGGCCGGTGATCACGTCCCCGCCGCCCGCCGTGTAGCGGTACGGGGCACCGACGGTGAGGTCGTACTCGGCCCGGAACCCGAAGTAGTACGCCGGGGTGACGGAGCCGTCGGTCAGGGCCTGCCAGACCTGTTCCGGCGTCGCCTTGATCGCGAGCTGGATCCGCTGGGTCGTCCGGGTCGTCCGGCTGGGCTGCATCGTCTGGGCCGTCTGGGTGGTCATCTGGGTCCTCCTGGGTGCGGGCGGCTGGGCCGGCGACCGGACTTCCGGTCACACCCCGCAGACGCGACAGGGGTCCCCACTTCGACATCCTGGCCGCAGCCGTCGCTCAGGTCCTCAGGGTCTGCTGCAGGTGGGTCCGGACGGCCGCGTCCGTGGTGAGCGCTATCGCCGCCCTGGCCGCCTGTGCCGAGGCGTCTGCTCGGCCGAGGTCGTGCAGGCAGTGGGCGCGCAGCACCCAGTACGGCTGGTAGTCCCGCACCTGCGCCGGGGGCAGCTGTTCGAGCAGCGCCAGGGCTCCCGTGGGGCCGTCGAGGCTGCGGTGCGCGGCAGCCCTGGCGACGCTGGCCCCGACGCTCGGCGCCAGCACGACCAACGCGTCGTACAGCTGGCCGATCGCCGCCCAGTCGGTGCCCCCGGTGACGACCCGCAGGTTGTGCACCGACTGGATCGCCGCCTGCACCTGGTACGGACCAGGGCGGCCCGCGGCGAGCGCCCGGGCCAGGTGGCGCTCGGCGAGCTCGATGGAGGCGCGGGACCAGATGGCGGTGTCCTGCTCGCCCAGCGGCACGAACCGACCGTCGCGGTCGCGGCGGGCGGCCGACCGTGCCTGCAGGTGCAGCAGCATCGCGGACAGCCCGGACGCCTCCGGCTCGTCCGGCAGGAGCTCGGTGAGCAGCTGCGCCAGCCGGAGCGCCTCCGCGGTCAGGCCACGGCGGACGGAGTCCAGTCCGTCCGGGTCGTCCCAGCCGGTGCCGTACGCCGCGTAGACGGCATCGAGCACGGGCCCGAGCCGCTCGGGGAGCTGTTCGCGGAGGGGCACCCGGAACGGCACACCGGCCCGGCGGATCTTCTCCTTGGCCCGGACCAGTCGTTGTCCCATCGTGGCGGGCGCGACCAGGAAGGCGCCGGCGATCCGGGCTGCGTCCAGCCCCAGGACGGTCTGCAGCATCAGTGGGCTGCGCATCGCCTCGGCGACAGCGGGGTGGGCACACGCGAACATCAGCTCGAGCCGCTTGTCCGGAACAGCTGCCGGTGCGGCGGTGTCCTGCTGCTCGGCCTGCAGCAGCGCCAGGGCCGGCAGGCTGCGCGCCGCCGTGTCGCGCCGGCGGGCGGCGTCGACGAGCCGGCGCCGGGCGGCGGTCACCAGCCAGGAGTCCGGCCGGTCGGGGACGCCGCGCTCCGGCCAGCTGGTCAGGGCGGCGAGCAGGGCGTCGCCGAGCGCGTCCTCGGCCGACTGCAGGTCACCGCTGATCGACGCCAGGTAGGCGACCAGCCGGCCGTAGGAGGTGCGGGCGAGCTCGTCGACGGCCCGTTCCGCTGCTCCGGGAGCCCGTCCGTCAGCGGGTCGGCTCACCGGTGCCGCTCACCGGGTCGCCGGCCCCGGGAGCAGCGGCCGGACCTCGACCGAGCCGTACGCCGCGGCGGGACAGCGCTCCGCCCACGCCAGCGCGGCGTCGATGTCCGGCACCTCCACGACGAAGTAGCCGCCGAGCTGCTCCTTGGTGTCGGCGTACGGGCCGTCCTGCACCAGTCGCTGCCCGGCACGAACCCGCAGGGTCGTCGACACCGACGGCGTGTCCAGCCCGCCCGCACCGCGGAGCACACCGGCCTCGGTCAGTGCGGCGAGGTAGCCACGCCAGGACGTCCAGTAGGACTCGCTGCGCTCGGGGTCCGTACGGGCCTCGAACGCGTCCCCGTCCTCCAGCACCATCAGCAGGTACTCCACAACCGCCTCCACCCACTCGTGTCCGTCGTGTCACCGGGCAGACGTGTTGCCCGCCGGTACTTCGACACCCGCGGGCACCTGTCCGACCGGTTCGTCGGCCGGTGCCGCACCCAGCGAGGTCCCGGGCAGCGGCCGGGAGCTCGCGGCGACCAGGAACCCGATCACCAGCAGTGCGGCCGCCACCGACAGACCGCGGGCGATGCCGACGTGGTCGCCGAGGAAGCCGACCAGCGGCGGGCCGGCCAGGAACGCCGTGTAGCCGATCGACGCCACGACGCTGACCCGCGCGGCGGACCGGGCGGGGTCGTCGGCGGCGGCGCTCATCCCGATCGGGAAGCCCAGCGAGGACCCGAAGCCCCACAGCACCGCCCCGGCCAGGGCGGCCGGCAGCGACGACCCGAACACCACGGCCAGCAGCCCCAGCACCGCGATCCCCGCCGTGCCGCGCAGCACCACTACGCGGCCGAACCGGTCCAGCATCGGGGTCCCGACGAGGCGCCCGACGGTCATCGCCGCCACGAACACGGCGAACACCAGCGACCCGACCGCCTGGGACGTCCCGTAGTCGTCCACCGCCGCCAGGGCGAGCCAGTCGTTCCCGGTGCCCTCGGAGAACGCGAACGCCAGCACCAGCAGGCCGATCATCAGCGTCCGGGGCTCGCGCCACGCCGCCGCGACCGCCCCGGCCGGCGCCGGCGGCGCGGCGTCCGGGGAGTCCGCGGCCACGGTCGGCAGGAAGGCCCGCGCGGCGAGCGGGGCCAGCACCGCGACCGCTCCCGCGATGATCAGCAGGTGGGTCCGGACCGGCAGCCCGACCGCGGCCGCACCGGCGCCGAGCAGGGCCCCGACCACCGTGCCGATGCTGAACCCGGCATGGAACCTCGGCATGATCGCCCGCCCGAGGCGCTGCTCGACCGCCGCGCCCTCCACGTTCATCGCGACGTCCCACGAGCCCTGCCCCAGGCCCATCAGGAACAGGCCGATCACCACCGGCAGCACCCCGATGCCGATGCCGAGGGCGACGGTCGTCAGCCCGACCGCCATCGTCAGCGAGGTGACGACCACCGTGGTGCCCGGCCCGAAGCGGGTGACGATCAGCCCGGCCAGCGGCAGCGAGAGCACCGCACCGACCGACATCCCCAGCAGGACCAGCCCGAGCGGTCCGGGCTGCAGGGCGAGGGAGTCGCGCGCCGACGGGATCCTGCTGACCCAGCTGGCGAACGCGAAGCCGTTGAGGGTGAACACGGCCGCCACGGCCCACATCGCGCGCCGGACCGCCGGGTCCGGCATCCCCGCTCCGGGCGCCTCGGTGGGGATCCGGTCGGGAGAGGCCATGGCCTCAGTCTCCCAGCCGCGGTGGCTACGGTCGGCCCGTGACGCAGCTGTCGGCCGGGAGCCGCTCGTTCGACGTGGTCGACCTGATCCGGGCCAAGCGGGACGGCGGCCGCCTCGACGACGACCGGATCGACTGGGTGGTCGCCGCCTACACCCGCGGCGACGTGGCCGAGGAGCAGATGGCAGCGCTGGCGATGGCGATCGTGCTGCGCGGGATGGACCGGGGCGAGGTCGCCCGATGGACGGCGGCGATGGTGGCCAGCGGCCGCCGCGCGGACCTGTCCGGCATCGGCCGCCCGACGGTGGACAAACACAGCACCGGCGGCGTCGGCGACATGATCACGCTGCCGCTGACCCCGGCGGTGGCGGCCCTGGGCGCGGCGGTGCCCCAGCTGTCCGGCCGCGGGCTCGGGCACACCGGCGGCACGTTGGACAAGCTGGAGTCGATACCCGGCTGGCGGGCCTCGCTCACCGCCGCCGAGTACGACCGCCAGTTGCGCGACGTCGGCGCGGTGATCTGCGCCGCCGGGGACGACCTGGCGCCGGCCGACCGCAAGCTCTACGCGCTGCGCGACGTGACGGGCACCGTCGAGTCCGTCCCGCTGATCGCCAGCAGCATCATGAGCAAGAAGATCGCCGAGGGCACCGGGGCGCTGGTGCTCGACGTGAAGGTCGGGTCGGGGGCGTTCATGAAGACCCTCGACGACGCCACCGCGCTGGCCCGGACGATGGTCGACCTCGGCACCGACGCCGCGGTCCGGACGGTCGCGCTGGTCACCGGGATGGACACCCCGCTGGGCCGCGCCGCCGGCAACGCCCTCGAGGTGGCCCAGGCGCTGGAGGTGCTGGCCGGCGGCGGCCCGCCCGACGTCGTGGAGCTGACCGTCGCCCTGGGCCGGGAGATGCTCACCGCGGCCGGCCTGGACGGGGACCCGGCCGACGCCCTCGCCGACGGCTCCGCGATGGACACCTGGCGGGCGATGGTCGCCGCGCAGGGCGGGGATCCGACCGCGGCCCTACCAGCCGCGCGGCACACCGACACCGTGCCCGCGCCCGCCGACGGGGTGCTCACCCGGCTGGACGCGTTCGCGGTCGGTGTGGCCGCGTGGCGCCTGGGCGCCGGGCGGGCGCGCAAGGAGGACCCGGTGCAGGCCGGCGCGGGAGTGACCTGGCACGCGCGGCCGGGGGACCGGGTCCGGGCCGGCCAGCCCCTGCTGACCCTGCACACCGACGATCCCGAACGGTTCGCCGGCGCCCGCGACGCCGTGGCCGGAGCGGTCACGGTGGGTGTCGCGCCGCCCGCTGTGGCGCCGCTGGTCCGCGCCCGCCTGGACTGACGTACCGGCCGCCTGCGGGGTGGGGAGGTCAGCTCGGACTCGGCGACGGGCTGCCGCTCGGGTCACCCGCGGAATCGCGTCCGGGTCCCGAACCGGTTCCGGCCTCTGGGTCCTCGTCGTCCGGGTCGTCGGGTTCCGACGGCTCGGCGGTTGGCGTCGTAGACGGTTCCCCGGTCGGTCCCACCGTCGGGTCGTCGGTCGGGCTGGCCTCCGGCTCCTCGGTCGGCCCGGTGTCGTCTGCCGGCGTCGCCGAACTGCGCGGAGAGGGCGAGGAGTCGCCCGGTCCCGTCCAGCCGGGCGGCGAGTCCCCGGCGCGGACGCTGTCGACCATCCGCGACCACAGCGCCCGGGCGGCGGACCACTCACCCACCGGTGCGGACACGTACAGCGCGACGCCGGTCGACCCGACGGTGGCGAACCAGTCCACGGCGCGCAGGGTCCGGCCGCTGGCGTCGACGTAGGTGTACTCCCACGTCGCGCCTTCCCGTGGGCCCGAGGAGATGCCGCGCAGGGCGTACCGGCCCCCCTGGCCGCGGCGTGTCGCGTCACTCCACCGGGCGGCGAACAACGGCGTGTTCCCGGTCGGGTCGGCTATCTCGACGCGGACGAGGACGTCGCTGCCCGGCTCGGTGAAGTCCGTGCGGTTCCGCTCGGCGTTGCGCAGCCGGGTGGTGCGCGTCCAGCCCCTCGGTGCGTCGAACTGCAACGACCGGTCGTCGTAGTCGATCTCGGTCGCCACCAGCGCGGTGTCCTCTGCGCGGCTCGGGGTGGTGGGGGAGTCCGACGCGGTCGGGGTGGCCGACCTCGTCGTAGTCGAGGCGCCGGTCGACGTCGCGGAGGCGGTCGGAGCACTCGGGACGGGCGGTACCGGTCCCGCGGTCCCCAGCGCCGGGCCGCCGGTCTGCGATTCGGCCCGGGGCACCCCGCAGCCGCCCGCGAGCAGGCCGACGGTGACCAGGCCCGCGGACAGGACCCGGGCGCTCCGCGACCCCCGGCGGGCAGCTCCGGCGTCAGCCACTGACGACCAGCCAGGTGCGCAGCAGCTTGCGGGCGTCGTGGATCCGGGACTTGACCGTGCCCAGCGGGATGCCGAGCCGCTCGGCGATCTCGGAGTACTCCAGGCCGGCGACGTCGCGCAGCACGACCGGCTCCACCAGGTCGTGGCGGCGCTCCTCCAGCTGCTCCAGCGCCTCCAGCAGGTCGATGCGGGACCCGGCGATGATCGAGGTCCGGGCCGGGTCGGGCCGCTCCGGCGGGGTGTCGTCCCACGCCGGCTGCTCGGCCGCCCGGCGCTTCAGCGTCCGGTAGGTCTGCCGGGAGCAGTTGGCGTTCACCTCGTACAGCCAGGTGGAGAACTTGGACCGGCCCTGGAACGTGGTGATCTTCCGGGCGACGACCAGCAGGGTGTCCTGCGCCGCCTCCTCGGCGTCCTGCCGGTAGGGCAGGAACCGCGAGCACCGGCGCAACACCTCGGGCTCGATCCGGCGGAGCAGTTCCGGCAGCGCCGACTCGTCGCCGGCGGCAGCACGGCGCGCCAGCTCCTCGGTCGTCTCCTCGGCACTCACAGCGACAGCTCCCAGCGGCTTCGGCACGGGCGGGACGGGTGTCCCGGGCGTCTCGGTAGGCGGCTCCGAGGGCGGTCCCCGGTGTCCGCCATCATGGGAGCGTGGCCGATCCCGAACTCTTCGGACGCTATCGCGTCGTGAAGCGGATCGGCGCCGGTGCGTTCGCCTCCGTCTGGCTGGCCCATGACGACGTCTTGGACGGTCCGGTGGCGGTGAAAGTTCTCGCCGACAACTGGGCCGGGCGCGCCGACGTCCGCGAGCGGTTCGTCGAGGAGGCGCGGATGCTGCGCCGCGCGGACTCCGACCGCGTGGTCCGCGTCCACGACATCGGTGACCTGCCCGACGGCCGCCCCTACTTCGTGATGACCTACGCCGACTCGGGCACGCTCGCGGACCGGTTGACCGGGGTGCCGATGAGCCCGCCGGAGGCGCTGTGGTTCGCGGTGGAGACCGCCCGCGGCGTCGCCGTGCTGCACGGGCGGGGGATCATCCACCGCGACATCAAGCCGTCGAACGTGCTGCTGCGGGCCGGTCACGACGGGCAGGAGGTCCTCGTCTCCGACCTGGGGCTGGCGAAGGCGGCGATCGCCGCGTCCGGCATGACGCTGGCCGCCGGCACACCGGGCTACATGCCACCGGAGCAGGCCGAGGGCTTCGGGCTGACGTTCGCCTCCGACGTCTACGCCCTGGCCGCCCTGACCTACCGCCTGCTGGCCGGGGAGACCCCGCGCCGCGCGGACTCCCCGGTCAGCGTGCTGCGCAGCGCCGCCGAGCCGGTCCGCCCGGTCGAGCACTTCCGCTCCGACCTCCCGCCGGGCGTGGACGCCGTCCTGCGCCGCGGGCTGGCCAGCGACCCGGTCGACCGCTACCCGGACGCCCGCGCGTTCGGCCGGGCGCTGGTGGACGTCGCGGGGGACCTGCAGGTCAAGCCGGGGGTGTCGGTGCGCGGCGGCTCGTCTGCCCGCCGGCCCGCGGAGCGACGCCCGGTGCCCGCGCCGGTGCCGTCCGCGGACGGAGGCGGGGACCAGACCGTGCTGATGCGCACCGCGTCGGCGCGCCGCCGCGAGACCCTGGACGAACCGACCCACGTCGGGGCCGCCCCCGCCCCGGAGGCGCCCGCAGCCGGTCCCCCGGTGCGCGCGTCGGTCCCGGTGGCCGCCACGGCGCCTGCCCGGGAGGCCGCCCCGGTCGGCGCGGCCACCGGTCCGGTGCCCGTGGTCACGGTCCCGCCGCCGGTCGCCCCGCTCGAGTCCGTGCCGCGGCGGATGCCGTCGCCGGCGGTGGCGCCGCCGGCGGTGGCGCCGCGGGAGCTCGTCGCCCGCGAGGTCCCGCGGGGCCCGGCCCGGAAGCGCCGGCGTGCCGGGCGGGTGCTCGGTGTGCTGCTGTTGGCGCTGGGCGTCCTCGCGGCAGGCGCGACACTGGCCGGCGCGCTCGAGCCGGGCCTGCGCGACCGGGCCTTCGCCGTGGTCCGCGGCGACCGGTTCGTGGAGGCGAGCGGGATGGCGTTGAGCGTGCCCGCCGGCTGGGCCGGGCGGTACTCGGACTCGACCCAGCGGGTGACCGGGCTGCCCGAGGCGAGCGCGCTGACCGTCAGCGCGCAGCCCGCCCGGTTCCCGGACGCCGCCGACACGGCTCCCGGTGCTGCCATGGTCGTCTGGCCGGGTGACGTGCGGGCGGCGGTCCGGTCGCGCGCGGACCGGGCCGGGTGCGCCCGGGAGGTGGTGGCCGGGCGCACCGTCGACGGCTTCGCCGGGACCGTCACCCGGTGGACCGGGTGCACGGCCGGGCCTGACCGCTGGGACGACTTCCTCGGCACCCGGGCCGGCCGGACGCTGTTCGTCCAGGTCAAGTCGGCCGCCAGCGCCGCCGAGGCCGACGGGGTGTTGGACTCCGTGCGGGTGCAGCCGGTCCCCGGGGGTGCCGGGTGAGTGGTCGGGCGGCGCCCGGGACATGGCCGGCGCGGGGCGAGCGGGCGGTCGAGGTGTTCCGCTCCGGCGGACCGCGCGCGCTGGCCGTGCTCTGGTGGGTGTTGTCGGGGCTCGCGCTGGCCGACGTGGTCGTCCGCGGCCGCGACCGGGAGTCCCTCGTCGTGGCCCTGGTGATCCTGGCCACCGACGCGGCGTTCTACCTGGGCGCCTGGCGGCCGGGGGTGCGGCTGCACAGCCACCACCTCGTCGTGGTCGGGGCGTTCCGGGACGTCGCGGTCCCGCTCGGGGCGGTCACCGGCGCCGACACCCGCGGGGCGCTGCGGGTCCGGGTCGGGGACCGGGTGCTGACGACGGCGGCGGTCATCGCGTCGGCCCGGCAGAGCAGCAGGGCCTCCCTGCAGGCCCAGCGGGCGTCGGCGGCGCAGTTCGGGAGCGGGCGGGGCCGCCCGAGCCGCGGTGGGCCGCTGGCCGACGCGGGTCTGCACCGGATGGACCCGCAGACCCGCGACGCCGCTGTGACGGCCACCCAGGCCGGCTACGCGGCGGGGCGCATCCGGGAGGAGGCCGAGCGGGTCCGCCGGGCCGGCGACCTGCCGGAGCCCGGTCGCGGCATCGCCACCCGCTGGGTGTGGTGGCCGGCCGCGGTGACGCTGGTGCTGACGGTCGCCGCCGTCGTCGCCGGCACCCGCTGA
>CAXTBU010000068.1:0-2390 GCA_964242885.1 uncultured Actinomycetales bacterium
GCCCGGCGCGGCCGGCGGGCCGGCGGCACCCGGACGGGGACCCGACGGCCCCGCGCCCGTGCGGTCGTCGGCGGGTCCCGCGGCCGGGTCCGGCGCGGGCTCCGCGTCGGAGTGGATGTCGATCTTCCAGCCCGTCAACCGGGCCGCCAGGCGGGCGTTCTGGCCCTCCTTGCCGATCGCCAGGGACAACTGGAAGTCCGGGACGACCACCCGGGCGATCCGGGCCGCGGCGTCGACGACGGTCACCGACACCGCCTTCGCCGGGGACAGCGCGTTCCCGACGAACCTCGCCGGGTCCTCCGACCAGTCGATGATGTCGATCTTCTCGCCGCCCAGCTCGGCCATCACGTTGCGCACGCGCTGCCCCATGGGCCCGATGGCGGCGCCGGTGGCGTTGACGCCCTCGCGCATCGAGCGGACCGCGATCTTCGTGCGGTGCCCGGCCTCCCGGGCGACCGCGGTGATCTCGACCAGGCCGGAGTCGATCTCCGGCACCTCCAGCGCGAACAGCTTCCGGATGACGTTCGGGTGGCTGCGGCTGACGGTCACCTGCGGGCCGCGCATGCCCCGTTTGAGGCCGACGACGTAGACCCGGATGCGCTTGTTGTGGCTGTAGTCCTCGCCGGGGACCTGTTCCTCCGGGGGCATGATCGCCTCGACCGGGCCCAGGTCCACGAGCTTGGTCCGCGGGTCCCTGCCCTGCTGGACGATGCCCGCGACCAGCTGGCCCTCCTTGCCGGCCAGCTCGCCGAACACCCGCTCGTCGTCGGCGGCCCGCAGCCGCGCCGCGATCACCGAGCGGGCGGTGGACGCCGCGATCCGGCCGAACCCGGTCGGGGTGTCGTCGACCTCGCGGGTCCCGCCGGCGCCGTCGTCCTCGCGGATCAACACCGCGATCCGGCCGTTCTTGCGGTCCAGCTCGACCCGCGCGTCCGTCGCCGCGCCGGGGGTCTGCTGGTAGGCCTGCAGCAGCGCCGACTCGATCGACTCCACGACATAGGTCAGCGGCAGGCCGCGGTCACGCTCCAGCTGCCGAAGTACCGCCATGTCGACGTCCATCGCTGCCCCCTCTCCTGCTCGTTCGTCCGTCGTGCGCTGCGCCGGGTCGGGCCGACCGGGCGGTCCGCCGGGTCAGACCGAGCCCTCGTCGGCGGCCACCCGGGCGGCACCCGGCGACAGGTCGCTGGGGTCGTCGTCGGTGTCGCTCGTCCCGTCCAGCCCGTCCTGGTCCGACCCGTCCTCGAACTCCCCGTCCGACAGGTCGTCCTCCACCGGGCGGCCGGGGTCGTCGTCGGTGCCCGGGCCGACGACGAGCTCGACCGGGTCACCCTCGGCCGTCTCGAAGTCCAGGCCGATCGCGTCGGCGTTGCTGCGCTCGGTGTCCGTCCCGACCTCGTCGCTCGCCGGGGCGGCGTCGGGGTCGGTGACGTCCGGGTCCTCCTCGACCAGGTCCCGGATCTGGACGTCGTCGTCGCGGCCGGCCATCTCATCGACCTCCGGGCCGACCACGTCGTTCTCCGTCAGCGCACCCGGGCCGTTCTCCGGCAGGTCCTGGCTCACGTCGTTCCCCTCGTCTCGTCGTCGTGCACGTCCGCGTCGTCCGCGGCGTCGGCCGCGTCGTCGTCCGCGGCATCGTCGTCGTCCTCGAGCTCGTCCGCGTCCCCGAGGTCGTCCGCGTCGTCGTCGTCCTCGTCCCCGAGGTCGTCAGCGCCGTCCTCGCCGTCCTCGTCCCCGAGGTCGCCAGCATCGTCCCCGCCCGGCGGGGGCGGTCCCCCCGGCGCCCGGGCGAACTCCACCTGCACCCGGGCGCTGCGCACCTGACCGAGCTCGATCTCGTGCACCGTGCCGTCGACGTCCAGCCTCGCGGACGCCGAGTCGGTCTCGACCAGGCGCCCGGTGAGCGCCTCGCCGTCGACCAGCTCGACCGCGACGAGGCGTCGCAGCGCCCGCCGCCAGTGCCGCGGCGCGGTCAGCGGCCGGTCCACGCCCGGGGAGGTGACCTCCAGCACGTACGGCCGCGAGCCGAAGACGTCGGACTCGTCGAGGGCGGCGGACACCGACCGGGACACCTCGGCGACCAGGTCCAGGTCGACCCCGTCGTCGCCGTCCACGACCACCCGGACCACGCTGCGCCGCCCCGCGGGCGAGATCGACACGTCCTCCAGGTCCAGACCCGCGGCACGGACGACCGGGTCAGCGACGTGTCGGACGTCGTCCCGGCTGGCTGCGGCCACAGCTGTCCTCCTCCGGCCCCGCGAGCCGGGGGATCGAGCGGCCGGCGGGGCGCCGGTTCCGTGGACTGCGCAGCCTAGCCAGCGGGCAGGTGCGCCCGGTCCGGCCTCGGCGGCCCCGTCGACGGCCCCGTCAGCGGACCCGTCGACGGCCCCGTC
>CAXTBU010000068.1:2490-8957 GCA_964242885.1 uncultured Actinomycetales bacterium
CCCGTCGACGGCCCCGTCAGCGGCTCCGTCAGCGGCCGGGCAGGATCGCCCCGGGGTTGAGGTTGTTGCCGGGGTCCACGCCGGCGAACAGCGCGCCGAGCACCTGGGCACCGGCCGGGCTGATGTCCTCGGCCAGCCAGCGGGCGTGCTCGTGGCCGACCGCGTGGTGGTGGCTGAGCGTGCCGCCGTTGTCCAGGAACGCCTGCTGCACGGCCGCCTTGACGGTGTCGTACTGCGGGACCGGCTCGTCGCCCGGGGACGGCGCGAAGGCGAAGGTGAAGTACAGGCACGCTCCGGAGTGGTAGCTGTGGGAGAGGTGGCACATGATCCAGCCCTGCACCCCGAGCGCGGCGAACGCCTTCTCCGCGTCGGCGACCACGGCCCGGTACAGCGGCAGCAGCCTGGACCAGCTGGTCGCCGTCTCGGACACGTCCGCGAGCGCACCGCGTTCGAGCAGGAAGTCGCGGATGTAGGGGGTGTCGAACTTCTTCTGGTCGTACAGGGTTCCGGGACCGGTGCCGACGACGATGCCGCCGTGCCGCTTCACGATGGTGGCGACGGCCGACTTCTGGGTGGCGACGTGGACGGGGCTGCCCTCGTAGCCGACGAACGACAGGCACATCTGGTCGGTGTCCCAGCCGCGGGCGGACAGGTACCTCTTCAGCCCGGCCGACACCAGCCCGGACAGCCCCCGGGAGGCCTTGCGGGTGGCGAAGGAGAACTGGGTCTCCCGGGCATCGGACACCCGGGTGATGATCGGCGCCGCCTCGGACTCGGCGATCTCGCGCATCGCGGTCACGCCCGCGTCGAAACTGGGGAAGAAGTAGCCGAGGATGACCCGCTTGGCCGGCAGCCGGTGCACCTGGACGGTCGCCTCGGTGATGATCCCGAGCCGGCCCTCGCTGCCGAGGACCATCTGCAGCACGCTCGGGCCGGCGGCCTGGCTGGGCACCGCGCGGGTGGCGACCACGCCGGTGGGGGTCACGACCCGGACGGCCTTGGTGATCTGGGCGATGTCGCCGTACACGTCGGACTGCATCCCCGAGGAGCGGGTCGCGATCCAGCCGCCGAGGGTGGAGTGGCTGAAGGAGTCCGGGAAGTGGCCCATCGTCCACCCCTGGGCGTTGAGCTGCGCCTCCATGTCCGGGCCGAGGACCCCGGCCTGGATCCGCGCCAGCCGCGAGTCGGCGTCGACCTCCAGGACCCTGTCGAGGCGGCCGAGGTCGACGGACACCACCGGGCGCTGCTCGTCGACCGGTGCCTCGAGGCTGCCGACGATGTTGCTGCCGCCGCCGAACGGGATGACGACGGCGTCCGCGGCGAGCGCGGCGCTCAGCACGGCGGCCGCCTGGTCCTCGTCGGCGGGGTAGACGACCAGGTCAGGGAGCCGGCCGAAGACCCCGGCGCGCAGGCGCACCAGGTCGCGCAGGCTCTTGCCGTAGGTGTGCACCACCCGGTCCAGGTCGTCGGTGTGCACGTGCTCGGCCCCGACGGCGCCGACCAGGGCGGTGGCGAGCTCGGCGGGGTGCCGCGGCGCCGGGACGTCCAGGGACGACAGGTCCGGGATGTGCGCCGACGGCGCGTCGAGGTCGACGCCGACGACCCTGGCGACGAACGGGGCCAGCGACGGCTTGTCCTCGTGCGAGAAGGCGACGTCCTCCCGGCCCCAGCCGTACCACTTCATGTGCTCGACCATCGCCAGGTCCTTCCCCCGTCGCAGCGGGCTCGTGGGTGCAACCGTCCAAGCTTCCCTGATCGCCGCGTCGGCGTCAGGACGGGGCGCCCGTCGGGACGGGTGCGCCGCCGTCAGAACGGGACCGCCGTCAGCCAGGGACCGCTGTCAGAACAGGACGGACATAAACTCGGTGTGCTGCCGGAAGCCGACCGCGGCGTACGCGCGCCGGGCCCGGGTGTTGAAGTCGTTGACGTACAGGGTCACCGCCGGCGCCATCTCCGCCCGGGCCGCCCGGGCCACGGCGGCCATCCCCGGCGCGGCCAGGCCCCGGCCGCGGTGGCTCGGCGCCACCCAGACGCCCTGGACCTGGCAGACCGCCGGGGACACCACGCCGACCTCCGCCTTGAACACCACCCGGCCGCGCTCGAACCGGGCGAAGGCCCGGCCGGACCGGACCAGGTCGGTGACGCTGGCCCGGTAGGCGGCCCCGCCGTCGACCGACTCCGGGCTGACGCCGACCTCCTCGGTGAACATCGCGACCGAGCTCGGGTACAGCGCGTCGACCTCGTGCGGGCGGACCCGGCGGACCAGCGGGTCGGACTCGACCAGCGGCTCGTCGTCCAGGACGAGGAACGGCTGGCGCGGCCGGACGTCCCGGGCCGGGCCCCACAGCGGCGCGAGCCGGTCCCACATCGCGGCGACCGCAGCGTGGGTGCCGACGATCGACAGGCAGCGGCGCCCCTCGTTGGCCGCGCGCACCGCGAACGCCGCCGCGGCCGCCGGGTCGTCCAGCACCGGCACCAGGTTCGCGCCCGCGTGGCAGAGCGCACGCAGCGGGCCCGTCGCCGGGTAGCCCCACAGCTGGGCCCCGAGACGCCACCGGTCCAGGCCCGACGCGGCGATCCGGGACGCGACGAAGACCGACGTCAGCGGGTCCACCTCCAGGACCCGGCGGACGTCCCCGGCATCGCGCGGGCCGACCAGCCGGGTCGCCGCAACCGCCTCGAGCACCGCCTGGCCTCCTCGCCCGTCGATCCGTGCCAGATCGTGCCGATCGGTTCCCACCGGGATGCCGCCGACGCGGCGGTCCGGCCGGGGCCAGCCTGCCCCAGGGGTCAGCCGACCAGCACCTCCGGCGTCCCCGTCTCGGCCGACACGCCGAGCTCGGCGGCCAGCCGGTTCGCCTCCTCGATCAGGGTGGCGACGATCTCGGACTCGGGCACGGTCTTGACGACCTCGCCGCGAACGAAGATCTGGCCCTTGCCGTTGCCGGAGGCGACGCCGAGGTCGGCCTCGCGGGCCTCCCCCGGGCCGTTGACGACGCAGCCCATCACCGCGACCCGCAGCGGCACGGTCATCCCCTGCAGCCCCTCGGTGACCGAGTCGGCCAGCGAGTAGACGTCGACCTGGGCCCGGCCGCAGCTGGGGCAGGACACGATCTCCAGCTTGCGCGGGCGCAGGTTCAGCGACTGCAGGATCTGGTTGCCGACCTTGACCTCCTCCACCGGCGGCGCGGACAGCGACACCCGGATCGTGTCGCCGATGCCCTGGCTGAGCAGTGCCCCGAACGCGGTCGCGGACTTGATGGTGCCCTGGAACGCGGGGCCGGCCTCGGTGACGCCCAGGTGCAGCGGCCAGTCGCCCTCGGCCGACAGCAGCTCGTAGGCGCGGACCATCACGACGGGGTCGTTGTGCTTGACCGAGATCTTGAAGTCGTGGAAGTCGTACTGCTCGAACAGGCTGGCCTCCCACTTCGCGCTCTCCACCAGCGCCTCCGGGGTGGCCTTGCCGTACTTGGCCATGATCCGGCGGTCCAGGCTGCCGGCGTTGACCCCGATGCGGATGGAGACGCCCGCGTCGGTCGCCGCCTTCGCGATGGCCTCGATCTGGTCGTCGAACTTGCGGATGTTGCCCGGGTTGACCCGAACCGCGGCGCAGCCGGCGTCGATCGCGGCGAACACGTACTTGGGCTGGAAGTGGATGTCGGCGATCACCGGGATCTGGCTCTTGCGGGCGATGATCGGCAGCGCGTCCGCGTCGTCCTGGCTGGGCACGGCGACCCGGACGATGTCGCAGCCGCTGGCGGTCAGCTCGGCGATCTGTTGCAGGGTCGCGTTGATGTCGGTGGTCGGCGTGGTGCACATCGACTGCACCGACACCGGTGCGTCGCCGCCGACCAGGACCTTGCCGACCCTGATCTGGCGGGTCCTGCGGCGGGGGGCGAGCACGGGCGGCGGCGCGCTGGGCATGCCCAGGCTGACGGTCATCTGGCGTCCTTCGTCTCGGAGTGCGGGTCAGCCGAACAGGCGGACGGGGTTGACGACGTCGGCGTAGAGCAGCAGCGCCGAACTGGCGACGACGACGAGGGTGACGGCGTAGGCGATCGGCAGCGCGCGGGCGACGTCGACGAAGCCGGGGTCGGGCCGGTGGCGCGCCCGGGCGATGCGCCGGCGCAGCGACTCCCAGAGCGCACCGGCGATGTGCCCGCCGTCCAGCGGCAGCAGCGGGATCAGGTTGAACACCGCCAGGGCGATGTTCACGCTCGCCAGGATGCCGAGGAAGGTGCTGACCCGGGCCCGGGCGGGGATGGACTGCTCGGCGGCGACCTCGCCGCCGAACCGGCTGGCACCGACGATGCCGACCGGGCTGTCGATACCGCGCGGCTGGTCGGAGAACGTCAGCCGGGCGATGTCGGCCAGCCGCTGGGGGAACTTGACGAGCACCTTCGCCGTGCCCGCGACCTGCTCCCCGTAGGCGCCGGCGATGCCGGCCACCCCGAGGTGGTCGTAGACGAACACCGCGTCCGGCTGGACGCCGATGAACCCGCGCACGACCAGCCGGGTCGGGTCGGTGGGGTCCGGCCGCTGCACCCGGGGGACGTCGATGGTGACCGTCCGGGACGCGCCGGCCCGGCTGACGGTGAAGGCGGTCGGCCCGCTGGCCGCGGCGATGGCGGTGGACGCCTGGTCCCAGCTGCTGACCACCGTGTCGCCCACGGCCTCGATGCGGTCCCCGGCCTGCAGGCCGGCGGCCCGCGCCGGGCTGGGCGCCGCGCCGGCCGGGCAGGGGGTGTCCGCCGTGGCGCCGGCCGCCGGGACGCAGGCGCTGGTGGAGGACAGCGTCAGGACGGCGGTGGTCCGCGGCTGGCCGACGACGCCGAAGGCGAGGACCAGGAAGAGCAGCCCCAGCGCCAGGTTCATCGCCGGACCGCCGGCCATCACGACGAGCTTCCTCCACGGCGTCAGGCGGTAGAAGGCGCGGTGCTCGTCGCCCGGCGGGATCTCGCCGAGGGCCTGGTTGCGCGCGTCCTCGATCAGCTTGTCGAAGACCCGGCCCCGGCGGCCGGAGCGGTTCGGCGGGTACATCCCGGACAGCCGCACGTACCCGCCCAGCGGTAGCGCCTTGAGGCCGTACTCGGTCTCGCCGCGGCGCCGGCTGAACAGGGTCGGCCCGAACCCGACCATGTACTGCGGGACGTGGACGCCGAACCGCTTGGCGGGCACCAGGTGACCGATCTCGTGCAGCGCCACCGACGCCAGGATGCCGACGGCGAACAGCACGATCCCCAGGGCGATCACGGGGCTGGTTCCTCCTGGGGCTGGTTCGGCGGTGCCGGGCTGCGCGGTGCCGGACTGGCCGGTGCCGGTCTGCGCGCTGCTGGTCTGGCCGGCTCGGGCGGGGTCCCGTCCCCGCGGGTGAGCGCGGCGGCGGCGGCCCGCGCCCAGGTGTCGGCGGCGCGCAGCTGTTCCAGTGTCGGTCCGTCGACGCGGGTGTGGCGGCTGAGCACAGCCGCGACGGTGTCCGCGATCCCCAGGAAGGACAGCTCGCCGTCGAAGAAGGCGGCCACCGCTGCCTCGTTCGCCGCGTTCAGCACGGCCGGTGCCGTGCCGCCGGCCCGCCCGGCGGCGATCGCGAGGCGCAGCGCGGGGAACGCCGCGTCGTCGACGGGCTCGAACGTCCAGCTCTGCGCGGTCGTCCAGTCCACGGCCCGGGCGGCGTGCGGCACCCGGTCCGGCCAGCCCAGGCCCAGGGCGATCGGCAGGCGCATGTCCGGCGGGCTGGCCTGGGCGATCGTCGAGCCGTCGGTGAACTCGACCATCGAGTGGACGACCGACTGCGGGTGCACGACGACCTTGATCCGGTCGTAGTCGATGCCGAACAGGTGGTGGGCCTCGAGCACCTCCAGGCCCTTGTTCATCAGCGTCGCGGAGTTCGTGGTGACCAGCCGGCCCATCGACCAGGTCGGATGGGCCAGCGCCTGGCCGGGGGTGACGTCGCGCAGGCTCGCCCGGCTGCGGCCGCGGAACGGTCCCCCACTGGCTGTCAGCACCAGCGCGGCCACCTCGCCGGCGCTGCCCGAACGCAGGCACTGGGCCAGCGCGGAGTGCTCCGAGTCGACCGGGGTGATCTGGCCCGGCTTCGCCCGGGACGTGACCAGGTCCCCGCCGATGACCAGCGACTCCTTGTTGGCCAGCGCCAGCGTCGAGCCGGCGTCCAGGGCCGCGAGGGTGGCCGGCAGCCCCGCGGCGCCGTCCAGGGCGTTGAGCACGACGTCCGCCCCCGCCCCGGCCAGCTCGGTGACCGCACGGTCTCCGACGGCCAGCTCGGCGTTGCCGGGCAGGTGCTCGGCGGTCGCCTCGGCGGCCTCGGGGCGGGCGACGACGACCTGGCGGACGCCGAGCGCCCGGGCCTGGTCGGCGAGGCGCCGCGGGTGGCTGCCGGCCGCCGCCAGCCCGACGACGGTGAACCGGTCAGGGTTGGCGGTGAGGATGTCGACCGCCTGCCGGCCGAT
>CAXTBU010000068.1:9057-17266 GCA_964242885.1 uncultured Actinomycetales bacterium
GCGACCGTCGTCGTCGCCAGCACGTCGCAGTAGGAGTCGGTCAGCACCCAGTAGTTCTCCGTCGTCAGCCCGACCGCGCTGATGCCGGCCACGATCGGGTGGTCGGCCCGGTCCGGCACCACCTGCACCGTGTGGTCGACGAAGTCGCCCGGGTGGCTGGTGAACGCCCCGCCCACCAGCTGCAGGTAGGGCAGCTCGCCGCGGAAGGAGTCGACGATGCCGCCGTGCCAGCCGGCGAACCCCGTCCCGGCCGCGATCGCGTCCCGCAGGCCGGTCAGCTGCTCGGCGGTGACCGTGCCCATCGACCAGCTGTGCACGATCAGGTCGGTCCCGGCCAGCAGGTCCGCGTCGGTGTAGACGTCGAGGCTGTCCGAGACGACGGTCTCGAACCCGGCGTCGCGCAGGTGCGGCAGGACGCTGTCGGTGGTCTCGACGGGGCTGTGCCCGGCCCAGCCGCCTCGGACGATCAGTGCGGTGCGCGGTGCCACGGGTGCTGCTCCCTCGGTTCGATCGGTCCGGCGTCGATCAGTCCGGCTTCGGTCAGGGCAGTCCAGCACTGCTCGGGGACAGGACGGTCGAACGCCGCGACGTCCTCGTCGACCTCCGCCCGGCTGCGGGCACCGACCAGGACCACGTCCACCGCCGGGTGCCGGAACGGGAACTGCAGCGCCGCGGCGGTCAGCGGCACGTCGAACCGGTCCAGCACCTCGCGCAGGGCCGCCACCCGGGCCAGCGTCCCGGGCGGCGCGGGCGCGTACTCGAACCGTGCGTCCGGGCCGGGGTCGGCCAGCACTCCCGAGTTGAACACCCCGCCGGCGACGACCGAGACCCCGCGGCGCCGGGCGGCCGGCAGCAGGTCGCGCTGGGCACTCTGGTCCAGCAGGGTCCACCGGCCGGCGATCAGGACGACGTCGACGTCGGTCTCCTCGACGAACCGGGTGGGGATCCGCGTCTGGTTCATGCCGATGCCGATCGCCCGGACGAGGCCCTCGGCCCGCATCCGCGCCAGCTCCGGGTAGGCCTCGGTCAGCGCCTGCTCCTCGTGCTCGTCGGGGTCGTGGATCAGCACGATGTCGACGGCGTCCAGGCCCAGCCGCTGCAGGCTCGCCTCCAGTCCCGCGCGGACGGCGCCGGCAGAGAAGTCGAAGACCGGGTGCTGCTCGCCGGCGTCGGTCCACACGTACCCGCTGTCCGGTCGGCCGGGCACGAGCACCCGGCCGACCTTCGTGGACACGGTGACGACGGCTCCGCCGGTCGTTCCGGCTCCGGGTGCCGCCGCTGCGGTGGCCCTGGCTGCGGCCAGCCCGGCGCCGAGGCGCCGTTCGGCGGAACCGGCTCCGTAGAACGGCGCGGTGTCGACGTAGCGGATGCCCGCCGCCAGCGCCGCGGTCACCGCGTCGGCCGCGTCGTCGTCGGCGACCGTCGAGTACATCCCGCCGAGCGGGGCGGTGCCCAGCGCCAGCCGGGTCGCGGGCACCCCCGCCCGGCCCAGCGTCACCGCGTCGTCGTGCCGCACGGGCTCATCCGACCACGCCGCGCGGCTACCGGAACACGACGGTCCGGCTGCCGTTGAGCAGCACCCGGTGGTCCAGGTGCCAGGTCACGGCGCGGGACAGCGCCTGGCTCTCCAGGTCCCGGCCGACCGCGGCGAGCCGGGCGGGGGTCATCGCGTGGTCGACCCGGGCGACCTCCTGCTCGATGATCGGCCCCTGGTCCAGCTCGGCGGTCACGTAGTGGGCGGTCGCCCCGATCACCTTCACCCCGCGGACGAACGCCTGCGAGTAGGGCCGGGCGCCGGTGAACGAGGGCAGGAACGAGTGGTGGATGTTGATCGCCCGGCCGGCCCACGCCCGGCACAGCTGCGGGGACAGGATCTGCATGTAGCGGGCCAGCACCACCAGCTCGGCGCCCGCCTCCTCGACCACCCGGACCAGCCGGGCCTCGTCGGCGGCCCGGTCCCCGGTGGTGGGCACGTGGGTGAACGGGACGCCGTGCCGGGCGGCGATCGGCTCGCAGTCGCGGTGGTTCCCGACGACGGCGGCGATCCTGCCGGGCAGCGCACCGACCTCCTGGCGGTAGAGCAGGTCGTTGAGGCAGTGGCCCTGGGTGGACACCAGCACGACCACCGGCCGGTCGGTGTCGGCGGGCGCGAGCTGCCAGTCCATCGCGAACCGCTCGGCGGGGCCGTCGGGTCCGGCGAACGCCGCGCGCACCGGCGCCCAGCCGTCGCCCGCCGCCTCGCCGCCTCCCGCTGGAGCGGCGACGGCCTCGTCGGCGACCGCGACCCGCATGAAGAACCGCCCGGTCGTCGGGTCACCGAACTGCTGGCTGTCGACGATGGTCGCGCCGGCGCCGGCCAGGCAGCCGGCCACCGCCGCGACGATGCCGCGCCGGTCCGGGCAGGTGACGGTCAGGACCGCCGGGACCCGGCCGGCCGGGACCGCAGGGCCGGATGGAGCAGGCACCGCCGGGCGGATCAGACCTGGGCGGCGAGCTGGCCGCAGGCGCCGTCGATGTCCCGGCCGCGGGTGTCGCGGACAGTGGTCGCGATGCCGGCGCGCAGCAGGGTTCCGACGAACTCCGCCTCGACGGCCGGGTCCGACGCCGTCCACTTCGAGCCCGGGGTCGGGTTCAGCGGGATCGGGTTGACGTGCACCCAGCCCGTCCCGCCGCGGGCCTTGAGCTCGCGGGCGAGCAGCGCGGCCCGGAACGCCTGGTCGTTCATGTCCTTGATCAGGGCATACTCGATGGACACCCGACGCCCGGTGGCGTCGAAGTAGCGGCGGGCAGAGTCCAGCGCCTCCCCGACCTTCCAGCGGGTGTTGACCGGGATCAGCTCGTCGCGCAGCTCGTCGTCGGGGGCGTGCAGCGACAGCGCGAGCCGGACTCCCAGGTCCTCGTCGGCCAGCTTGTCCATCGCCGGGACCAGCCCGACCGTGGAGACGGTGACGTGCCGCCGGGACAGGCCGAGCCCGTCCGGTGCCGGCGTGATCAGCGTCCGGACGGCGGACACGACGGCCTTGTAGTTGGCCAGCGGCTCGCCCATGCCCATGAACACCACGTTGTCCAGGCGGCCGGGGCCGCCCGCGACCTCGCCGCGCGACAGCGAGCGGGCGGCGGCGACGACCTGGTCGACGATCTCCGCGGCGGTCAGGTTGCGGGTCAGCCCGGCCTGGCCGGTGGCACAGAACGGGCAGTTCATCCCGCAGCCGGCCTGGCTGGACACGCAGACGGTGTCCCGGCCGGGGTAGCGCATCAGCACGGACTCGACGAGCGCGCCGTCGGTGAGCCGCCAGACGTCCTTGACGGTCGCACCGCCATCGGCGACCAGCGTCCGCGCGCGGGTCATCAGCGGCGGGGTCAGCGCGTCGGCGAGCCGCTGCCGGGAGGCGGCCGGGATGTCGGTCCACTGCGACGGGTCGGCCTCGAGGCGGCCGAAGTAGTGGGCGGCGACCTGCGCGCCGCGGAACGGGGAGTCCCCGGCCTCGGCGGCGGCGGCCTTGCGGCCGGCCGGGTCCAGGTCGGCGAGGTGGCGCGGGACCGAGGCCCGGCTGCGCCGCGGCTTCGGGCCGAACCCGATCTCGACCGGCGTGCCGGTTCCGGCCGGCGGCGCCACGGGTGCGTCGGCGGGGGCAGCAGCAGTCACGTCAGGTCCTCAGCAGTCGGGTCGGGCGGGTCGTGCGGTGGTCCCGTGCGGTCCACGGCGGGCCGCCTCAGCGCCACGGGTGCGGGACCGGGCTGACGAGGAACGTCAGCACCAGCCACACGACGGGCGCGGCGGCCAGCAGCGAGTCCATCCGGTCCATCAGCCCGCCGTGTCCTGGCAACAACGAACTCATGTCCTTGATTTCCAGGTCCCGCTTGATCATCGACTCCCCCAGGTCACCGAGGGTCGCGACGACGACGGTGACCACGCCGAGCAGCACGCCCTCCCACCAGGGGGCGTCGAAGAACAGCACGACCGACGCGATCCCGGCGAGCACCGCCGCGACCGCGGACCCCCCCAGGCCCTCCCACGACTTCTTCGGGCTGATCCGCGGCGCGAGCGGGTGGCGACCCCACAGCACGCCGGCGACGAAGCCGCCGGTGTCGCTGCAGACGACCAGCAGGATCAGCGTGAGCACCCGGACGTCGCCGTCCGGCTGGCGCAGCAGCAGCAACGCGAAGGCGGCCAGCAGCGGCACGTAGGCGGTGGTGAACACGGCCGCCGCGGTGTCCCCCGCGTTCGGCACCGACCGCGGGCCGGCGCCGATCCCGGTCGGTGACCGGGGATGACGGACCGGGGCGACCAACGTCCAGCTGACGATGGCGGTCACCGCCAGCCCGAACACGATGACGAGGGCGTCGGGACCGCCGAACAGGGCGGCGGCCAGGATCCCCACGGTCGAGGCGAGCACCGGCAGCCGCGGGATGATGATCGCCCGGCCGGCCAGCGCCCCCGCGACCTCCAGCACAGCGATCACCGCGGCCACCGTCGCGACGACGGCGAACACCTGCCGGACCACGAACAGGCTGAGCAGGATCAGCGCGCCCAGTCCCAGCCCGATTCCGACGGCCGAGGTCAGGTTGCGCCCGGCCCGGCCGGAGGCTCGCGCCAGCACCCGCTCGCCGCGGTCACCGGGCCCCGGATCCGGGGTCGCGACGGGCGGGCGCAGCGGGCCGCTCCCCCCGGGCCCGCTCGGACCGTCGGCCGGACCCGCGTCGGGACCATCCGGGCCGGAGACGACCGACGTCGCCGTGTCGCGCGCCATCACCTGCCCCCCTGTCGCCGCCCGGGTGTCATCCGCCGCCTGTCGACGTCGGGTGGCACGGCTCACCGCTCGAGGAGCTCGGCTTCCTTGTTGCGCAGCAGGTCGTCGACGCCGTCGACGTGCCGCTTCGTGAGCGCTTCGAGCGTCTTCTCCGCCCGCGCCACGTCGTCCTCGCCGACCTCGCCGTCCTTGACCAGGCGGTCCAGCTCGTCCTTGGCGTTGCGCCGGATGCCGCGGACGGTCACCCGGGACTCCTCTGCCTTGGAGCGGGCGATCTTCACGAACTCCCGGCGGCGCTCCTCTGTCAGCTGCGGGAGCACCACGCGGATGTTGACGCCGTCGTTGCCGGGGTTGACGCCCAGGTCGGACTCGCGGATCGCCCGCTCGATCGAGTTCATCGCCGACTTGTCGTAGGGCGAGATGAGCACCATCCGCGGCTCCGGGATGGTGATCGTGGCCAGCTGCTGCAGCGGCGTCGGCGTGCCGTAGTACTCGGCGTTGAGCTTGGTGAACATCGCCGGGTGGGCGCGGCCGGTGCGGATCGCGGCCAGCTCGTCGCGTGCGACGCCGATCGCCTTGTCCATCTTGTCCTCGGCGTCGAACAGCGTTTCCTCGGTGCTCATCTGCTCCTCCACTGCTGCGGTGTCCGGTCCATGCTCGCACCGCGCGTCGGGCGGTTCACGGCACGAGCACCGTGCCGACGCGCTCCCCGCGGACGGCCGCGACGATGCTGTCGTCGCCGGCCAGTCCGAAGAACAGCACCGGCAGCGAGTTGTCCCGGCACAGGCTGATCGCCGTGGAGTCGGCGACCTTCAGCCCGCGGGACAGGAACTCGTCGTAGGACAGCCGGTCGAACCGCTTCGCGTCGGGGTGGGTCCGCGGGTCGTGGTCGTAGACGCCGTCGACGCCCTGCTTGCCCATGAACAGCGCGTCGGCGCCGATCTCCAGGGCGCGCTGGGCGCCGACGGTGTCGGTGGAGAAGTAGGGCAGCCCGGCACCGGCGCCGAAGATGACCACGCGGCCCTTCTCCAGGTGCCGGACCGCCCGGCGCGGGATGTAGGGCTCGGCGACCTGGCCCATCGTGATCGCGGTCTGCACCCGCGTCGCGACGCCGGTCCGCTCCAGGAAGTCCTGCAGCGCCAGGCAGTTCATCACCGTGCCGAGCATGCCCATGTAGTCCCCGCGCGCCCGGTCGATGCCGCGCTGCTGCAGCTCCGCACCGCGGAAGAAGTTCCCGCCGCCGGTGACGACGGCGACCTGGACACCGTCGGCGACCAGGACCGCGATCTGCTGGGCGATCTGCTGGACCACGTCAGGGTCGACCCCGATGGCCCCGCCGCCGAAGGCCTCGCCGGACAGCTTGAGCACCACCCGGCCGAACGGCCCGACGTCTGGCCGGTCAGCGGTCCGGTCGTCGGCGAGGTGGAGTCGGGGTGGCGTCATCGTGGGTCTCCCTGCGGTCGGCACGGCTGGGTCGGGGCTCGGGGGGCGGGTCCGGCCTCGCGGCTGTCGCCGCTCGGCCCCGGGCAATCGGCTCAGGCCGCGCCGACCTCGAACCGCGCGAAGCCGTGCACCTTGACGCCCGCGTCGTCGAGCAGGTCCGTGACCGTCTTGTGCTGGTCCTGGACGGACGCCTGCTCCAGCAGCACCGAGTCCTTGAAGAACCCGGACAGCCGGCCCTCGACGATCCGCGGGATCGCCTTGTCCGGCTTGCCCTCCTCGCGCGCCGTGGCCTCGGCGATCTCGCGCTCCTTGGCCACGACCTCGTCGGGGACGTCCTCGCGGGCCAGGTAGGTCGGGCGCATCGCGGCCACCTGCATGGCGGTGCCGCGGGCGACCTGCTCCGCGTCGGCGTTGGAGCCGCTGTAGGCGATCAGCACGCCGACCTGGGGCGGCAGGTCCGGGTTGCGGCGGTGCAGGTAGGTGGTGACGTCGCCGCCGAAGTAGGCGACGCGGCGCAGTTCGAGCTTCTCGCCGATGAGCGCGTTGAGGTTGGCGATCGCCTCGGCCACGACCGTGCCGTCCGGCAGGGTCCGGGTCGTCAGCGCCTCGACGCTGTCGGACTCCGAGCTCGCGGCCAGCGCCACGATGTCGGCGGCCAGCGCCTGGAACCTGTCGTTCTTCGCGACGAAGTCGGTCTCGCAGGCGAGCTCGATCATCGCGCCGTCGGCGGCGGCCACCAGGCCGTTGCTGGCGTCGCGCTCCGCGCCGCGCTTCTCGGCCTTGGCCGCGCCCCGGATCCGGAGGATCTCGATCGCCCGGGTCTGGTCGCCGTCGGCCTCGGTGAGCGCGCGCTTGCAGTCCATCATCCCGGCGCCGGTGAGGTCGCGCAGGGCCTTGACGTCGGCGGCGGTGAAGTCAGCCATCTCGTCCTCCTGGTCTGGGCCGGTCCACCCGGCCCGTTGCTCCGTGTCGTGCTGGGCGGCGGTCGGTCCCGCACCGGCCGACGCCCACCCCGGTACAGGTCCGGGGTGGGCGTCGGGACCGGGCGGAGCGTCCGCCGGTCGTGCTCGGTCGTGTCGGTCGGTCAGCTCGCCGCGGGTGCGGGCTCGGCAGGCACGGGCTCCGCGGGTGCGGGCTCGGCGGGTGCGGGCCCCGCGGGTGCGGGCTCGGCGCTCGCGGCGTCCGCCGGCGCGCTGTCCGCGGCGGGCGTGACATCCGTCGTCGGCACGTCGGCGGGCGTCGCGTCGGCCGGCGCGGGCGCGTCGGCGAGCGTTGCGTCGGCAGCGGGCGCCGCCGGCTGAGCCGGTGCCGGGGCGCCGCTCTGCTCGAGCAGTTCGCGCTCCCAGTCGGCCAGCGGCTCGACCTCCGCGGTCTGGGTGCTGCCCTGACCGTTCTGGCCGTTGCGGGAGTTGTGCCGGGCCAGGACGCCCTGCGCCGCGGCCTCGGCCACGACGTGGGTGAGCAGGGCCACCGACCGGATCGCGTCGTCGTTGCCCGGGACCTTGTAGTCGACCTGGTCCGGGTCACAGTTGGTGTCGAGCACCGCGATGATCGGGATGCCCAGCTTGCGGGCCTCGTCGACGGCGAGGTGCTCCTTGTTGGTGTCGATGATCCAGACCGCGCTGGGGACCTTGCCCATGTCGCGGATGCCGCCCAGGGTGCGGGACAGCTTGTCCTTCTCCCGCTCCAGGCCGAGCAGTTCCTTCTTCGTCAGCCCGGAGGCGGCGACGTCGCTGAAGTCGATCTCCTCCAGCTCCTTCAACCGCGCGATCCGCTTGCTGACGGTCTGGAAGTTGGTGAGCATCCCGCCCAGCCACCGCTGGTTGACGAAGGGCATCCCGACGCGGCGGGCCTCGTTGGCGATGGCCTCCTGCGCCTGCTTCTTGGTGCCGATGAACAGGATCGTGCCGCCGTGGGCGACGGTCTGCTTGACGAACTCGAAGGCGGTGTCGATGTACCCCAGCGACTGCTGCAGGTCGATGATGTAGATGCCGTTGCGCTCGGTGAAGATGAAG
>CAXTBU010000069.1:0-10961 GCA_964242885.1 uncultured Actinomycetales bacterium
CAGGTGCTGCTGTCGGCGGCGACCTGGGAGCTGGTCCGGGACCGGCTCCCGGACGGGATCGGAGTGCGGGATCTGGGTGAGCACCGGATGAAGGACCTGACCCGGCCCGAAGACGTCCACCAGCTCGTGATCGACGGGTTGGTTTCCGAGTTCCCCGCGTTGGCGAGCCTGGACCGCGCCCGGCACAACCTGCCGGTGCAGGTGTCCAGTTTCGTGGGCCGGGACCGTGAGGTCCGCGACCTGGTCGACCTGGTCGGCCGGGAACGGCTGGTCACGGTCACCGGGTTCGGGGGGATGGGCAAGACCCGCCTTGCCCTGCAGGTCGCCGCCGAACGTGCCACGGGCGACGGGGACGGAGTCTGGTTCGTCGACCTGTCTGCGGTCGACGACCCCGCGCAGCTCCCGTCCCTGGTCGCCACCACCCTCGGCATCGCCGAGACGAGCGGCGGTCCACTACCTGCGCTGCTCGCCGGCCTGCGCGACGAACACCTGATGCTGGTGCTGGACAACCTCGAGCAGCTGCTGCCCGACGCGGCGCGCACGGTCGCCGAGATCGCCGCCGCCGGTCCGGATGTCCATCTCCTGGTGACCAGCCGGGAACCCCTCCGGGTCCGTGGGGAGCAGGTGTTCCCGCTTGCGCCGTTGCCGGTACCGCCGCCGCCGCGACCCCCGCTGTCCGAGGCGGAGGTCGGCCGGCTGTCGACCTTCGCCGCAGTCTCGCTGTTCCTGGCCAGGGCCGCCGCGGCCCGGCCCGACTTCACCCTCACCCCGCACAACGCGGCCGCTGTCGCGGCGATCTGCGCCCGCCTCGACGGCCTACCACTCGCCCTCGAACTCGCTGCCGCCCGCACGCGGATGCTGTCCCCGGAAGCACTGCTCCCCCGGTTGGAGAACGCCCTGAAGATGCTGACCGGCGGCAGCCGCGACCTCCCCGCGCGGCACCAGACCCTGCGGGCGACGATCGCCTGGTCCTACGACGCGCTCGACCCGGATCAGCAGGCCTTGCTGGACCGGCTGTCCGTCTTCCCGGGCACCTTCACCCTGGACGCTGCCGAAGCGGTGTGCGGCCCCGCACTCGACGACGAGATCGATGTCGATGTCCTCGACGGCATCACCGACCTGGTCGACCGCAGCCTTCTGCGGGTGCATCCCGCCACGCAGGACCAGCCGGATGACCGGTACGACCTGCTCGTGTCCATCCGCGAATACGCCACCGAGCGACTCCAGGCGACGTGCGGACCGACGACCCTCTTGCGACGCCACGCCGACCACTACCGGGCTCGGACCGTCGTTCCGCCGGCGTACACGCGCGCGGACCGAGAGGGGGCTCGACAGGTCGGGGTGACCGAGCTGCCCAACGTCCGCCTCGCCATACAATCGCTTGCCGCGGACGACGACCACGACGCATGGGTCGAGATGATCGTGGCATCCACGTCCTGCTTCGCGCTCGCCGGTTCTTTCAGCGAAGGGAAAGCGCTCCTCGATGCCGCGCTCGAGGAGTCGTGGAAGCCAACTACTGGAGGAGCTCTCCTCAGGGCACAGAGACTCACCTTCGAGCAGGGGTACACAAGGCGCGCTCTGGAGCTGGGACGCGACGCGGTCGCCATGGCTCGGCAGGTGGCCGACCGCTCCGTGCTGATGTACACCCTTGCCCAGATGCCGCTGGTCACCTTTCGACGGACGGAACTCGCTCTGGTCCGGCGCGAGCTCGACGAGCTCCTGTCCCAGCCCGAACCGGTCAGCCCTCGGGTGCCACGGTGGCACATCGACCACCTACTCGGCTTCTCGGTCTCGGCGTTCCGCCATCTCGAGCCGGAGTCGACGTTGAGGAGGCTCCGAGCGGCAGTCGACGCGTCGGCCGGGCTCGACCGCGCCTACCACCTGATGGACCTGGCCGAGCTGCTTACCGCGATGGGACGATATTCTGAAGCGGCTGCCGCGGTCGAGCCGTTCGACCATCACGAGGTGCCCGGACTGGACGGGACGGACAACGGGGTCTTCGGTCTCCTCTTGGCAGCTCAGGTTCGGGCCGCACTTGGAGACTTCGATACCGCGTTCTCTCACATCCGAGACGCACACGTGACCTTGCGCGACGATGCGATGCCCGCCTACGCGCTGTGGGCGGCGTGCGTCGAGGCGTCGCTGCACCGAGGCCTCGGGCGGCTCACAGCAGCGGGCGAGCTCCTTGAGGACGCGTTGGGGAGGCAGCCGCCGGACCTCGACGTCGTTCACGGCGCTGAAGCGTGGTGGTTGCTCGCCGTTGTCCAGCGCGAACTCGGCCACCGCCAGCAGGCGGAGCGGTCGCTGGCGACCGGATGGGCGCTCGTCGCGGGCTGCGAGGTCCCGGGGTTGCCGGTGATCCTTGCTTGTCTGCTCGAACGCTCGGTCCAGATCATGGAGGACGACCCGACCGAGGCACTGCGCCTTGCCGCGCTGGTTGGCGGCAACCGTGGTCCGTTCGTCGTGCCGTACGACGTCGGGTACGACCTCACGGCGTTGGAGGGCGACCTCCGCGCACAGGTCGGCGCCGGTGTCGCCGACCACGTCGCGAACGCCGCCAGGGGCCACCCGCTTCCGGACCTGCCCGACTGGTCGACCTCCGAGAGCGTCGATGCCTCGACGGTCCCATCGAGGCCGTTGCCCAGGGCGGACGCCTGATCGACGGGTGCGGGGACGCGCGTTCCTGTCCGAGCACCGGGCTCGTCAGCTGGTCGGGTCGGCCAGGTCGGGATGGGTGCGGGCGAGGCGGGCCGCGACCGGGCCGACCAGGGCGAGCGAGCGGCGCTCTGGTTCGACCGCCGCCAGGAAGTCGGCAGCGCCGAGCCGCCACAGGGTGCACGCGGTCCGGGTGGTGACGGTCGCGGTGCGCGGAATGCCCCGCAGCACGCCGATCTCGCCGACGACGTCCGGCGCGCTGACGTCGGGTATCGGATCGCCAGTGCCCCTGGTGCTCGCGGCCACTACCAGCGATCCTTCCGCAAGCACCCACAACGCATCGGCCGGTTCACCCTCCCGGATGAGGGCCTGGCCGGCCGGGAGCGCCTCGGCGGTCATCGCTGCGGCGAGCCGTTCCAGGACCGGACGCGACGACCCGGCGAACAGCGGTACCTTCGCGACGATCGGCACCCGCTCGGCCGCCTCGGCCGCCGCCCGGGTCGTTCGTCGGTCGGCAGCGACCACCAGCGGGGCGAGCAGAACGGCGACGGTGCACACCGGGGAGGTGACCGCCCGGACGGGAAGACCACGACCGACCCGGCCTCCGGCACCCCGATCCGCCCGACGTGGCCGTCCGGCGGATCGGGGTCGTCGGTGCTCGGTCAGAGCTTGGCGCAGGAGCTCATCGGTCCAGTCGGGTAGGTCACGTAGCCGTTGTAGTACCAGTACTTGTCCGCGCGGTGCGCGCTCCAGCCCTCGAAGGCACCGGTGCGGCCGTTGAAGAACTCGATCCGGGTCTCGATCCGGTAGATCGAGCGCCATGTCACCGACATCTGGTCGGTGCCCGACCAGGTCGTCGGTACGTTGTCGCGCGCGAGTGCGTAACCGCTGTAGCCGCTGGTGGCCACTGTCGCGCCGGTGCGGACGTCCACCGCGAACAGGCGGTAGCGCACGTACTGGGCGTCGTTGCCCCAGCCGATCGTCCGGTTGGACGCGTAGGCGACAGGAGGGGCGACCTCAGCGCGGACGACGCCCCACTGGTTGAGGTAGCGACACTTCACGTCGTTGACCCCGGATCCGCCAGTCGCGCCGCCCTGGGCGTACTGGTAGGCCTGAGCCGGCGACGCCGCGGCGACGGTGCCGCCGAGAAGGACGGCCACGGTGCCGACGACCGCGCCGACCCGGACGCGGGCGATGTCCCTCGACGCGCTCAGCGGCCGCTCGTCCGGCCTCGTCGGGGCCGGTCGCACCGAGCGGCCCCACCAGCGCAGCGTCCGAACGGCGCCGGCCAGCGGGGTGGTGCGGCTGCCCGACCGTTGGCGGGATCCGACAGGCTCGGGTTCGGCCCCCGTCACCCGTCCGTGGACCCCGCTGGTGTGCGCTGCGGGTCCGGCGGCGTCTGCGGTCTGTCGGTCGTGGTTCTCGGTGGCGAGCTGGGTCTTGCTCATGCGGATGTCCTCCCGGGGTGCGCGGCGGTCGGTGTGCCTCTTGGGTTGAACGGTTCCCGGGTTCGCCGCTGGCGTCTGTAGCCCGCTGGACAGTCGTTCTGTCACGTTGGCGACAGGACAGGCGCACGCCGTTGCTCGTCCGACGCGACGCGGTCAGCCGGCGAGCCCAGGTGGCCGCAGGGTCCGTGACCACGGGTCCGGCGGGCGTCCAGCAGTGCCGACCAGGCACGACCGGCAGCGGCTGTCCGCCGAGGCCGCGACGTGCTTACGTTCCCCTCGTGCCGTATCGGGACCTGCTCGCCGACCTGAACCTGACCTCCGGTGCCGACGGTCCAGCGGTGGACCGGCTGGCCCACGCCGCACACACACGACGCCTGGCCCGGGGGCAGATCCTGTTCGTCGCGGGTGAGCCGACCGACCACCTGTACGTCGTCGCCGCTGGGCGGATCCGCGTCCTGGTGACCTCCCCGAACGGGGACAGCCTCGTCCTGGCTGTGCTGGGCCCCGGCGAGACCCTCGGCGAGCTCGCCATCCTCGACGGCGGCCCGCGCTCCGCCGGTGCCGAGGCCCTCGACCCGGTCGAACTGGCGGCGGTCCCTGCCGCGGCGGTCCTGGACTTCCTCGGCTCCCACCCCGACGCTGTCCTGGCGATCGCCCGAGACCTGGCTGGAACGGTCCGCCGCCTCACCGGAGCGACCGCCGACCTGGTGTTCCTCGACCTTCCCCGCAGGGTCGCCAAGATGCTTCTCGACGCCGCGCCACCGCCGTCGACCAAGGCCGCCCTCCGCATGTCCCAGTCCGAGCTCGCCGCGCTCCTCGGCGCGACCCGACAGTCGGTCAACCGGGCCCTGGGCCTGCTCCAACGCAGAGGCTGGATCACTGCTCAGGCCGACGGGGCCTTCCGCCTGCTCGACCGGGCCGCCCTCGAGCGGTACGCCGCGACCTGATCATCGAGCGCCGGCTGGCGAGCGCCACTCGTCCGACACCCGCCCCGCACCAGCGACCACGGGCAGCTCCTCGGATGGAAGAGCAGTGCTCCCCGGGCGTCCGCTGTCGCCGGTCGAGCTGCTCAGCCGAACAGCTGGCTGGCCCAGTCCTCGCCGTCGCGCAGCCCGCGGGGGCAGGCGAACAGGGCCGACCCGACGTGGAGGATGTACTCGTTCAGCGCGTCGTTGCGGCCGAGGATCCGCTGCAGCCGCACGAACTGGTCCGGGTCGCGCATGAACGCCAGGAACAGCAGGCCGGAGTCCAGCAGCAGCGTGCGCTGGTCGACCCCGTCGGTGTAGGAGAACCCGCGCCGCAGGATGTGCAGCCCGCCGTTGTTCTCCGGGGCCGCGAGCCGGATGTGGGCGTTGGCCGGCACCACGAAGTCGCCGCCGGAGCCGGTCGCGGCGAAGTCGGGGGCGTCGAACTCGTGCGCCCCGGTGAGCGGTGCTCCCTCGGTCTTGGTCCGGCCGAACACCGCCTGCTGGTCGCCGAGGGAGTCGCGGTCCCACTGCTCGAGCAGCATCCGGATCCGCCGGACGACGAAGTAGCTGCCGCCGGCCATCCAGTCCTGGCCGGACTCCTCGCCCGCCCACACCCAGCGGTCCATCGTCGCGGGGTCCTCGGACTTGACGTTGCGGGTGCCGTCCTTGAAGCCCATCAGGTTGCGCTCGGTCGGCTGGCTCTCCGACGTCGACGAGGTCCGCCCGAAGCCCTGCTGCAGCCACCGCAGCGCCAGGGTCCCGGAGGCGATCCGCGACAGGTTGCGGACCGCGTGGAAGGCGACCTGCGGGTCGTCGGCGCACGCCTGCACCACGACCGCGCCGCCGGTGTAGGCCGGCTGGAGGGTCTCGTGCGGCAGCGGGGGCAGCGTGGCGAGCTGTGCCGGCCGGCGACCGGCCAGACCGAGTGAGCGGGTGAACAGGTCCGGGCCGTAGCCGACGGTCACGGTGAGGTTCGCGGTGGGCAGGCCGACCGCCTCGCCGGTGTCGGCGGGCGCGGTGAAGTCGCCGCCCGCGGACCCAGGGACGGGCTGCCCGGCCGTCATCGCGCGGGCCGCCGCCGTCCACAGCGACAGGGTCCGGCGCAGCGACCCGGCGTCGCCGACGACGTCGAACGCCGCCAGCACCAGCCGGTTCTGCGACGGCGTCGCGATCCCGGCCTGGTGGTTCCCGTCGACGAACGGGACGACGTCCGGCACCGTGGCCGCCTCGCCCAGGCCGAGCGCGTCCGCGCGGTCGGCGACCACGACGCCGCCCCCGGCCACCAGCGCGCCGGCACCGACCAGGCCGACCCGGCCCAGCAGTCCCCGCCGGCTCACCCCGCCGCTCATCCGTCCACTCCCTCCCGTGCCCGCACCGGCCCTGCCCGACCCGGTGCTCAGGTCAGCACCCCGCTCATCTTCGACAGCACGTCGGCGAGCACGTTCACCTGCCGGGACAGCTGCTGGCGTTCCGGCTGGGTCACCGTCCGGTAGTCCACGTAGCCGCTGTCCGCGTGGCCGGGGGACCGTGCGTACCGCGCCAGCGCCTTGTCGGTCGCCGCCAGCTGCGCCCGGATCTGCTGGACCAGCTCCGGCTGCTTGCGCTGCAACACCGGCTCCAGCACCGCGTATGCCTGCGCCGCGCCGTCGACGTTGGCCTCGAAGTCGGCCAGGTCGATGTGGGAGTAGCGGTCCTCCTCGCCGGTGATCTTCGAGGTCTGCACCTCGTTGATCAGCGTCGTCGAGCCGTTGGCCACCTGAGCGGGCTGCAGGTCGGTCGCGCGGACGCGCTTGGCGAGCGTCGCGACGTCGGCGTTCAGCTTCGCGGTGACGGGCTTCAGACCGGCGGTCGACCGGCGATCCCACAGCGCCTGCTCGATGCGGTGGAACCCGGTGAACTCCGCGGCGCTGGGCGCGTCGTCGATCCGGCCGTCGATCCTCGGGTCCAGGTCGCCGAACGTCTCCGCGACGGACTCGATGCGCTCGTACGGGCGGCGGGCGGTCGCGAACAGCGACTGGGCCTCGGCGACCTTCCCCGCGTCGACGGCCGCGGTGAACCGGCGCACCTCGGTGACGAGCAGGTCGGCCTGCCGGGACACGAACGTCTTGTACGCGGCGACGGCCGCCACCTGCGCCGGGTCGTCGCGCCAGTTCTCGGTCGCGGTGCCGGTGACCTCGAACGCCGTCCGGTCGGTCTTCGCCCCCGGACACCAGATCTCGTAGTCGTGGTCCCCGCCCGGCAGCAGCAGGGAGAACGTGCCGGTCAGGCCCGGGGTGAGGTTCTCCTGCTCGCCGACCGCCAGGCCGCCGTCCTGCAGCTCGGCCTCACTGACCTTCGAGCCGCTGACGTTGGCGACCCGGAAGGTGACGGGACCGGCCGGCACCGAGGCCGGCTCGGCCGTGCAGCCGGCGTCGGTGATCTCCACCGTGACGGTGGTGGCCGCCGCCGCGCCGCTGACGGTCGCGGCCGGCTCGGCGGTGGACCGGGTCAGGCCACAGCCGCCGACGGTCGCGCCGAGCGCCAGGACGAGCGTGGCAGCGGCCGCGGAACGGACGGCGGAGGCGGTGCGCATGGGTGTCCTCATCAGGTGGTTGGCGACAGCTCAGACGGAGGCCGACGCGGGCGGCGCGGCGGCGGGGGTCAACGGCGCCCGCGCCGGCCGGCGGCGCGACGGCCACAGCACGACGGCGAGCATCGGAACCAGGTAGGCGAACCAGGCCAGCACCTGGACGACGATCGGGTAGCTGGGCAGGCCGAGCAGGCCGGTCAGCAGGGCGGCGGCCGGAGTGCCCGGCTGCACCAGCCACGACAGGTCGAAGGCCTCCGCGCGCCCGACCGTCACCAGGCCGGCCTCGTTCAGCGAGCCGATCGCGTTGACGACCAACCCGGCGGCGATGAAGACGAGCACGACGCCGGTGACGGTGAAGAACCGGCCGAGGTCGACGCGGACCCCGCCCCGGTAGATGGCGTAGCCGAGCACCGTCGCGGCGAGGATGCCCAGGACCGCCCCGACGGCACCGACGGCCGCGTTGCCGTCGGCGGCGTTGAACTGCGCGAGCAGGAACACCGCGGTCTCGAAGCCCTCGCGGAGCACCGCCAGGAAGGCCATCACCACCAGGCCCGTCGTCGTGCCCCTGGCCAGTGCGCTGCGCGCCGATGCCTCCAGGCCCCTGCGCAGCGTCCGCGCGTGCCGGCGCATCCAGATGATCATCGAGGTGACCAGGACCACCGCGACCAGGCCGAGGACACCCTCGAAGGCCTCGCGCGGCTTCGGCGCCAGCTCCTGCTGCACCGCGCCCAGCGCGACGCCGACGCCCAGGCACAGCGCGACGGCCAGTCCGACGCCCACCCACATCGACCGCAGGGCGTCCCGGCGGCCCTCGCGGACGAGGAACGCGGCGACGATGCCGACGATCAGCGAGGCCTCGACGCCTTCGCGCAGGCCGATCACGAACGTGGGCAGCACGGGGTCTCCCGGGGCCTGGGCAGGGGACGCGGGAAGGGTTGCCTTCCCTGAACGATCGCGACCCTACGCGCCGGGCCGCATTCGGGTAACCCGGGGTTGCGTAATTCACGTTCCGCGCCCGGACGGGGCCGCCAGGGCCGCGACCGGCCGGTAGGTTCGGCCCGGTGTCGGTAGCCCTGGATCGGATCGCCCCGTCCGCGGTGGTCCGCCGCGCCGTCCTGGCGGCCGCCGCCGACCAGCGCCTCGCGTCGGTGGTGACCGCCGCGCCGGTGGCGGCGTCGGTCGTGCGCCGGTTCGTCGCGGGCGAGGACCGGTCCGACGCGCTGCGGACCGTCGGTGAGCTGACCGGCGCGGGCCTCGACGTCTCGCTGGACCACCTCGGGGAGGACACCACCGACCCGGCGTCCGCGGCCGCGGCGGTGTCGGCCTACACGGCGCTGCTCGCCGAGCTGTCCGCGACGGGCCTGGGCGCGCGGGCCGAGGTGTCGGTGAAGCTGTCCGCGCTCGGCCTCGGCCTGCCCGGCGACGGCCCCGACCGCGCCCTGGCCGGCGCGCGGGAGATCTGCACCGCGGCCCGCAACGCCGGGACGACGGTGACAATCGACATGGAGGACTCCACCCGGACCGGGCAGACGCTGGCCATCGTCCGCGAGCTGCGCGCCGACTTCCCCGACGCCGGGGCCGTCGTCCAGTCCTACCTGCGCCGCACCGAGGCCGACTGCGCAGCGCTCGCCGCCGAGGGCGCCCGCGTCCGCCTCTGCAAGGGCGCCTACGACGAGCCCGACGACGTCGCGTTCGGCAGCCGGCGCGAGGTCGACCTGTCCTACGTCCGCTGCCTGGGGCTGCTGATGGCCGGGTCCGGGCGGCCGATGGTCGCCACCCACGACCCCCGCCTCGTCGCGATCGCCGACGCGCTGGCCGTCCGGTCCGGCCGTGGTCCCCAGGACTGGGAGTACCAGATGCTCTACGGCATCCGGCCGGCCGAGCAGCTGCGGTTGGCCGCGTCCGGCTTCGGCGTCCGCGTCTACGTCCCGTTCGGCTCCCAGTGGTGGGGCTACCTGGTCCGGCGCCTGGCCGAGCGGCCGGCGAACATCGCCTTCTTCGCCCGGGCGCTGGTCGGCCGCTCGTGACCGAGCAGGCCGTCGCCGCGGCTGTGCCGCCGCGGCCGCTGGTCGGGGTGCTCGGTGCCGGGAAGCTCGGCGAGATCCTGGTCGCCGGCCTGCTCCGGGGCGGCTGGCCGGCCGACCGGCTGCTGGCCGCCGCCCGCCGGCCGGAGCGGGCGCGGGAGCTGGCCGAGCGGTACGGCATCGGAACGGACACGGCCGACCGGGTCGCCGCCGTCGCCGACGTCCTCGTCCTCGCGGTGAAGCCGCAGGACGCCGCCGCGCTGCTGGACCAGGTGGCTCCGGTGCTGCCCGCCGGGCGCCTGGTGGTCTCCGTCGTCGCGGGGCTCGGGTCGGCCTTCGTCGCCGACCGGCTGCCCGCCGGCACCCGGGTGGTCCGGGTGATGACGAACACGCCCGCGCGGATCGCCCAGGGGATGTCGGCGATCTCCGCCGGTGCGCACGCGACCGAGGCGGACCTGGCAACCGTCGAGCGGCTGCTGGACCCGCTCGGGCGGACCGTGCGGGTGCCGGAGTCGCAGCAGGACGCGGTGACGGCGCTGTCCGGCTCGGGGCCGGCGTACTTCTTCTTCCTGGTCGAGGCGATGACCGACGCGGGCATCCTGCTCGGCCTGCCACGCCAGCTGGCGCACGACCTGATCGTGCAGACCGCCGTCGGCTCGGCCCTGCTGCTGCGGGAGTCCGGCGAGCACCCGGTGACGCTGCGGGAGGCGGTGACGTCGCCGGCGGGCACGACGATCAGCGCGATCCGCGAGCTGGAGAACCACGGGGTCCGGGCCGCCATGCTGGCCGCGCTGGAGGCCGCCCGGGACCGGGCCCGGGAGATCGCCGGCGAACTGCGCTGACCTGGCGAGGATGACCTGATGCCTGCCGACAGCACCTGGGCCCTGGCCGCCGCGGCCGCCGGCTGGTACCTCACCGGGCTCGCGGTCACCGTCGCGCTCGTCGTGTACCCGGGGTTCGCCCGCGTCGGCGCGGACCGGTGGGCCGACCACCACCGCCGGCACCAGGCCGCCATCACCGCAGCGGTCGCCCCGGCGTGGGCGGTCGAGGGCGTCGCCACCGTCGGCTGGCTGGTCACCGCGCCGGGGGAGGGCGCCGCGGCCGTCGCGCTGGCCGCCCTGCACGCGCTCGCCGCGGCGGCGACCGTCGCACTCACCGTCGTCGTCGCGGTGCCCCGGCACGCCGCGCTCGCCGGCGGTTTCGACCCGCTCGAGCACCGCCGGCTCACCCGGGCCCACCTGGCGCGGACGGCCGCCTGGCTCGTCGCGGCGTGCCTGGCAACGGTCGGGACGCTGCG